>NZ_QXNY01000004.1:600547-842552 GCF_003572205.1 Algihabitans albus
AATGCCATTTCGCGCTTCGACAAGAGGCCAGTTCGGCCGATCTTCCCAACAGCACGAAGGGCGATCGCCCATGACCCTGACTCCCGTCCCCACCGGCGAGACCGCCGACAGTCGCCCCAGCCGCGAGGAGGCGGAGGCCGCGGTCCGCACCCTGCTCGCCTGGGCGGGCGACGATCCCAATCGCGAAGGCTTGCAGGACACGCCGGCACGCGTGGCGCGGGCCTACGAGGAGTTCTTCGGCGGCTACGCGATCGATCCTCTGGAGCTGCTTCAGCGCACCTTCAGCGAGGTCGAGGGTTACGACGAAATGGTGTTGCTCCGCGACATCCGCTTCGAGTCCCACTGCGAGCATCATCTGGCGCCGATCGTGGGCAGGGCGCATATCGCCTACATGCCGACCCATCGGGTGGTCGGCATCTCAAAGTTGGCGCGCGTCGTCGACGCCTATGCTCGACGTCTGCAGATTCAGGAAAAGATGACGGCGCAGATCGCCAACACGGTCGAGGCGGTGCTGGAGCCTTCCGGTGTCGCCGTGGTGATCGAGGCAACTCACCACTGCATGACCACACGCGGCATCCACAAGCCGGGCACCACAATGGTGACGAGCCGGATGCTCGGCTGTTTCCGCAAGGACGCGGCCACACGCCGCGAATTCCTCTCGCTGCTCGGCAACCCGACGGCTCAAGGATTGGTTTAGGGTCTGGTCTAGAATCGGGCTTCCAGGCGTCTCGATCTTCCCTCGGTTCAAAGGAAAACGGCGCCGGAGAGTGACCCCGGCGCCGTTGGCTTTGGAAAGAGCAGGACGCTCTTACAGCGCTTTGAGCACGGCCTCGGCGCTCGAGACCTCGAAGGCGCCGGGCTCTTCGAGATGCAGGGCGGCCAACGTGCCGTCCTTGACCACCATGGCGTAGCGCTGAGAGCGCGTGCCCAGGCCGAAGGCCGACCCGTCCATCTCCAGGCCCAGTTTTTGCGTCAGCTCACCGTTCCCGTCGGCCACCATCGTGACCTTGTCAGCGGCTTTCTGATCGTTGCCCCAAGCGTCCATGACGAAGGCGTCGTTGACCGAGAGACAGGCGATGGTGTCGACGCCCTTACCCTTGATCTCGTCGGCATGGGCAACGAAGCCTGGAAGATGCTTGGCGGAGCAGGTTGGCGTGAAGGCGCCCGGAACGGCGAAAAGGACGACCGTCTTGCCGCCGAACAGCGCGTCCGTGGTGAGGTCTTCGATACCGTTTTCGGTCTTCACTTTCAGCGTGGCGCTGGGGATCTTGTCGCCCACCTTGATCGTCATGACGGAGCTTCCCTTCCCTGACTATTTCCTGATTCAACGGCTGAACCGAGCGGCCCGCCGCAATGCGGTCGCGTGGTGTAACGCCGCATAGATAAGACGCCGGCCGTTCAGCGCCAAGCGCGGCGCGGGAGACTCTATTGTGACGCCGCCGTCGCGGTGCTGGCGTCGAAGCCGGCGGTGTCCAGGGCTTCCAGGACAGCAGAGCGGCTCAAGAGTTCGGGGAGGGTCAGGCCGTTGGGAGCGTCGGGGCCGTAAACCGCATTGAAGGGAATGCCGTAGCGCCCGAAGCTGGCCAGATAGTCGGCGATCATAGGGTCGGGCCGGGTCCAGTCGCCGCGCATCGCCACCAGCCCCTCGCCGCCCAGCAGTTCGGTGACCTCGGCCGTGTCCAGGACCAGGGTCTTGTTGACTTGGCAGGTGATGCACCACTCCGCCGTGACGTCGACGAAAACCGTCCGGCCCTCGGCGACGTGGCGGGCGATGGCTTGGCGGTCCAGGGGAGCCCAGTCGGCAGTTTCCGCCGTCGCAGGCGCGGGATTGCGGGCCAGCGCTGCCACGGCGATGCAGATCGCGATCAGTCCGGCCGCAGCGGCGCGGCCCGGTAGAGCCGCGAGGCGGCCGCGATGACGGGCGAAGAGCGTCAGGCCGAGAAGCGTCAGGAGACCACCGAGGATCAGGGCCGCGGCCAAGCTGAGTTGGACGGCCAGCACGGAGAGCAGCCAGGCGGCGGTCGCGGCGAGGGCCAGTCCGAGCAGTCGGCGCAGCGTGATCATCCAGGCGCCGGGCCGCGGCAGCGCGGTCGCCAGACCCGGCGCCGCGGCAATCAAGAGATAGGGCAGCGCGAGTCCCAGTCCGAGCGCCGCGAAAACCGCGAGGATCTCTCCAGGCCCCCGGGAAAGTGCGAAGCCCACTGCGGTGCCGAGAAACGGCGCCGAACAAGGCGTGGCGAGCAGCGTCGCAAAGGCGCCGGTAACGAAATGACCGCCGAGGCTATGGTTGTCCCCGAGCTGCGCCGTGCCCGAAAGCCAGCTTGGCAGGGGAATTTCGAAGAAGCCGAAGAGGTTGCAGGCGAAGAGCGTCACCACCGCAGCCATGGCGACCAGGAAGACCGGCTGCTGAAACTGAATGCCCCAGCCGACAGCGAGACCGCCGAGCTGTAGAGCGATGGCGCCACCGGCCAAAACCAGGAAGGAGAAGAGGATGCCGGCCGCCGAGGCCAGGAACGACAGACGCACCGCGGCGCGGTTCCGGCCGCCGTGGCTGACTGCCGAGAGCAGCTTGATGGAGAGAACCGGCAGCACGCAGGGCATCAGATTGAGGATCAATCCGCCCAGCAGTGCCAGCCCCAGCACCGTCAGCAGACCGGTTTCGGGCAACACCGGCGCAAGTTGCACAGAAGGCGCGAGGGCGGCCGGCGGATCGAGCCGAATTTCCTGCTCGACTCCACGGTTGACGTCGGTCAGCGTCAAGGTCACGGGCGTACCGGCCAGCGGCGCCTCGGTGCGCTTGCCCTCGATCACCGTCAGGGTGAGGCGCGCCGTCTTGCCCTCCGCGCCGACTGTTTTCTGGGGCGCCGCGAAGGCCCAGCCGGACGGCGCTTCGACCAGCACATCGGGATCGGTCAGAGGCAGGATCGACGCGATTTCCACCTCCAGCGACTCGCCGACCAGCCTGGCGTTCTCGAGAGAAAGACCGGAGGTTTCGCTCGGCAATTGGCTGCGAAACTGCTCGATCAGGAAGGCTTCGCGGGCCGGGGTCTGCGCGCCGGCCGGCAGGTCCAGGCTGACCTCGGCGCTATGGGGGATGCAGATCTCCTCGCAGACCAGATAGTCGATTCGGCCCCGCAGGGCGACGGGTGCGCCCGGTGTCTCCGGTGTGACGGTCAGGGGGAAGACCACCTGCTCGCCGTAGCCGAAGGTCTCGAGTCCGAAGAGAGAGAAGCGATGCGGGACTGGCCAGCCGAACTCCACCGCCGCGACGTTTTCGCTCCCGCTCCAATCGGCCGTGACGGGCAGACCGGCATCCCCTGGCGAGCGCCAGTAGGTCTTCCAGCCTTCCGCCAGCTCGAACTGGAGCCCGGCGCTGAGCTGGTCGGCGGTCCCAACAGCGCCAGTTGCGGCGATGACGCGTACGCGCGCCTGTTCGTTCTCGTCCCACGCGCCGGCCGCCGCCAGGGCACTACCGCTGCTCGCGAACAAAAACAGGGCCGCCAGGAAAATGCGGGTCAGCGGTCTCACTCCGGGCATCGCCTTCAGCATGGCTCCGCGCTAGGCTGTTGGTCTTGGATCTAAAGATAAGTGCAGTCAGCAGGCCAAACTACCGGACAGCGTGTCACGTGCCCTCAAAAGGGCGTGTTGATCGCGTCATATTGCTCTTGTCCGCCAGGTCCAGCCTCCCGTGGGCGCGATCAGGTCCCTATCTAGGCGGTTTGGAAGGAGGCGCGTCGATAGAATGGACAAGCCGGACGATCAGGATGCGGAAGACATTGGTTATCTGACCGGGCAGCTGCTTGTCGCAATGCCGACCATGGCCGATCCGCGTTTCGAGCGCAGCGTCATCTATCTTTGCGCCCATAGCTCCGAGGGTGCGATGGGGCTGGTGGTCAACAAGCTTGCCGGCTCGCTAACGTTCCCCGATCTGCTGGAACAACTCGGTATCGACGGACCCGAGGCACGCGAGGACATTCGCGTCCACTTCGGCGGTCCGGTCGAGACCGGCCGCGGATTCGTCTTGCACTCGGCGGACTACCTGCAGGATTCCAGCCTACAGGTGAACGATGCCTTTGCGCTGACCGCCACGGTGGACATCCTGCGCGACCTGGCCTACGGCTCCGGCCCGCGTCAGGCCCTCTTGGCACTGGGCTATGCGGGCTGGGGGCCCGGCCAGCTCGATCAGGAGATTCAGAAGAACGGCTGGCTGCACGTTGAGGCGGACGAAATCCTAGTTTTCGACGGCGGGCTTGAAGACAAGTGGGAACGAGCGATCCGCAAGCTGGGTTTCGATGCCGCCATGCTTAGCGGAGATGCCGGTCACGCCTAGGGCGGGACCGCACTCCAACCGGGCGGATTTGTCGGGCAGCAGGCTAGCTTGCCGCCAGGCTTTCCCTGACTCCGTCGTCGTCGGCGACGGGTTCCAGAGAGGTCAGCTTGATCAGGGTGATCTGGTTGCGCTGCCGACCCAGAATCTCGAAACGGAAGCCGTGGAAAGCGAAGGTCATACCGACCTCGGGGATGCGCCGCGCCTCGTGTAGCACCAGACCGGCCACGGTGGCGGCCTCCTCGTCCGGCAGGCGCCAATCGCACTTTCGATTGAGATCGCGGATGGTGACCCAGCCGTTGACGATGGCCGCGCCGTCCTTCAGCACCTCGACGCCTTCGACCTCGATGTCGTGCTCGTCGGAGATGTCGCCGACGATCTCCTCCAGGATATCCTCCAGAGTCACCACGCCCAACAGTTCGCCGTATTCGTCTACCACAATGGCGAAGTGCTCCTGACGCTTCCGGAAGGCATGTAGCTGGCTCAGCAGGTCGCTGGAATCCGGAATGAACCAGGGCTTCGCCGCGATGCTCCCGATGTCCAGGTCGTCCAGCTTGCCCCCGGCTGCCTGAACCGCGCGGAACAGCGCCTTTGCGTGCAGGACGCCGACGATATTGTCGGGTTGATCCTGCCAGAGCGGCAGGCGTGTGTGGGGACTGGACAGGACCTCCTCGATAATGCGCTCGAAGGGTTGGTCCGCGTTTATCGTGGTGACGTTGCGTCGGTGAACCATGATCTCGCTGACCTCGACGTCGGCCAGGTCGAGAATGGAGCGCAGCATTTCGCGCTCGTGGCGCACTTCGTCGCCAGGGCCCTTGTGCAACTCGATGGCCCCCCGCAGTTCCTCTTCCCACTCTTCCGAGCCGTAGGCGAGGGCGACACGGGTCCCGAACAGGCGGAGCGTGGCGGCGACGATGCCGTTCACCAGCCGTACCACCGGGTTGAAGACCGTGACCACGACGCGCATGACCGGAGCGACGAAGAGGGCGACCTTCTCGGCGAACATCAGCGCGTAGGTTTTCGGCAGAACCTCCGCGAAGACCAGCACCAGCAGGGTCATGCCTATGGTCGCGTAGGCGATCGCCGCCTCCCCGACCAACCGGATCAGCACCGACGTGGCAATCGCGGACGCCAGAATGTTGACCGCGTTGTTGCCGAGCAGGATCGCGCCGATCAGCCGCTCCTTGCGATGCCAGAGGCGGTTGACCAGCCGGGCGCGGCTGTCGCCCTGTTGCTCGAGGGTATGCATGCGTGCCCGCGATGCCGCCGTCAGCGCCGTTTCCGAACCGGAAAAGAAGCCGGAGAGCAGCAACAGCGCGGCGATTGCGCCGATGGAGAAAATCAGGTCTGCATCCATGTCCGTTTGTCTCGTCGTGCGCCGTCTATCCGATCGCCTGCTGGCCGAGCGCGCTTGCGGCGATCACGTCCTGTAGCAGGGCCAGGACTTCGGCTTCCGGCACGTCCTGGGTGACAAAGGCACGCCCGAGGCCCTGCGCGAGAACGAAGGTGAGGCGGCCGTTCGCGACTTTCTTGTCCTTGCGCATATGGCTGAGCAGCCGCTCGGCGTTCCAGTCCACCTGGGGCAGGTCGGTTAAGTCCGTGGCCAGGCCCACGGCGGCCAAATGCCGGCGCAGGCGGTCGGTCTCCTCCGGTTGGCAAAACCCGAGACGAACCGACAGGTCGAAGGCCATGACCATACCGATTGCGACGGCTTCACCGTGCAGCAGGGCGGCACTGTAGCCGGTCTCGGCTTCGAGAGCGTGGCCGAAGGTGTGACCAAGATTGAGCAAGGCGCGCTGCCCGCTTTCGCGCTCGTCCGCGGCGACGATTTCCGCCTTGGCACGGCAAGACGTGGCGACGGCCCGGATCTGTGCCGTGGCGTCGCCCTCGATGACGTGGGGTCCGTGCTCCTCCAGCCAGGCGAAGAAGGAGGCATCCCCAAGGGCGCCGTACTTCGCGACCTCCGCATAACCGGCCAGCAACTCGCGTCGCGGCAGCGTGGCCAGAGCCCCGCTGTCGGCCAGCACCAAGCGGGGCTGGTGGAAAGACCCCACCTGATTCTTGCCCTGTGCGGCGTTGATCCCGGTTTTGCCGCCGACCGAGGAATCTACCTGCGCCAGCAGGCTGGTGGGGATCTGCACGAAATCGAGGCCGCGCAACAGCACGGCGGCTGCGAAGCCCGTCAGATCGCCGACCACGCCACCGCCCAAGGCGATCAGCCAGGTCTTGCGCTCCAGTCCGGCACTCAGCAGCGCCTCGCAGAGCTTCTCGAAGCCTGCAAAGGATTTACTGGCTTCGCCGGCCGGTACGACGAAGGCGTCGAAGGCGAGCCCGGCGTTGCCCAGGCTGCGCTCGAGCGTCGCCAAATGTAGCTCCGCGACGTGATGGTCGGTCACCGCCACGACCCGTTTCGGTGCGTCTGACAGACCGGCGATCTCGGCGCCGGCCTGGGCAATGAGGCCTGGACCGATCGCGATGTCGTAGCTGCGCGCACCGAGATCCACGCTGAGCCGCTCGGCAGTGAGGTTAGGCATGGGTGCCCGCGGGCGCCGACTTGCGCGCTTTGGGATACAGACTCTCGAGAACGCGCTCGACGGTGGCTTCGGGCGGCCCCTCCGCCGCGTCCACCGTGACGTCCGCCAGCGCGTAGACCGGATAACGTTCGTGGATCAGCCGTTGCAGGATCTCGCGCGGGTTGCCCCCGCGCAGCAGCGGTCGGCTATCCCGCCGGGACGTTCTCTTGACCAGCAGATCCAGATCGGCACGTAGCCAGACCGAAAGGCCGGCCGCGGCCACGGCGGCCCGGGTTTCCGGATCCATGAATGCACCCCCGCCAGTGGCGATGACTTGCCCCGGCGTCTGCAGCAGGCGTTGAATCACCCGCCTTTCACCCGATCTGAAGTAGGCTTCGCCGTGCTCGGCGAAGATATCCGGGATCGAGCAGCCGGCCGCCCGTTCGATCTCGGTATCGGCATCGACGAAACGTCGGCCCAATCGCTGTGCCAGGCGCCGTCCGATGCAAGATTTACCTGCGCCCATCAGTCCGACCAGTACGACGCTATCCTCGGAGGCCAGCCTGCGCGCCGGTCCGTGCGGCTGAGGCTTCTGCGGCCGCTCCATCGCCGAGGGGTCAGCCGGTGCCGTGAGGCCTGAACTGCCGTCTTCCGGCATGATTGGCCGTGTCTCCGTTGTTCTCAGTCTTACCCCCGCCGCACCGGCAGCTTGGCTTCGGGCGGCGTTGCATGCCCGTTTTGCGGCGTTTACACTTATGATCACTGCCGCCATTTCGCCACAGACAAAATCTACCACAGACAGCCCGGCTGAGTGCAAGCGCCAGCGATGCAGGCCGGTGCCGCGACGATTGCGCTGGGCGGCAGCGTGTCGCTGGTGTTTGACCCGGCGGAGTGAGAGGCGAAGTGACCAAAGATGAATCGTTGCGAGGTCGATAATGGGCAAGATTGTTGCCGGTGTTTTGGTTTTGTTTCTGTTGCTTCTGACGGCGGCGGGTGCCGCGATCATGACCCTCGACCTACCGCCGCCGACTGCGCAGGTAGAGAAAGTAATTCCGAATGAGCGCCTGTTCGACTGATATCCCTCGCTTCTTGCGGCCCATCGGGTCCGCGCATCTGGCCACCGCTTTCTGCGTGGGTCTGTTGCTGTGCGGTCCGGTGCTCGGCGGTTCGGCCGCGGCGCAAAGCGATCAAGCCGGTGCACCCCGGTCGTTGTTTCCGCCACCTGGCGCGACCGGGGAGGGAACCTTACAGGATCGGCCGCGCGTGCCGGACGGTATGCAGGTCGATGCCTTGCCGGCGGCGCCGATCGACGACGCGCCGCGCGCCCGCGACGGAATTTTCGTCGACGTGCTGGCGCCAATCGATCCCGCCACTGTCGGCGTGCTCACGGAACGCGATCCAGACGGTTTCGGCGGCGATGTCTGGGCTGGATTGGAACGCCGTCAGGTCGCAGCGCTCCTGAGCGGCATCCCGGCCGATCTGGCCTCGCCCACCTTGCGCAGCCTGCTGCGCCGGCTGTTGCTGACCAGCGCCAAGGCACCGGGTGGCGCGCCGGCCGGATCGGGTATGCCCAGTCTGCTGGGTTTGCGGGCGGACCGGCTCTTTGCGCTGGGCGACACGCCCGCCTTGATCCGCTTGCTCGAGGTCGCGCCGGAGGCAACCGGCGACGAACTGCTCGACAGAACGCGCTTGCAGGCTCGTCTGATCACGGGTGACGAGCGAGAGGCCTGCCGGCTCGGACAGCAAGGCGTTGCCGATCATGGCGGTGTCTGGTGGTCCAAGGCGCTGATCTTTTGCCAATTGGCTGCCGGAGATGAGAGGGCCGCCCTGCTCGGTCTCGATCTTTTGCGAGAGCAGGACCGGACCGATGCCGGGGAACAGGCCGATCCCGATTTCCTGGAGCTTGCCAACGCTCTCCTGGGTTTTGGCCGTGCTCCGGACAAGCCGGCGCCGACCGCGCTGAACATCGCCATGCTCGCCAAGCTTCAGGCGCGCCCCGATGTGGTATTGCTGTCGGATGCGCCACTTGGCCGAAGCGAGCAGTTGCTCGGGCTGCAGTCGCTCCCCGCGGCCGACCGTGTGCTGCTGGCGGAGCGTGCGGTACAGGCCGGTGTCCTGCCCGGCGGCCGCCTGGCGGACTTCTACGACGTTTTCGATTTCGACGCCCCGACCCTGCGGGGTGCCCTCGGTGCGGATCTCGATCCGGCGGAGCCGAGCGACCGGGCACTGTTGTTTCAGGCACTGGAAAGCGGGGCCTCGCCGCCGGAACGGGTCGAATTGCTCTCCCGCTATCTGAGCGGAACGAGCCTGCAGGGAGTTGCGCTCGCCGGTCTGCAGGCTGCCGAGCCGGTCGTAGTTGATTTGCAGCCGGAACCGGCCTTGGCGCGCTGGGCTTCGGGACCGGGGCGCGCGCTCTTCTACAGCGGGCGGCTGGAACAGGCCCTTGCGTGGTTTGAGAATGCAGGCAGTGCGGCCGCGCAGTGGCCGGAGGCCGCCGAGGCGCGCCGCCTTCTCTGGCCTTATGCGCGTCTTGCCGGAACCCCGGCAGCCGGCTGGACCGATCTTCAAGATTGGGCCAGCGACACGGCGGCCACGGGGCTCGATAGCGAAACCGTAGCGCTTTTCGCGGCTGCGTTATACGGGCTGGGAGAGAGAGAGGCTCTTGCGGCCGTGAGCCCCGGCCCCGCAAGTGCCGCGGCCCCGACCGGTGAACCGCAGCTTGAGGCCTTGGCGACTGCCGGACAGGCGTCGCGCCTGGGCGAGGCACTGCTCCGGGCCTCGGCCGTTCTGGGTGACCGCTCGGCTGGCGAGTTGCATCCGCTTGAACTTGCGGCCGTCGTAGAAGCCTTGGTTTCTCTCGATTTGGGGGTGGAAGCACGACAATTCGCCATGGAGGCCCTGGCATCACGGGGTCTCTGACGCCATAAAACAGTACAAGATCGGAAAAAAGAGTCGGAGACTCAATGCCATGACGGCCCCCTCGAACCGAAAATCCGCGCGTGGATTTGACCTTTCTGCACAAGCCGAAGCCTTTCTCGAGATGCTGGTCGTCGAGCGAGGAGCGGCAAAGAACACCCTGGACGCCTATGCGCGCGACCTGCGCCATGCGGGCGCTTTTCTGGCCGAAGACGGCGGCGTTCTGGAAAGCGCCGACGCCGAGGCGCTGCGCCGCTACTTGAGTCATCTCTCTGCGACCGGAATGTCGGCGCGGACAGCCGCGCGGCGGCTCTCGGCTTTGCGGCAGTTCTACCGGTTTATCTACGGCGAAGGGCTGCGCCAGGACGATCCCACGGCAACGCTGGAGAGTCCGCGGCAGGGCCGCAGCCTGCCCAAGGTCCTGTCGGAGGCGGAGGTCGATCGCTTGCTGGAGGCCGCCCGCCAGCGCGAGGGGGCCGAGGGGCTGCGGCTGACGGCGCTTCTGGAGGTGCTCTACGCCACTGGGCTGCGTGTCTCCGAACTGGTCGGCCTCCCGGTCTCGGCGGTGACGCGCGATCCGCGTCTGCTAGTCGTTCGCGGCAAGGGTGGTAAGGAGCGCATGGTGCCGGTCAGCCGCCCTGCACGTGCCGCACTCGACGCCTATTGCGAAGTGCGCCGTCGTTTTCTCCGCCGGTCCGAGGACGATGCCTGGCTGTTTCCCTCGCGCAGTCTTGGCGGGCATCTGACGCGTCACAGAGTCGCGCAGCTGCTGAAGGAACTGGCCGTCGAAGCCGGGCTGGAGCCCAGCAAGATTTCGCCGCATGTGCTGCGCCATGCCTTTGCCAGCCACATGCTGGCGCGAGGCGCGGACCTGCGCTCCGTTCAGCAGCTTTTGGGGCATGCCGATATCGCGACCACGCAGATCTATACCCACGTGCTCAGCGATCGGCTGAAGACGCTGGTCGAAGACCATCATCCCCTGGCTCAGCCGACCAATCCGGTCGAGCCGGAGGAGACCGAGGCGGCGGAGTGATCTCCGTCATCGCTTTGCCGTTGCGATTGGTATTACCAGCAATTATGTAAAGTCGCGCCTCGCCGCGTCCCTTGCGTTCGTCACTGATGCTGCGGCGGCGCTATTCCTATGCTGGCGGTTGTCGTCCGCCGCGAGAAGATCAGCCAATCAAGGGGAAGACTGAATGAGCTTTACGATTGTCGAGCAAGCAACGCCGCGCCTGAACCGCAGCGAGCTTGCCGTGCCTGGAAGCAACTATCGCTTTATCGAAAAAGCGGCCGACGCCGAGGCCGACGTCATCTTCCTGGACTTGGAAGACGCGGTGGCGCCGGACGACAAGGAGCAGGCGCGCAAGAACATCGTCAAGGCGCTCAACGAGATCGACTTCGGCAGCAAGACCATGTCGGTCCGCATCAACGGCCTCGACACCCACTACATGTACCGGGACGTGGTCGACCTGATCGAGCAGGGCGGGGAGCGCCTCGACCTCATCATGATCCCGAAAGTCGGCACTGCCGCCGACGTGTACGCGGTCGACATGCTGGTCACTCAGGTCGAGGACGCGGTCGGGCGCAAGAAGCGGCTCGGCTTCGAGATGATCATCGAGACCGCGCTCGGGATGGCGAACGTCGACGCCATCGCGGGCGCCAGCAAGCGTAACGAGTCGCTGCATTTCGGTGTCGCCGACTACGCGGCCTCGACGCGGGCGCGCACGACCGTCATCGGCGGACCGAACCCGAACTACGGCGTTCTGACCGACCCCAACGGCGACGGCGGCCGCGATTACCACTGGGGCGACATGTGGCACTATGCCATTGCCCGCATGGTGGTGGCAGCCCGGGCCAACGGCCTGCGTCCGGTGGACGGACCCTTCGGCGACTTCTCCGACCCCGAAGGTTACAAGGCTCAAGCCTATCGGGCTGCCGTTCTGGGCTGCGAAGGCAAGTGGGCGATCCACCCGAGTCAGCTGGAACTGGCCAATGCGGTCTACAGCCCCTCCGAGGAAGAGGTCACCAAGGCGCAGCGCATCATCGAAGCCATGGACCAGGCGCAGAAAGAGGGTAAGGGTGCGGTCAGCCTCGACGGTAGGTTGATCGACATCGCCTCTATCAAGCAGGCCGAGGTCATGGTCAAGAAGGCCGAGCAGATCGCCGCTGCCTGAGGCTAAGCTTGGAGTCAGTGCAAGAAATGCGAAAGAGCCGGCGCGCGGACTGCGCCGGCTCTTTTTGCTGAGGTGTATTTAGCCTTCAAATTCTACTTATAGTGTATTTTTTGGTTATTAGAGGCGAAATAACCTTTCATTGACCTCTTTCCCATAGAACGTCTCGGGAGCGTTACCCACCCAGCCGAGGCTTGCCATGTCTTTGAAATCCCTGTCGATTGCTACCAAGCTCTGGAGTTTGCTGGGGCTTACCGTGATCTCCTTGTTGATCGCGGCGGGTATCGGTCTCCATTTCGCTCGACTGCAGATGGTCGAGGATCGGGTTAGCAAGCTGCAGAACATCTCCGAGACGGCTCAGAGCTATGCGGCTTCTCTCGCTGAGCGCGTGAGCGCCGGTGAGTTGGCCCCCGAGGAGTCACTCGCACAGCTTCGCAGTGTAATTCACAATATGTGGTACGCGGAAAACGAGTATCTCTTCATCATCAAGCTTGATGGCGAGGTCTTGGCGCATGCCGCGAAACCAGCTCTCGAAGGCCGCAATCTCTGGGATACCCAAGATGCGGACGGTGTCTACTTCTTCCGAAATCTCTCGGAAACCGCGCGCGCTGGCGGCGGACGTGAATACTACATGTGGCCGCGCGCCGGTTCGGATGTGCCGGAACAGAAACTGTCTTACGTCGTTCCTATTCCCAGTCTCGATGCCTTCGTCGGCACCGGCGTTTATCTCGACGATCTTCGAGCTGCCTTCATGGCGCTGGCAACGCGCGTGGCGGCGGCGATTGTCGTGCTCACTCTGATTGCGGTGGCGCTCGTCTACGCGGTCCAGAGAGACTTGGTCAGCAGCCTCGGGGGACTTTCGGCCAAGATGCGACGGATCGCCGACGGCGACCTGGAGGTTGCGATCGCCGAGACCAGTCGCGGCGACGAAGTCGGCCGGATGGCGGAGGCGCTGCAGGTCTTCAAGGAGCAAGCGCAACAGAAGCAGCAGATGCAGGCCGAAGCCGAACAGGCGCGCCGCGAGGCCGAAGCCGAGCGCCGTCGCACCTTCGATCAGTTGGCCTCCCGCTTCGAGAGTTCGGTCGGTGGACTCGTGGGCGGCTTGGTCAGCGCCGCCGGCAGCATGCAGTCTGCGTCCCAGACCGTCGCGGAGAGTGCCGAGAGCGCCAGTCAGTCCAGCGTCAGCGTCGCCGCGACGACCGACGAAGCCGCACAGAACGTTCAGACCGTTGCGAGTGCCGCCGAAGAACTGTCGGCCTCGATCCGGGAGGTCAGCGGTCAGGTCGGCGAGGCCGCGCGGATCGCCGATGAGGCATCCAGCAAGGCCGAGCAGACCAGTCAAACCGTTGGAAGTCTGAAGACCTCGGCCGAGAAGATCGGTGCGATCGTGACTCTGATCCAGGAGATCGCCGAGCAGACCAACCTGCTGGCGCTGAATGCGACCATCGAGGCTGCGCGGGCCGGCGAGGCCGGTAAGGGCTTCGCTGTCGTGGCCAGTGAGGTCAAGAATCTGGCGACTCAGACGGCCAAGGCCACCGAGGAGATTGGCCAACAGATCAGCTCCATGCAGGGCATCTCCGTCGAAGCGGCCCAGGCCATGGAGACGATTCGGACGACCAACTCTTCGATGCAACAGATCTCGGCGACTATCGCGGCGGCGGTCGAGGAGCAGTCGGCCGCCACTCAGGAGATCGCCCGCAACGCTCAGCAGGCGGCCGGGGGCACTCAGGAGACGGCACGCAATATCTCCAGCGTGTCCACTGCGGCTCAGACCAACCTCGAGACCGCGCAGCAGTTGCTCGGGCTGTCGGGCGATCTCTCGAACCAGTCCAACGAGTTGGGCGCCGAAGTCGAGCAGTTCCTGGCGGAGATCCGCGCCGGCTAAAGCGGCCTGATCTCAGGTCTACTCCAACTCCACCGCGTAGCTCTCCAAGGCCGGGGCCTCCTCGATCACGCCCTGATCGATCAGGAACTGCGCGAAGCGGCGATAGCGCCCTTCGTCCAGGGCCGCGGGCCGCAGAGCGAAGCGCGGCAGGGTGTCCCACCAGGCACGTCGATTCAACTCGTCGTCCAGCCCCGGTTTGTAGGCCTTGAAGATCTCCCAGGAGTCTTCGGGATGGTTGATGGTGTAGATCGTGCCGCGTTCGAGGGCACGTATGAAGGCCGGCAGGCGGGGGTCCTCCAGACGGTTCGCGTTGGCGATCACCACCAGCTCGTCGTAGGCCGGAATCCCATGCTCCTCGGGATAAAAGGCGCGGCCTTCCGAACCCTCGATTTCCAACTGGTTGAGCTCGAAGTTGCGGTAGGCGCCGATCACCGCATCCACCTGACCCGACAGCAGCGAGGCGCTGAGGGCGAAGTTGACGTTGATCAGCTCGACGTCCTCCAGGCTCAAGCCGGCCGGCGCCAGCATGCCGCTCAACATGGCCTCGGCAAAGCCGCCGACGGAGTAGCCGATTTTGCGGCCTTCCAGGTCGGCCAGGGTTTCGACGGGACCCTCGGCCAGCACCACCAGTGTGTTCAAGGGGGTGGCCACCAAGGTCGCGATGCGCGCCACCGGCAGGCCCTGAGCCGCCTGCATGTGGAGCTGGGGCTGATAGGAGATGGCGATCGGGACCTGCCCCGCGGCAACCAGTTTCGGGGGATCGTTGGGGTCGGCCGGTTCCAGGAACTCGACCTCCAGCCCTTCTTCGGCGAAGTAGCCGCGATCAAGGGCCACGATCAGCGGCGCGTGGTCCGGATTGACGAACCAGTCCAACAGAACCGTCAGCGTCTCGGCCCTGGCAGGCGAAGCCGCCGTCAGCAGCGAGATGGCAAGGCAAAAGGCAAAGCGGAACATCATCTGGCATCTCCTCCCGGCCGAACGGAAGGAAGGGTGCCGACCCTCTGCCCGGAGCGCTTCCGAGGCGATGCCGACCGTCCTTTCCCTGCGCCGGCATGATCCGGATCAGGTTCGAAGGGTCACCGCCTTGCCGGACGGTATCTCAGCCCCCGGGCCGGCCGCGACCGCGACCGGCAGGGACACCCCTAGGAACGTCGGAATCAGAATAACCGTCCCGCGCCGTCTTGCAATGCTTCGTGAAAGAGGCTTGGCGGATAAGTGTCATGGAGTTTTGCATCTGTGCGATTGCGAAGCCCTGTGCTATCCCCCGCGCCATGCGTGATTATCTGGATTTCGAGAAGCCGGTCGCCGAGCTGGAAGGCAAGATCGAAGAGCTCAAGCACCTTTCCGACGCCGGCGACCTGAACATTGCCGAGGAGGTGGGGCGCCTCCAGGCGAAGGCCGACCGCCTGCTGCGGAGCACCTATGCCAAGCTGTCCGCTTGGCAGAAGACTCAGGTGGCTCGCCATCCGCAGCGGCCTCAAGCCAGCGACTACATCGCCCAGTTGGTCGACGACTTCGTCCCCTTGGCGGGCGACCGCCTCTATGGGGAAGACGCAGCGATTCTGAGCGGTCTCGGCCGCTTGCGCGGTTACGCCTGCGTGATCCTGGGGCAGGAGAAGGGCAAGGACCTTCAAAGCCGTCAGGTCCGCAACTTCGGGATGGCTCGTCCCGAGGGTTATCGCAAGGCGCAGCGCTTGATGGGGCTCGCCCAGCGCTTTCGTCTGCCCGTGGTGACCTTCGTCGATACGCCCGGCGCCTATCCCGGCATCGGCGCCGAGGAGCGGGGTCAGGCCGAGGCCATCGCCAAGTCGATGCAGGTTTCGCTCGGCCTGCAGGTGCCAGTGGTCGCCGTGGTGATCGGCGAAGGCGGGTCCGGCGGTGCCGTGGCCTTGGCCACCGCCGACCGGGTGCTGATGCTGGAGCACTCGGTCTACTCCGTGATCTCGCCGGAGGGCTGTGCGTCGATTCTCTGGCGCTCCTCGGATCAGGCCAAGGAAGCGGCCGAAGCCTTGCGGCTGACGGCCCAGGACCTCTATCGCCTCGGCGTGACCGATGCTGTGCTCGAGGAGCCGATCGGCGGCGCGCATCGCGACCCTTCCACCATCATCGCGGCGGTCGGCGACGCTCTGTCGTCCGCCTTGGGCAGCCTCAAGGCGGTTGCGCCGGGCGAGTTGCGCCAGCAGCGCCGCGCCAAGTTCCTGGAGATGGGCAAGGTCGGCCTGTCTTGATTCGCCTGTCTTGAGACCGATCCGATCAGGCTTCTTCGGGACTCAAGAGCCCCTTTAGATCGGGGTTCAGCGTGACGAGGTCGTGCAGGGTGACCGCGTCGAGCGTGGCCATGAAGGCCTCCAAGGCCTGCTGCAGGACGCCCCGCAGCCGGCAAGCGGGAAAGATCAGGCAACCGCTCTTTTCGCCGCCCGTTCCACTTTGGAAGCATTCGGCGATGGCGAAGTCAGCTTCCATGCGCCGCACGACCTTGCCGATGACGATCTGTCCGGCCGGTTGCGCCAGTCGAAGGCCGCCCGCCCGGCCTCTTACCGTCTCGACGAATCCTTCGTGCCCGAGCGTGTTTGCGACCTTTGTCAGGTGCGTCTTGGAAATCCCGAAGCGATCGGCGATGTCGGCCGTGGTCGCGCGTGTCTCCTCCGCAACCGCCAGAAAGGTCAGCAGCCTCAGTGCATAGTCCGTTTGGACGTTCAACCGCATCTTCGTCTACCTATTTATGAATGCAATATACATATTATTTCTACCGCAAACAGCTCTTGCCCGACTGTATTGACTGAAACTACCACTTTCTTTCCCCGTTCGGGAAATCACCCGACGTCTGTCTCATAGCCCCTTGTGTGCTGTGACACGGGCGACTTCGCAAGTCTCACGGATCTCGAATTCCCTGTCAGGTGTTTGGCGAAAGGTCGTAAGGCCCAATTTTGCCCTTTGACGTAATTAAATATATATTTCATATGCATATTTAATTGGTTTTGTTTCTAAGGCAATCGACTGATTCAAGAGTTGATGGACGACCAGTTCAATCAGCCATTCGTCGGGGGTTTCATGATCACGCGGTTCTTCTCATCCAGTCTCCGCGCCGCAGTCGCGCCGAGGGATTTCGCTATCGCTGTCGGCGAGCCCGATCAGCCGTCCGCCTTGCGGCGGCGCGGTCGGCGATGCTGTCAAATCAGGCTTGAGCCGGATCGGAAATGCGCCAATCCGCAGGTCCTAAGTGCATCGCTGCACGAGCAGCTCCATAGCCCGCCTTAGAGCGCTTCTGCGATCGGCGACCTCGCCGAGGCCGCCCGAGACCCGCCCTCTTCTGTTGCTTGAAGACCCTAGCCGCCCGGCCTGACCGCTCGCGGAGCGGATCCCTTGAGCCGCGGCCGCTGCTGGGAGTCGTTCGAACATGACTCTGGCTCGAACGGTCGAGGCGAAGCGCCTCCTTGCCACGCTCGCCGGAGGCGCTGCGGTCCTGCTATGGGCCTTGCTTGCGCTCTTCACCACCTGGGCCGACGGAATTCCACCGTTCCAGCTGGCGTTCCTCTGCTTCTCGCTCGGCACCGCCGTCGGCCTTGTCGCACTGCTCCTGAAGGGGCGGGCGGCTTGGCACTGCTTGCAGCAGCCCTGGCAAGCCTGGATGCTCGGCGTGTCCGGTCTCTTCGGCTGCCATGTCTTCTATTTCCTGGCGCTCGGGAACGCCCCGGCTGTCGAGGCGAGCCTGCTCACCTATCTCTGGCCGCTCCTGACGCTGCTCTTTTCGGCCTTGCTGCCAGGCGAGCGCTTGCGCTGGTTCCATCTCCTCTCGGTCCTGCTGGGTCTGACGGGTGCCGGCTTTCTGGTGACCAAGGGTCAGGGCTTCAACTTCGATGACTGCTTCGCGCTGGGATACATGGCGGCCCTGGCCTGCGCCCTCACCTGGGCGCTCTACTCGGTGATGAACCGACGCTTCGGTGGCGTGCCGACCCAGACCGTCACCGGATTCTGCGCGGGCGCAGCGCTGCTGGGCCTTGTCTGCCACCTGCTGTTCGAGAGCTGGGTTCCCCCGAACCGGTGCCAATGGGGCGCCGTGCTGCTGCTCGGTCTGGGGCCGGTCGGCCTTGCCTTTTTCGTCTGGGATTTCGGCACCAAACACGGCGACATCCAGGCGCTGGCCGCCTTCGCCTACTCGGCGCCGCTGCTCTCGACCGTCACGCTGATCGCGGTCGGCCAAGGCGAGGCCGGTTGGCACGTCGCCTTGGCCTGCGCATTGATCATCAGCGGTGCGGTCCTGGGATCGCTCAATCTGTTGCGACGACGGCGCGTCTGAGGTTCTCGGCGGATCAGTCGTAGCGGCGCTCGAAGGTCACAACCGAGCCGTCGGCCCGGGTCAGTTCGCGGGCATAGAACTCCTTGATCAATCCGTCGTCGACAAATCCCTCCACTGTGACCGCCTCGCCAACGTCGGCCGGAACCCAGTTGGGGCCGACATAGACGGCGATGCTGCCGCTCTCATCGGCCAGGCGAAACTCGTCTTCGTCAAGCAGTCGTTCGACCGTGCCGGCGACCGTCGCCATGGTACCGCGTTGCAGGTCTGCGATCGGCGTTATGTCCTGAGCCTGCAGAACCGACGGTGCGGCGAGCGCCGCAATCAGGGCCGCAGAGAACACGTGGGTTCTCACTGGAAAACCTCCTGTCGTTTGTGGGTGACTATGTAATTTGGGACCGTTCGCGGCGAAGCGGCCGTCGGCCGGTTCTTCAGATCCTGCGCGTGGCCTTGGAGATCGAGCTAGTCCAGAACGAGCGCGAGCAGGACCAAGCTGCAAAGAGCCAAAGCCCAGCCAGGCAGCCGAACCGTGACATCGTCGGCCAACCATTGTTTTATTGTGGCTAAGTCGAACTTTTTCATTTGGCTTTCCAAATCTCTCTCCTCCGAGGGTGTATACAGTCATGGTTCGTACAGATCATGCCGTAGCTTGGCTTTATCTGTGATGACTGACATGTTGTGGTGAGGGGAGCATCAATCAAGATTAGAGAAAGCCGATTTTTATCAAAGACAGTCTCACTTAATTTGTATTTCTAATGGAATTGCAAAATAAATACAGAATTCTAATGTTGCATGGGGAGGCGTGCGACCCCGGCACGCGGCTTCCCGCCCACAACGCAAAAGGCCCGCGGAAAAGGCGGGCCTTGGCGAAGGCTCATGAATGTCGGGTGGCTTAGGCCGCCGCTTCTCGACGCGCCCTGGCCTTCTCGATCTGGCGCTTGATGCGAACCGCTTCGAGGCCCAGCTTCGCATCGGCGGTGCCGGTCAGAAAGCTGTCCAGGCCGCCCTTATGTTCGATGGTCCGGATCGCGCTTGTGGAGAGACGCAGCCGCACCATCTTACTGAGCGCGTCGCTGTAAAGCGCCGTCGACTGCATATTGGGTAGAAAGCGCCGGCGCGTCTTGTTATTCGCGTGGCTGACGTTGTTGCCGGACATCACCGACTTGCCGACAAAAGCGCAACGGCGGGCCATCGATCTCTTCCTCGAAGCTTAAGACTCTAGGGTTTCCAGACGGGATGCGACAGGCAGCCTTCCTAGCCACCGCGCGAGGCGGTGTTGTAGGGAGGTCGCGCAGCCACGTCAAGTGGCGGGCGCCAAGCGGGCCTCGCGATTTCTAGACTTCTATCGCGGCTCTTTCGGCTCGACGCCGAAGGTCTTGAGCAGCCGGTCGGCGGCGAGGCCGGGGGTGGTCTCTCCTGCCATGACGGCGCGTTCGGCTGCCGGCAGGGCCTCCGCGACGGCGGGATGGCGGCGGAAGCGCGCCAGCAAGGTGTCGTCGATTTCACTCCAGAGCCAGGCCCGCGCCTGGTCGGCGCGCCGCCGGGCCAGCCCCGGCTCTCCCAGGGCATCGCGATACCGTTCGACGGCCTGCCAGACTTCCGCGACCCCGGTGCCGGTCAGGGCCGAACAGCGGAGAACCGGGACCTGCCAGGCATCCGACAGGGGCCGGAGCATGCGCAGCGCCGACTGATACTCGGCTGCGGCGCGCGCGGCGGCCTCGGCCATCTCGCCATCGGCCTTGTTGACCACCAGCAGGTCGGCGATCTCCACGACACCCTTCTTAATGCCCTGCAGTTCGTCGCCACCGCTGGGCAGCAACAGCAGCAGAAAGAGATCGACCATGTCGGCGACGGCGGTCTCCGACTGTCCGACGCCGACGGTTTCCACGATCACCACGTCGAAGCCGGCGGCCTCGCAGGCCAGCATGCCTTCCCGGGTGCGTCGCGCAACACCGCCCAGCGAGCCGCCGGTCGGCGAGGGCCTGATGAAGGCAGAGGGGTTGCGTGCCAGCTCCTCCATGCGGGTCTTGTCGCCCAGAATGGAGCCGCCGGTGCGCCGGCTGGAGGGGTCGATCGCGAGTACCGCCACTTTATGCCCCGCTTCGATCAACTTCCCGCCAAGCACTTCTATGAAGCTCGATTTGCCGACGCCCGGCACGCCTGAGATTCCGAGTCGCATGGACCGGCCGGTCTGCGGGAGCACCTCGGCGAGCATGGCTTCGGCCACGGCGCGATGGTCAGGTCGCGTCGATTCGATCAAGGTGATGGCGCGCGCCAGGGCCCGGCGCTTGCCGGCAAGGAGATCCTGCGCGAGGGAGAGGGAAACCGTGGCGTTCGACTCGGGCATGACGCCCAGCAAGCTAGCGGAGGCAGGTTGGAGGCGAAAGGCCCGGCTGTGCCTCTCCAATCCACAGCCACTAAATCGGCCTGGCGGTCCGAGCGGTCGATCGGTATGACCGCCAACCTCTGGAACGTCTCAGTTCATAAGAAGTCAGTTCATCAGAAGACAGTCATGGTCAACTCGATCGAGGATCCCTTTCGCACGAGTTTCGCCCTGCTTGCCGCAGAGCAAACGCGCTTTGCGGTCGGCGCGGCGGTCGCCCGAGGCGGCGGCGAACCTGTGACGCTGGTGTCCGGACTGCGGCACAAGCGCAGCCAAGATCCCATTGGTCCCGGGGCGCCTTGGCATATCGGCTCGATCACCAAGTCCTTCACAGCTTCCCTGATACTGAAGCTGGTCGAGCGAGACCGCCTCGCGCTGGACAAGCCGATTGGGGGCTTGCTGCCGCAATACGCGGGGGAGATGCAGGCGGACTGGCGTGCGATCACTCTGCGGCAGGCCTTGAGCCATACAGCCGGCCTTGCCGCGAACGTCTCGACCGTCGAACTGCTGCGCGCCGTCGGGGACGACCTCATCGCGGAGCGGTTGACGCGGCTTCGGAGGCTCTGGGTCAGCGCACCTGGCGGAGAGCCGGGGCGGTTCGTGTACTCCAACCTGGGGTATGTGCTTGCCGGTGCCGTTGCCGAAGTCGTCGCCGGACGGTCTTGGGAAGACCTGATTGTCAGCGAGATCGCGAGGCCGCTGGGCCTCCCCTCCCTAGGGTTCGGCGCCCCGACCGACGCTGCGGCACCCTGGGGGCACCAGAGCTATTTTGGCCTGTTGCACGCGAAGGACCCCCGGAGGGAAGGCGCGGACAATCCGGCCTGGATGGGTCCTGCCGGCGGTCTGCATCTGAATCTTGCGGACCTGGTGGCCTGGGGACAGGCGCATCTGGCGGCCTGCAACGATGCGTTCCCCGCGTTCCTGTCGCGCGAAAGCTGCACCGAAATGCGCAGGCCCGTGGTCGAGGACTATGGCCTAGGCTGGTCGCTCCAGTCCTTGCCGAACCATCAGGCGACGCTGGTTTGGGCCAACGGCTCCAACACCCTCTGGTATGCGGTTTTGGGCATGGTGCCGGAGAGGGATCTGGTGATGGCGGTGGCTCTGAACGGTTTCGACCGCGCGTTCGGCGACCGGGCGCTCCGAACTCTGCTGCAGGCCGTGCTCGACAGGGTCTAGACAGGATCGCGTCATCCGATTGTGCCGCCCCGCTTTGTGACGTCTTGCCGCCGCGGCCCGGTTAAACCGGGCTGTGAACCGAGTCCTCGGCCGGCCCCTTCTCGGCCTCCTGCTGGCGCTGCCACATGGCCGCATAAACGCCGCCAGCGGCCAGGAGGTCGGCGTGGCGCCCTCGCTCGACGATCTGGCCGGCCTCCAAAACCAGAATCTCGTCGGCCTCCACCACGGTCGACAGGCGATGAGCGATCACCAAGGTGGTGCGGCCGCGGCTGACCTCGCGCAGGTTGGCCTGGATCTCCCGCTCGGTCTGGGTATCGAGAGCGGAGGTGGCCTCGTCGAACAGCAGGATCGCAGGCGCTTTCAGGATGGTGCGTGCGATGGCCACGCGCTGTTTCTCGCCGCCCGACAGCTTCAGGCCGCGCTCGCCGACCAGGGACTCGAGACCCTTGGGCAGACCGCGGACGAAGCTCCCGATATGCGCCAGATCGGCGGCACGCTCGACCTCCGCCGGACCGACCGTCGGATTGCCGTAGGCGATGTTGTAGCCAATGGTGTCGTTGAACAGCACCGTATCCTGAGGCACGATTCCGATCGCCCGGCGCAGAGAGGCCTGCGTAATCTCGCGCAGATCCTGTCCGTCGATCTCTATCCGGCCCTCCGTGACGTCGTAGAAGCGAAAGAGCAGCCGCGACAGCGTCGACTTGCCCGCGCCCGAAGGGCCGACGACCGCGACGCTGTGACCCGGCGGAACGGCGAAGTCGATTCCCCGCAGGATCTGGCGCTCCGAATCGTAGGCGAAGTGCACGTTCTTGAACTCGATCCGTCCGCCCTGAAGGTGCAGGTCGGGCGCGCTGGGGCTGTCCTTCACCTGGGTGTCGACCTTCAGCAACTGGAACATGGTCTCCATGTCGACCAGCGACTGTTTCACTTCGCGGTAGACAAAGCCGAAGAAGTTGAGCGGCTGGGCAAGCTGCATCATGTAGGCGTTGACCGCGACGAAGTCGCCGGCGGTCATGGTGCCTTCCGCGACCCGCATGGCGGATAGCAGCATCAGCGCGGTGACGCCGGCGGCGATGATCGCGGCCTGGCCGATGTTCAGGATCGAAAGCGAGGTCTTGGAGGCGGTGGCCGCGGTCTCGTAGGCGCGCAGCCCGACATCGTAGCGCGCCGCTTCGTGGGCCTCGTTGGCGAAGTACTTCACCGTCTCGTAGTTGATCAGAGAGTCGATCGCGCGCGTGTTGGCCTGCTGGTCGCTCTCGTTCATCTCACGGCGCAGCTGCAGGCGCCATTCGGTGACGCGGTAGGTGTAGACGATATAGCTGCTGACCGTGACCAGGGTGATGGCGGCCACCTCGATCCCGTAGAGCGCCCAGAGGATGGCCACGGAGAATCCGAGCTCGACGAAGGTCGGAAGAATCGAGAAGAGCGCGAAGCTGAGCAACGTGTCGATCGCCTTGGTGCCGCGTTCGATGACGCGGCTGAGCCCGCCGGTCTGGCGATCGAGATGGAACTGCAGCGACAGCCCGTGCAGGTGCTTGAAGGTGCCCAGTGCGACCTGCCTGATCGCCCGCTGACCGACTTTCGCGAAGAAGAAGTCCCGCAACTCCTGGAACGACAGGCTGAAAACCCGCGCCGCGCCGTAGGCCAGGATGATGAAGACCGGGACAACGATCTCGGGCGGCGGGCCGCCTGCGGCGCCGGTCAAGGTCAGGGCGTCGACCGCCTGCTTGTACAGCAGAGGAACCACGACGATCGCGCCCTTGGCCGCGAAGAGGCAAACCATGGCAAGAACGACGCGGCGCCGCAGGTCCGGCCGGTCGGCAGGCCAGAGATGGGGCAGCAGATCCTTGAGGGTCTGCCACTGACTGCGCGCGCCCGGGACCTTCGCCGGGACGGGATCGGACGGCATCGAGAGGTGCTCCGCTTGGTATCTAGAGCCGAACGCCGCAGCCTGGTTTACTGGGTGCGTCCGAGTGAGCGCGACAGCAGCAGATAGAGCTTGCCGACGTCGGCGGTCAGGAAGGTGGCGCTCAAGACGTGCTCGGGATCGCAGGCTGAAGCCTGGCTCATGAGGCTTTCGAACTGGTTGATATAGCGCGTCGCCTGCTCGCGGAAACGCTCGTCTTCCTTGAAATGCTCGGCGATCTTGGGTGCGATGTAGCTCTCGTCCTTCTGGCGGGCAAGCCTGCGCGCGAAGATCGAGCGGTCGCCTCTGCGATGGCGCTTCCAGAGATCCTCCGGCACCTCGCCTTCGAACAGCCGTGTCAGATCGATGGCCTGGGAATTCAGATCCTCGATCATCACGGTCGCGCTGCGCAGGAAGAGATCCCGGCGGGTTTCCAAGTCCGATTGCTTCAGGCTCAAGGCCTGCTGTCCGGCCTCGTCGGCAGCCTGGCGCAGTTCGCCGCTGCGCTGCTGGAACTGACCGCTGATCTCCTCCAGCCGCTCGGCCAGTTTCTTGACCGAGGTATCGAACTGGCTGCTCTGGCGATCGAGCAGCTGTCCCAGTTCGCCGGCTTTGATCAGGGCCACTTCGGCGGAACTGCCCAGGGCCTGGCTGCGTTCGGCCACCAGATCGCCCAGCCTGGTGAGCGACTGCAAAGAGCTCTCCGAGACGTCCCGCAGGTCCGCCAGTTGCGCATGGGCTTCCTCGCGCAAGTCGGCGCCGGCGGCCTTGGCGCCAGCCGTCGCATCGTTGAGGGCGCGGGTCTGCCCGGTCAGCTCGTCCTGCAGCGAGAGGGTCAGGCGATTCAGCTCGCCGCTGAGCACCTGCAGGCGGGCGAGTTCCTCTTCGACCGCGCTGCGTAGGGCGCCGGCGGCCTTTTGAGCGCCGGCGGCCGACGCGGCCAGCACCTCGTTCTGGGCGCGCAACTCGGCCGCGGCCTGCAGTTCCCGCCGTTCTGCCAGGCCTGCCGCTTCGCGCAGTTCGGCCGAGAGGCCCCGCAAGCCGCTGCCCACTTCGCCGACCCGCCGCCCGGTCTCCTCCGCTGCGGCCCGCAGTTCCGATGCACGCGTCTGGAAGGCCTGACCGGCTCGTTCGGCTTTCTCGACCGCGCGGTCGGAGGCTGCGTTCAGCGATTCGACATGGGGCCGAACCAGTTCGCCGGCCTGCTGCAGTTTGCGTCCGGCATAGGCGGCCAGTTCCGTGAAACTCTCGGAATTGGCCTCGGCCAAGGCGGTCAACTCCGCCGTCGACTGCTCGACCTGTTCGCGCAGACGCTGGCCGGAGCGCTCTGCGATCCCGGCGAGCTCCGTGCCCTGCGCCCGGAAGAGGACGGTCATCTCCTTGGCGCCGCTTGCCGCCGCCGCAAAAGTCTCGCGCGCCGCTTCGCCGCCCTCGGTCAGCCTCTCGGTCACTCCCGATGCCTTATCCTCGATTTCGCTCGAGAGGCCCCGCATGGCCTCGGCTTCCTGGTCGAGCGTCGCCTTGAGATAGTCGGCCTGTGCCGTGGTCCGCTCGAACGCCCCCGTCAGGCGGGCGAGGGAGTCCTGCACTTCGTCCGAGAAGGCCTTGGCCTCGCGGGCCAAGCGCCCTGCCGCGGAGATCACGGCCTTGCTGTCGCCCTCCAGATCGGCGCGCAGCGAGACGGCCGCGCCCTTCACTTCCTCGGTGGCCGCCGCCATGGCACGGGCATGGTCGGCCATCTGCTCGGCGGCGCGCCCGCTGTCGCCCAGGGCCCGCTCTATGGCGCCTTCGAAGGCCTCGGCGGGATGACGCAGGGTGGCGGCGATTTCCCCGGCGGTCTTGCGCGCCCGCTCGAGCACTTCGTCGTAGGCGGCGATCTCGGTCTCGCTGGCCGAGCGGCTCTCCGCCACCAAGGCGGCGAGATGCCCGCGCGCCTCCGTCAGTTCCATCTGTTGTGCGGAAAGCGCTTCGCGGAGCTGCTCGGCCTGCGACGAGGCGCGCACACCGGCACCGGTCAGCTCCTGACTCTGCTTTGCGAAGGCCACGCGCACGGTTTCCAGCTTCTCGGCCACTTCAGCGCCCGTCTGGCGAAGGACCTCTCCCTGCTCGGCCAACTGCCGGGTGATGTCGCGAACCTGGACCGCCGCCGTATCCGGCGGGTAGGCCAGCGCGTCGAGCTTCTTCAGCAGATCGCGGCTTTCGGCGCGGAGGCTGGTCGCGCTGACCAGCGTGAAAGCAATCAGCCAGATCAGGGCGAGCGGCAGCAGGACTCCGCCGAGACCGGCCGCCAGATCGGTCGGCAGCAGCTGGCCCAGGTTGGCCCACCCCAGCGTGCGTTCGAGGTACCAGGCGACGAACCCGGCCCAGGTCAGCGAGGCCAGTGCCGCGACGGTGAAGATCGGAAGGGTGCGGCGCCAGTGCTCCATGTCACAGGCATCCTTTCGCGGTCTGCGGCCACCCTGGGCAGGGTGCCGCCGAGCGGGATTTCCCTGGGTCGCTTATGGTTGAGCCGCGTATTTTTGGGCCGCGTGTCCCGGTCCGGGTCTTCATCGTGGCGGTCAAGCTGCCTTGCGGGCACGGCGCAGCAGGCCGAGGATTTCGCTCGCCGCTTGGGGAATGTTGGTGCCGGGGCCATAGATAGCCGAAACGCCGGCGTCCATCAGGAACTGATAGTCCTGAGGCGGGATTACACCGCCGCAGACCACCAGAATGTCTTCGCCGCCCTCTTGTTTGAGGGCGTCGATCAAGCTCGGAACCAGCGTGCGGTGGCCGGCGGCCTGGCTCGAGATGCCCACCACGTGTACGTCGTTCTCGATCGCCTGGCGCGCGCCCTCGTCCGGTGTTTGGAACAGCGGGCCGACATCGACGTCGAAGCCGATATCGGCGAAAGCGGTGGCGATGACCTTGGCGCCGCGGTCGTGACCGTCCTGCCCCAGCTTGACCACCAGCAGGCGCGGGCGGCGGCCTTCCTCCTTGCCGAAGTCCTCGACCTCGCCGCAGATGCGCCGGAAGCCTTCGTCGCCCTCGTAGGCCGAGCCGTAGACGCCGGAGATAGAGCGGACGACGGCGCGGTGGCGGGTGAAGACTCGCTCCAGAGCATCGGAGATCTCGCCGACCGTGGCGCGGGCCCGCGTCGCATTCACCGAAAGTTCCAGAAGATTTCCGGTCTTGGTTTCCGCCGCCGTCGAGAGCGCGTCGAGTGTCGCCCTGACCTGCGCCTCGTCCCGGTTCTTGCGCACCCGTTTCAGCCGCTCGACCTGCTTGGTCAGAACTTCGGCATTGTCGATGGAGAGAATGTCGATCTCCTCGGCCGTTTCGGCGGCATATTTGTTGACGCCGACGATGGTCTCCTCGCCGCGGTCGATCCGGGCCTGGCGCAGGGCGGCCGATTCCTCGATGCGCATCTTGGGCATGCCGGTGTCGACCGCCTTGGTCATGCCGCCGAGCGCTTCGACCTCGTCGATCAACGCCTGGGCATGGGCGGCCAGACTGTGGGTCAGGCTCTCCACGTAGTAGCTGCCGCCCAAGGGGTCGACGACGTTGGTGATGCCGGTCTCCTCCTGCAGGATCAACTGGGTGTTGCGCGCGATGCGCGCGGAGAAAGGAGTCGGCAGCGCGACGGCTTCGTCCAACGCGTTGGTGTGCAGCGACTGGGTTCCGCCCAAGGCGGCAGCGAGGGCCTCGACCGTCGTGCGCACGACGTTGTTGTAGGGGTCCTGCTCGGTCAGCGACACGCCGGAGGTCTGACAGTGGGTGCGCAGCATCAGCGAACGGGCGTCCCGCGGTCCGAAGTGCTTGGCCATCAATTGCGCCCAGAGCATGCGTGCGGCCCGCAGCTTGGCCACCTCCATGAAAAAATTCATGCCGATGGCGAAGAAGAAGGACAGGCGCGGGGCGAAGGCATCGACCTGCAGCCCTTTCGAAAGAGCCGCACGGACATACTCCAGGCCGTCGGCCAGGGTGAAGGCCAACTCCTGCACCGCCGTCGCGCCAGCCTCCTGCATGTGGTAGCCGGAGATGGAAATGGAGTTGAAGCGTGGCATCTGCTTCGCGGTGTACTCGATGATGTCGGCGACGATCCGCATCGAGGGTTCGGGCGGATAGATGTAGGTGTTGCGGACCATGAACTCCTTGAGGATGTCGTTCTGGATCGTGCCGCTCAGCTTGTCCGGTCCCACCCCCTGCTCCTCGGCGGCGACGATATAGCCGGCCATCACCGGCAGCACCGCGCCGTTCATGGTCATGGAGACCGACATCTGATCCAGCGGGATGCCGTCGAACAAGATCTTCATGTCTTCCACGGAATCGATCGCTACGCCGGCTTTCCCGACGTCGCCGACCACGCGCGGGTGGTCGCTGTCGTAACCGCGATGGGTCGCCAGGTCGAAAGCGACCGACAGGCCCTTCTGCCCACCCTTCAGATTGGCCCGATAGAAGGCGTTGGACTGTTCGGCGGTGGAAAAGCCGGCATACTGCCGCACGGTCCAGGGCCGCCCGACGTACATCGTCGCGCGCGGACCGCGCGTGAAAGGCGCGAAGCCCGGCAAGGCCTCGGCGCCGGCGATCTGCTCCAGGTCCGCGGCCGTGTAGAGCGGCTTGATCTCGATGCCCTCGGGTGTGGTCCAGGTCAGGCCCTCGACCGAGTCCCGCTTCAGATCCTTGGCCGCTTGCGCCTGCCAGTCTTCAAGGCTCTTCTTCGGAAAATCCGCCATTGCTTTGGTACCCGCCGTCACGCCGCGCCGGTCTTGTCGTCAGACCTCTGTTCGTTCCGTCGGATATAACCACGCAGGCGCGTGGGCTGTCCACGCGGCGGCTCCGGTCGGCAAGGTGAGGTTGGCGAGATTGCGGATCTTCTGTGATCGCTTCACGGTGGCGATGAGGCGAAAAGGTCTCTTCCGTGGCGAGCAGAGCCTTGACACCCTTACCGCTTAGTCGAAACCACAGAAGGAGCGACGACAGCATGTCCGATGGTGCCTCCGGAGAAGTTCAAGTCGACGTTTTGCTGGACCGGCAGCGACCGGTGCCGACCGGAGGTCTGGTGGTGATCTTCAAGGAGGGGGCCGAGACGGTCGCCCAGATCGGGGCGCTGGAGGCCGGGGGTCTGCGGGCCTCGTCCCTGTCGGCCATCGCCGACCTCACCGACTTCATGGCGACGGAGCGCGAGGTCTGTGCGGTTCTGACCGAGCTGGGCGTGGCCTTCGTGCCGGAGTGCGCCCCGGACCGGGCCAGAGACCTGATAGGCCTGCTCGCGAACCAGGCGGCCGTCGCGGACACGCGCCCGGAATTCTATCTCTTCGCCACCGCGCCCTTTCAGGACACCGAGGAGCGCACCTGGGGTGTCGCGGCGACCGGCGCCTTCGACAGCCGTTTTACCGGCGAGGGGATCAAGGTCGCGGTCCTGGATACCGGCCTGGATCTGCAGCATCCAGACTACAGCGGGCGCAGCGTCGTCAACCGCAGCTTCGTGCCGGGCGAGGAGGCGGACGACCTGCAAGGCCACGGCACCCATTGCGCGGGCACGGCGGCCGGGCGCCCGGCGGACCCACAGGCCCTGCGCTATGGTGTTGCGCCGCAGGCCGAGCTTTACATCGGCAAGGTGCTCGACAATAGGGGGGCCGGTCGGGAGCGGGACATTCTTGCGGGCATGGCCTGGGCGGTGGGCGAGGGCTGTGAGGTCGTCTCCATGTCCCTCGGGGCCGCGGTCCGGCGCGGAGAGACCTACAACATGCTCTACGAGCGCGAAGCCCAGGCAGCGCTGCGTTCCGGGAGTCTGATCGTGGCGGCGGCCGGGAACGAGAGCGCGCGGGGGGCCGGCTACATTGCCCCCGTCGGCATGCCGGCGAACTCGCCCTCGATCCTGGCGGTCGCCGCTCTGGATCAGGCGCTGGATGTGGCTGAGTTCTCGAGCGGCGGCATCAACGGCGACGGCGGGGAGATCGACCTCGCGGCGCCGGGCGTCGGCGTCTTCTCCTCCCTGCCCTTGCCTCAGACCTATGGATCGTTGCGCGGAACCAGCATGGCCTGCCCGCATGTGGCCGGTTGTGCCGCGCTCTGGGCGCAGAGCGACCCTGCTTTGCGGGGCCGCGCGCTGTGGGATAGGCTGTTGTCTAGTGCCGCGGCGCTTTCGGCAGCGGAACGCGATGTCGGCCGAGGGCTCGTGCAGGCCCCGATTGAAGCACAGCCGGCGCTGTCTTAAATCGACGCCTGTTGTAAGTTCGGAAACGGCCTGGCCCGCCGCCCGGAGCCGAAAGCGGCGGCAGAAAGCTGGATCGGAAGGCGAGATCGAATGGCTTGGTGCGCGATTGCGGTGACGGTGGATGCGAAGCACCTGCGCCAGACGGCGGCCATCGGCGCGGAGCTCGAGAAGCTGGGTTTCAAGGTCGAGGACGTCCGGCCGGAGATTGGCGCAATTTTCGGCGCCGGCGACAGCGACCTCTTCCCTCAGGCCGCCCGGATCGCCGGCGTCCAGGACGTGCGTGAGGAAGGGACGGTCCAACTTCCTCCGTCCGACGGCGACGGCCCGCAGTAAAGAGCGGCCACTCGCCCCTCCGTCACCAGCGCAGGACCGGCAGACAGGCCGTGGGCGCTAAACCGGCGTCCGCGCAAAGGCGGTCGACGGCCGCGTGTGTCGGCATCTCGCCTTCCCTGATCTCTAGCGCCGTTGCGTGGATTCCGCCCGCGACGAGAAGCGAAGCCATGCCGGCTGCCTTCGCTCCTGCGATATCGGTGCGCAGGGAGTCGCCGAGTGCGGCGATGCGGCTGCGGTCCGACAGTCCCAGCCCCGTGAGGCAGATCTCGTAGGCTTCGGCATAGGGTTTGCCGTGATAGCGGACCTCGCCGCCCAGGCTCTCGTAGTGCTGGGCCAGCAGGCCGGCGCAGATCTCCCGCTGGCCGCCGCGGATCACCTCCAGGTCGGGGTTGGCGCAGACCATCGGCAGGTACCGCTCAGCGCCGGCCCGCAGCTCGTCCGCGTAGTCCTCGAGCGTCGAATCGGTCCTGTGCGTTCCGGTATTGAGCAGAAAGTCCGCGGCCGACACCTCCGCCACGAACTCGTAATCGAGTCCCGTGCGGATGCCACGGTCCCGCTCCGGGCCGATGTGATAACAGCGCCGCCCGAGTTGGGCGTGCCAGGGCTCGCGACGCTCCGCCAGATGCCGCCAGGTCATCTCGCCCGAGGAGAGCACCAGGTCGTAAAGGCCGGGCGTAACTCCCAGCTCGTTCATCCTGGCCTCCACCTCGGCGGCGCGGCGCGGTGCGTTCGACAAGACAGCGATCTTGGCGCCTCGTTCGCGCAGGCGCTCCAGGCAGTCGATGGCCTCGGGGAAGGCCCGCACGCCGTCGTGCAGGACGCCCCAAAGGTCGCAGATGTAGGCGTCGTAGGCCGTGGCCAAGGGCGCCAGGCCGGCGTGCAGAGGGATCGTCATGGGGAGGCCGCTCGTGAGCTTGAAGGAAAGCGGCCTCCTTGTGCCACAGCCGACGCTGTGGAGGGAAGCGGCCCCTCCCGCTCAACCGAGGCCGTCTCTCGGCAGGAGCCCTCAGGCCGCCTCGCGGGCTGGGCGAGGTTCGCCGAAGAGGTAACCCTGGCCGTAGTCGATGCCGAGTTCCAGCAGTTCGACCAGTTGCGCGTCGCTCTCGATGCGCTCGACGATCAAGTCGATGTCCGCTTCGGCCAGGCCCTGGCGCAGTTTCGCCACGGCCTTCGGCGAGGTGCCGAGCAGAGCGTCCGCCGAGATCTTGATCAGACCGACATGTCGTGCCCCGAGCTTGGCCGGATCGAAGGAGAGATCCTGCACGCCGTCGATCGAAAGGCCTGCACCCAGGTGCCAGAGGCGCAGCAGGTAGTCCTCCGCCTCCGGGGCCAGCTCGTTGAAGTCCGTCTGGTTCATTTCGAAGATCAGGCTGGGTGCCAGTTCCACGTTGGCATCCAGGTAGTCGACGAAGTCGCCGAAGAATTCGGCGTCCTTCAGCGTGTTGGGCGAAAGGTTGCAGATGAAGCCCGCCCGCTCCCCCTTCCTCTGAATACGTCGGACGAGCTGAATGCAGCGAAGCAGCAGCATATTGTCGATCGCCGCGATCAGACCGGCGCGCTCCGCGACCGTGATATAGGTCTTCGGCAGCAACGTGCGCCCCTCGGCATCGCGCAAGCGCGAGAAGCATTCGTAAAATCGGCGACGACGCTGCGGCAGGCTGACGATCGGCTGCAACACCAGTTCGATGCGGTCGTGCTTCAGGGCATCGCGGACGGCCGTCAGCGCACTCTTGGAATCGAGTCGATCGATCTCCCGATTGCTTGTGCTCCCGCCGGTCGATGCCCCGCCGGTTGACTTCCTTTCAGGCGTATCTGCGCGGCGGAGCGCGATCTCGGGAGTCTCGGGCGCGACAGCCGCCGGGGTTTGCGGCCCTTCGAGCTGGGTGACCACCGATTGCAGCAGCTTGACCTCGGCGCGTGCTTCGTTGAGCGCACGCTCGGGCTGGGCCACCTGGGTCGCCGAGCGTGCCCGCAGTGCCTCGATCAGGCTTTGAAGTTCACGGCGAGCCCAGAGCATTTCCTGCTCGGCGCCGTGAAAGCTGTGCCGCAGGTCGTTGAGTTCGTGGCGAAGCGTTGTGACTTGGCGAGCCTGCCAGACCATCGTCAGTCCGGCGCTCAGCAGAAGCGCCAGGCCGGCCGCCAGGCAGCCGCGCGGGCTCGGTTCGAGGTCCGGCAGCAGGCTCGGTAGCAGAAACCAGAGTCCGGCGGCGAGCGCCAGCGGGACCAGTAGGAAAAGACAGGCGCGCAGCATGACTGCGAGACTGCGCCCCTAGGGCTTGCACAAGCGTTAACCACGAGCCGGCCAGAATATCTGTCTTGCGAGGGCTCCCAGTCTTATGAAAGATCCAAGGGCATGAGCGTCACCATCTATCACAACCCGCGGTGCTCGAAATCACGCCAAACCTTGGCCTTGCTGAGGTAGCAGGGAGTGGAGCCGCAGGTTGTCGCGTATCTCGAGACACCGCCCGACGTCGCCACTTTGCGCGCTCTGCTCAAGAAGCTCGGTCTCCAACCGCGAGACCTGCTGCGCCCCAAGGAAGCAGCTTACAAGGAACTGCGGCTTGCCGATCCGGCCAAAAGCGACGCGGAGATTCTCGCGGCCATGGCGGCCCACCCCATCCTGATCGAGCGCCCGATCGTGGTCAGCGGCGGCAAGGCCGCTCTGGGCCGCCCGCCGGAGCAGGTGCTGGAAATCCTCTAGCCCTTGCCCGCATCCGCGCCGACGGCCTCGCCGACCTGGGCGAAGCCGTCTTGTTTCAGCAGATCGGCCAGTTCCCGCTTGATGCGGCGAACCAGGTCGGGACCCTGATAGATCAAGGCGGTATAGAGCTGAACCAGGCTGGCGCCGGCGCGGATCTTGGCGTAGGCGGTCGCACCGTCCTCGACGCCGCCGACGCCGATCAGCGGAATGCGCTCCTCGGTCAGGCGGTACATCTCGGCAAGTAGTCTGGTCGAGGGGTCGAACAGCGGTCGGCCCGACAGTCCCCCGCTTTCCTGGCGTTGTTCGTCATCGAGGCTCTCGGGCCGGGCCAGGGTGGTGTTGGAGACGATCAAGCCGTCGAGGCTGGCCAGCGCAACCTCTGCAATGTCGCGCTTATCGGCTTCGGTCAGGTCCGGCGCGATCTTCAGCACCAGCGGCGGCGGCGGATCCGGCAGTTCCGCGCGTACGGCGGCGATCAGGCCTTCCAGCTCTGCGCGGCCCTGCAGGGCGCGCAGGCCCGGTGTGTTCGGCGAGGACACGTTGATCACCAGATAATCCGCATGGGGCGCCAGTGCGCGGGTTCCGGCGCCGTAGTCGGCGCGCGCCTCGCCCTGCTTGTTCTTCCCGAGATTGACGCCCAGGACGCCGGGCGTCGGGTCGGCACGAAAGGCTCTGAGCCGTGGTTCGGCTCCGGCGATGCCTTCGTTGTTGAAGCCCAGGCGATTGATCACGGCGTGAGACTGCGGCAGGCGGAACACGCGCGGACGCGGGTTGCCCGCCTGCGGCTTCGGGGTGATCGAGCCGACCTCGACGAACCCGAAGCCGAGGCGCAGGAGTGGGGCCATGACTTCGGCGTTCTTGTCGAAACCGGCCGAGATGCCGAGCGGGTTGGCGAAGCGCTTGCCCCAGACCTCGGTCTCCAGAACCGGGTCGCCGGCATTTCCGCCGACGCCCAGCAGCCCCGACTTCAGCGCCCAGAGGGTGAAGGCATGGGCGCGCTCCGGCGGTAGGCGAAACAGCAGCGGGCGAAAGGCTGTGTAGAGACTCATGGATCGAGCGAAGGGAAAAGATGACGGCCGTCGGCGCCCAGTGGCAGGTCCCTCACGAAGACGACGGCCTCGACCGGTAAGGTGCCGTAGAGGTGCGGGAAGAGCTGGCCGCCGCGCGAGGGTTCCCACTTGAGAGCCTGTCCCAGCACGTCGGCGGCGACACCCAGGATGACAAGTCCGTCCTGACCGGCTCGATGCTTGGCGACGGAGTCCATCACCTGGTCGCCGATGGAGAAGTGAATGAAGCCGTCGCGCTCGTCGTCGGCGGAGCCCCTATAGCGGCCGTCCGTCTCGGCGGCGGTCCAGGCCTCGCGCGGGCAGACGTGAAAGATCAACGACATGGCGGTCCAGTCCGGAGAAGGTTGAACGGCTTCTAGAGCAGATCGTGACGTAATGGAATCGCCGCATCGGCACTCTGCGCCATCCCTAGAGTCATGTGGATCCGATCTAGACGAAGACCGCCGACCTGTTCAAGATCGAGTGGCAATGTATTCGTTTACATAAAGATTCATTAAGCTCGTAAGCGATTTTAATTTTCGGGCTAGAAACTGCGCCGATAGTGGTTCGGCGGTTGTCTGTGCCGCATTCGCGTCAGTTTTGTAGTTGGGAGTTGAAGGAACATGTCCCGTTCCACCTCAGGCAGGGCCGCTGGTTGGCCCGCTCTCCGCGTCATCGAGGGCGGTCTAAGCTCGGTTTCCACTGGCAGTGCGTTGCAGGCCTCGCCGTTCGGCGACGGTCCGATGCAGGCACGCGATCTGGCCGTCGATCTCGATACCCTCGCCGGCCTCGCGGCAGACGAACTGGCGGTTCTCGGCCGGACCGTCGACAGCCCGGCCTTGTCGGCGGCTTTGGAGGCCCTCGCCGGACCGAAGAACGGCGACGTGGTCACGGTGCCGCGTGAGCCCGATGCCTTGATGATTGCGACCGGTGCCGCGGTGGCGGGAGTGGATCGTGCCACGGCAGAGCGGATCTATCGTGCCATGGTCCGCTTAGCGGAATAGCACCTGCAGCTCGGCCGCGACCGACGGACCAGCTCGAATCACTCGCCCGAAAATCGATCAATGCAAATCTGATCCGCGCAAACTGCAAGCGCGTCGCAACGCTATTCACTTGAAATTGGTATGACCACTTTCCAAATGGTCATATCAATTTCGACTCATGAGCGTCGCTCGACCGGTAAAAACGGGACCTCTACCGCAATGCTCGAAGATCTCAGCATCCTGCAAATCGCCAGTCTGATTACCGCCGTGGCTGTCGTGTTCACCTTCGCCGCGGGTATCGTAACTGAGAGCCTGACCGAGCGTTTTCTCAATCGCCACTAGGCGGATCGTGAGCGGGGCCGCGCGCCGTTTCGTCCTGCGTCCGCCAGACGGCGGTCTTGGGTGCGGACGACGGCGGCTTGGGGTCGCAGCCTTCCCGCTTCCGATACGACGGAGCCTCGGGCTTCAGTGCCTGCGGGGGGCATGATGCCGCGATCCGCGCCGGCTGGTGTCGCGCGGCATTGCGCGTGCCGCATCGCCCGCTATGCTGCCCTTTGACCGCGTGCCGGGTCGGGGACAAGTCGTTTCCTCGCACGGATCGCAATGCATTGGAACGAGGACGGCAATGACCGCTTGGCATTTCTTCGACGGGCAGTGGCATGAGGGCAACCCGGCAATCATGGGGCCGATGTCCCATGGCTTTTGGATGGCCTCCACGGTGTTCGATGGCGCGCGCGCCTTCGAAGGGGTCATTCCCGATATGGATCTGCATTGCGGCCGGTTGAATGCCTCCGCGTCCGCCTTCGGCCTCAAGCCGTTGCATCAGGAGGGAGAGCTTCTGGAGCTGGTCGCCGAGGGCTTGAAGAAGTTCTCGAAGGAGGCCGAACTCTACGTCCGCCCCATGTACTGGGCCGAGGCCGGCTTCGTCGCCGCCGATCCCGAGACGACGCGCTTCTGCCTTTCGATTCACGAGTCGCCCTTGCCCGAGCCGAACGGCTTTTCGATCACACTCAGCCCCTTCCGCCGTCCGACCTTGGAGATGGCGCCGACCAATGCGAAGGCCGCCTGCCTCTATCCCAACAGCGGCCGGGCGATGCTCGAGGCGAAAAGCCGGGGCTTCGACAACGCCGTGCTCTGCGACGCGCTCGGCAACGTGGCTGAGCTGGCCACGGCCAATATCTGGTTGGGCCTCGACGGCGCGGCTCACACGCCGATGCCCAACGGGACCTTCCTCAACGGCATCACCAAGCAGCGCAGCCACAAGTTGATGCAGGAGGCCGGCATCGAGGTCCATGAGCGGCCTCTGACCTGGAAGGACTTTCTCAAGGCCGACGAGATCTTTTCGACCGGCAATTACGGCAAGGTCATGCCCATCACCCGGATCGAGGAGCGCGAACTGCAGCCAGGCCCGATCTACCGCCGTGCCCGTGAACTCTACTGGCAGTGGGCGCACGATACTTCGCCGGTTTAGAGCATGTTGCGATCGTATGGAATCGCTTCGCGGTTCTGCCGATCACAGGAGACAGACTCTAACACTTTGAATCTGGATTGGATTTAACGTAATCGCCGGATCCAATACGTGGTCCGACTGATCACTGTCCGGTCGAGAGGGCCGCTTTCCAGTGAGAGCGCGGCGGGCTGACTCGATATTAACCAAGCGGAAATGTGGATCGGGTTTACTGCACTCTGATTTGAGACTTCTCTGTCAGGGAGCGCCTGGTTTGGCCAAGCTCGATATGGACGGCCCTTTCGACCTCGACCGGCGAGTCGTGGAGGCCTCCGTCACGCAACCCCTTCCGGGGACCTTCGCGATCGGCCACAAGGACAAGTCCGGCCGTTTCCAGGTTCAGTATGTCGGCCGTGACGACCAGAACGTGGCGAACGCTCTGCTGACCGCAGTCAGTCGCGGCGTCGGCAAACCTGGATTGTTCAACCGCATGCTCGGCGGCAAGCCGGTGGCGAACGCCTTCAAGTTCTCCTACGCCAGCAACGCACAGGCGGCCTACGAGAAGCAGTGCCGGAACTACCATGCCTTCGGCGAGGACCGCAGCCTGGAGAACACCAGCCATCCGGCGGCGCCCCAGGGTAGTGGCTTCACCTGTCCGATGTGCGGCGGCTAGGGGCCCGGATCTGCTCGTCCTATCGCGGTTCGAACGACAGCGCTCCGCTCGTCGCAGTCGGTGCGGTCAGGAGGCCGATGCCGCCCAAGGGCGCGCCAAGACTGCCGAGTAGCTTGTGGCGTAGAGGATCCGGTCTTCGATGTCGCCCACGAGATTACCGTGCCGGGCGGCTGTTTCCTGTTTGATGTCCTTCCATTCCTGATTCGCCATGAAGGCGTTCCAAGCCGCATCCTTCGCGGCCTCGTCGGGCCATTCCAACAGGTAGACGAACTCCGTCCGATCCTCTTTTCGCGTTTCCCACATGGCGAGGATGGAAAACCCGTAGGTCTGCATGATCCGCTGCGCATGATCGCGGAACCGCTCATGGAAAGCCGTCTTGTTCTCCTCGAAAATCTCGTAGATGCGAAGCTGATTGATCATTTCGTTCTCCAACTGCTGCCTCTTCGCTTCCAGGGCCCTTGGCTGAAACTGCCCTAGAATTCGCCGAAGCGGTAGATACTCTCGTTCAAGGCCAGGCGCAGCGTCTCCAGGACCCAGTCGTTCGCCTCGATCATCCGATCCAGGTCTTCCGCCTCGTGCCATTCCATGATGCGTTCGGGCGTGAAGAACTGATACTCCGAAAGAAGCGCGTGGGTCAGCTCCATCAGCAGCAAGTTCATTCTCGGCTCCGTCGAGGCTGCGAGGACGGCCTGAGCATGGAGCTGCCGGTAGGTTCTGATCTGCCGGTTGATTGTTGCGAGCTGACGCGGATGATCGCCTGCCTCGCCTAGCGCCAAGACACCGGAAAGCACGCGCCCGGCTCCCCCGTCGCTGGTTGGAGGAGACAGTCCCATCAAGGCGGTGATCGTCGGTGCCACGTCGATGCTTTCCGCGTAGTCGAGCACCCGACCCTCAGCCACGCCCGGTCCGGCGAAGATGAGGGGGGTAAGCGCGGCCTCCTCATCCAATGTGAGGTGCCAGCCGTGAGGCGACTGGCCGTCGCCCATGACGACGAAGAGCGTGTCGTGAAGCTGCCCGCGAGACTCCAGGAATGCGATCAGCCGGCCAACTTGGCGGTCGGCGTTTTCGGCGGCCGCACGGTAGGGTGACTCGGGATGAAAGATACTCTGCGCCCAGGGCTCGTCGGACAGGTTCTTGCCGGAGCGAACGCGACCGGCCGCGCCTGTCTCCTGCAGCATGATACGCATGAAGACGATGTCTCCTTCGGCCTCTAAGGCAGACATCGTGAAATCCATGACCTCCGCGTCCGTCACGCCCGATGCGGTCAGCGCATAGTCGAACCCCTCGTTGAGCGATCGGTAGGCTGCGCTTCCGGCGGCGTGCAGTGTTCTTCCGCGGCTGCGGAAAACCTGCTGAAGAAAAACCGGTTCCTCCCTCAGAAACGCGGTCCCGGCCAGGGTCGAGACGTTGGGGAAGGACGTGCTGTGCCAATCTCCGTAGTCTCCGACCGTTGGATGCGCCGGGAACAGCAGAACAGCCGTCTCCACCGAGGTTCCGCGCGTCCGCAGGGCCTGAATGTTGGAAAGGCCGAAGCGATCGATGGAAGCAGGGTGCAGCCCATCGATTTTCAAGAGAATCGCGCGGCCTGGTTCTGCCGCATCCGATTGAGCGAGCGCGGGACTGACCGAAAAGATAGATGCCGCAGCGGTCAGTAGAACAAGGAGGAAGCCCCGGGTCATAGCATTTCTCCGTCGAAATGTGTTGAAGGAGAAATGGGCGCTGCGTGGAAAAGAGAGAAATTCAATTTGCGGATCGGGCGATTTCAATCGGATATCGGCCCTTCTAGAGTTTTGATCGCCTCCGATGGAGATGATGGCAAACCATCTCGAGCAACTCCGGCGTCCGCCCGCTATCCGCCGTCAACCATAGTTCCGTGAAAAGCCGGTCCTGGGTATCCTTCAGCGGAATCGCTTTGACGCCCTGGATCGTCAGGTTCGCTGCCGTCAGTCGTGTGATCAAACCGACGCCCAGCCCGCCGGCGACCAGTGCCATTTGGCTGTGGAGACGCTCCGTCTCGGCAGCGATCTGAAAGTCCCGTCCCGTGCCGTGCACGAGCGTACGGATTTTGTCGTAGAGGACGGGGCCTTGAGACTCCGGAAAGAGAATGAAGGGCTCCCGTGTAATCTCGGCGAAGCGCAACGACCTACGGCGGGCCAGGCGATGGTCGGCCGGAAGTGCGGCCCAGAAGGGATCACGTCCAAGCGACCGGCTGTCGAAGTCCGAAAGTGCCGGGATCGGCGGATGCAGTAACCCGACATCGATCTTGCCGTGCTTCAGCGCATCGAGTTGCTGTGGCGTCGTCATCTCATGAAGTTTGGGCGCTGGTCGGCTCTGAGCTTTGAGACTACGCAGGAGTGCGGGCAGCGCTCCGTTCAAGGCGGCCGAGACGAAACCGATGCGGAGAGGCTTCGGGCGCCCAGCGACTTCCAGCAGGAGCGCCTCCGTGCGCTCCAACCGCCCGAGAATGGCGGCGGCTTCGTCCGCAAGAGCCTGCCCGGCATCCGTCAGAGTCATTCCGGCGACGCTGCGCGCGAAGAGCTGCAGGCCCAATCGCTCTTCCAGCTGCCGGATGGCGGCCGTCAAGGGCGGTTGGCTCATGTTAAGGGCGCGGGCGGCGGCCCTCACGGTTCCCTGTTCGGCAACGGCGAGAAATTGCCGCAGCACCCGATGATCGAGAGCCGACATGCGATAGCCTTACCGTATCATATGAGCCAGAGATAGTATTTTCAGCAGATCATATAGTGCGTCACAGCTGCCTTTGAAGATGCACGATTTCGGGAACTGCCGATATGAAACCTGCCGATGTGAAACCTACGGTCCTATTCGCCGCTGCTCTTCTGTTCGCATCTTGCACGGCGCTCGCCAGCACGGAACGCGCGTCCTTTACGGTAACCTCGGACCCTGGCGTCGAAATCGCCGTTCGCGAAGTCGTCGATCCTACCGTTCCGCCCGTCGGCCATCCGGTTATTCTTCTGCATGGTGCCCGTGTCCCGGGTGTGCCGTCCTTCGATCTCGAGGTGACGGGCGGCAGTCTGGCCGCCGATCTCGCCGCGTCGGGCTTGGCCGTCTACATCGTCGATCTTCGCGGCTACGGAGCCTCGACGCGGCCGGCGGCCATGAATGCGCCGCGGCATCCCGCCGAGCCCCTGGTGCGGACGGGTGCGGCGGTGCGGGACCTCGCAGCCGCCGTCGACGCCGTTCTGACGCGCAGCGGTGCCGAACAGGTCGCGATCCTAGGTTGGGCAACGGGCGGACACTGGGCCGGAGCCTATGCGGCTCTCGTCCCGGAGAGAGTCTCGAAACTCGTTCTCTACAACGCACTCTACGGCTACACATCGGATCATCCCACCATCGGGCGCGGTTCGCGGGTCGCGGATCCCAACGATCCGGAACGCTTCAACATCGAGCGCTTCCAGAACTACCGGCTGAACGCCGCCGACAGCCTTCTGCCTGGCTGGGACCGGTCCATCCCGATCGATGACAAGGCGGCCTGGCGTGCACCCGCGGTTGCCGAAGCCTACGTAGAGGCGGCGCTGGACAGCGATCCCACGAGCGAGCAGCGCGATCCGCCGAGCTTTCGGGCGCCCTCCGGCGCCATGGCCGACAGCTTCCTGCTCGCCACCGGCGCCGCTCTGTGGGATGCGCGCCTGATCGCCGCCGACGTCCTGGTCGTCCGGTCGGAGATCGATTTCTGGTCGCGTCCCGAGGATGTGACGCTGCTGTCAGCACACCTCGGCGCGCGTGACCGCGGCCAGCTGCGCGTCGTCGAGATTCCGCAGGCGACCCATTTCGTGCATCTCGATCGCGCTGAACGCGGCCGGGATGCCTTCTTGCAGGCGGTGACGACTTTTCTCGTTGAATGAGGCTGCCGGTTAGGTCCGTGCCAGGTCCTCGCCGGCCAGGGCGCGGGCGACCAGGGCCCGACTCTCCGGCAGGCCGTAGAGTGCGAAAAAGCTACCGAGCCGCGGCCCTTGCTCCTGACCCAGAAGTACTTCGTAACAGGCCCTGAACCAATCGCGTAGGGAGGGGAAGGTCTCGCGTTTGCCGATCTCGTAGACCCGGTTCTGGATGGTCTCGCCATCGGCGCCGTCGGGTAGTGCTTCCAGTTCCGTCAACAGATCCTGGAAAGCCGGGCGTTCCTCCGGCGTGGGCGCCCGGTAGCGCTTGGCGGGCTTGACGAAATCCCGGTAGTAGACGATCGCGTAGTCGACCAGCTTCGCCAGAGTCGGATCGCTCGCCGGGCTTGCGCTCGGCGCGTAGCGGCTGATGAAGCCCCAGAGCACCTCCGGCGCGTCCGCGTTGCAGGCGCCCACCAGGTTCAGCAACAGGCTGAAGGAGAGGTGGGCGGGTTCACGCGGCGGTTCGCCGCCGTGGATGTGCCAGACCGGGTTTTCGACTTGCTTGCCCGCCGGTTCCTCCTCGAATTTGGCGAGGAAGCTCAGGTAGTCGTCCACCGTGCGGGGAATGGCATCGAAGTAAAGCCGCTTTGCGGCCCGCGGCTTCTGGTACATGAAGAGCGACAGGCTCTCCGGCGGCGCGTAGGTCAGCCACTCCTCGACCGACAGGCCGTTGCCCTTGGATTTCGAGATCTTCTCGCCCTGCTCGTCCAGGAAGAGCTCGTAGGTAAAGCCTTCGGGCGGTTGGCCGCCGAGGATCTTGCAGATGCGCGCGCCCAGGCGTACCGACTCGATCAGATCCTTGCCGGACATCTCGTAGTCGACGCCCAGGGCCGCCCAGCGCATGCCCCAATCGGGCTTCCATTGCAGCTTGCAGTGACCGCCGGTGACCGGCAGCTCGGCCTTGCCGCCGTCCTCGTCCTCGAAGACGATCGTTCCAGCCTCGACCTTGCGCTCCAGGATCGGGACCTGCAACACCCGCCCCGTTTTCGGCGAGATCGGCAGAAAGGGGCTGTAGGTTTGCCGCCGCTCCTCCCCGAGCGTCGGGAGCATGACCTGCATGATCTCCTCGTAGCGCTCCAGCACTGTCAGCAGTGCGGCGTCGAATCGGCCCGAGCGATAGAAGTCGGTCGAGGATTTAAACTCGTAGTCGAAGCCGAAGGCGTCCAGGAAGGCGCGCAGGCGTGCATTGTTGTGCGCACCGAAGCTCTCGTGTTCGTCACCGAAGGGATCGGGGATCGAGGTCAGCGGCTTGCCCAGGTGCTGGGTCAGCATCTCTTTGTTCGGAACGTTGTCCGGGACCTTGCGCAGGCCGTCCATATCGTCCGAGAAGCAGAAGAGGCGCGTGGGGATGTCGCACAGACTCTGGAAGGCGTGACGGACCATGGTGGTGCGCACCACCTCGCCGAAGGTGCCGATATGCGGCAGGCCCGAGGGGCCGTAACCCGTCTCGAACAGGGCATATCCCTTATCGGGTGTCTTGCCGTCCAGACGCTTGAGTAGCTTGCGGGCCTCGTCGAAAGGCCAAGCTTTCGCCGTCTCCGCCAGCGCGCGTTCGCTCGTCATCGTTCTGCTATTCCCACACCAAGAACCTCCACAGGAGGGGTGCGCAAGCTAGGGGGGCGATGGATAGCCGTCAACGCGCCCTCGATGCGATTGCAACGGGGGTGTCATGCAGGCCTGTTACGGCTGGATCGATATGGCCTTAGTTTTCTTGGGGAGAACGCGAATGACGACCTACGGCGAGCACAAGACGGTGACCGCCATGGGCCACCTGATTCTCAAGCACCCGCCCGCCATTCCCTTCATGATGATGATCGCGCCGGAGCAGGGCGCCTAAGTGCAATCCGGTTTAATCCGTGCGCGCGAAGAGGTGGCGGAAGAAGTCCCGCTCCTTCGCCATCTCGACGAACTGGACCCGCTGATCGGGGCTCAGATCGGCGGCCCAGCCGTGCAGGTCGGTGCCGACCCCTGCCCAGAAGGCGTTTCGGTCCCCATCGCGCGTGTTGAGAATCTGTTCCACGCGTGCCGTATCGTAGACCTCGTCGTTCAGCATATCGACCAGCTCGTCGCGGGTCGATGTGCCCTCCGAGTATTGGCTAGCGAGTCCGTCGAGCGTGCGTTGGCGGAAATTCCGCAGACCCTCGGTTTCTTGAGGCGTGAGTGCAAGCCGTTCGGCGACACTGTCGATATGCGCTTGCGGATCGGGTCTTTCGTCACTTGCGGCAAAGTGGCCGAAGACGGCGCCGCCGAGCAAACCCAGATTGAGCAACAGGGAGAGGACGAGGGCCGTCGTTAAGAGCGGAGCGCGCATCGCGGGCCGCCTAGAGGAAGGGGGCAGGTTGAGCGCCGAAATCGGCCACCGTCACCTGCGACGTCTGAAGGGGGGCGAGCGAGGGTGCCAGTCCCTGATTGCCGATCTCGAATCCTCCGACGCCTACGACCAGCGCCAGCGCCGCCATTGCACCCCAGCGCAGAAGCGGTTGGCCCAGTAGGCCTTCTATCCAGGCACCGGCTTCGGGGCGTGCCTTGAGCGGTGCCCGGACGATGGCCTGCGCGCGGCTGACCAGCGGCGCAGGCGCGGCCAGCGGATCTCGCGCGTCCGGCTTGAGCGCTTCACGCAACAAGGCGACGTCCTCGGCCGCCTCCGGCGCATAGGCGATCCAGGCTTCGACCTCCGCGGCTTCGGTCTCGCTCAGGTGCCCTTCCAGCCAAGCGGCCAGGACGACCGGCCCCGGTCGCTCGACCGCGCCCCTGCCACGATCCGAGCGTGCCAAGAGCTGCCGCGCTGCGGCGCCTCCGATCTCGAACTCCTGCTCCCCAGTCATCTCGCAACACCCCTATCTCACGAAAACTTGTACGTCCCGTCCACGGCGGTCATCCCTTATCTACCTCAGCGAAATGCTGACGCAGCTTGGTCAGTGCCTTGTGGTGCATCGACCGCACCGTTTGTGCCTCGACGCCCAGCAGCGTTGCCGCTTCGGCGACGTCCTTTTCCTCGTCGTACAGCATGCGCAATACCGCGGCCTGGCGCTCCGACAGCAAACCCTCGGGAATGCGGACCGGTTGCACGGGCTCGACCGGATCGACCGCCAGCCGATACTCCGGGACGTCGTCGATCGCCTCGGCATGCACGCCGGTGGGGCGGCCGCGGCGCAGAGTGTCGATGGCCGTCGTCGTCGCGATCACGGTCAGAAAGGTGGTGATTTTCGCCTTGCCCGGATCGTAGCCGCGCAGCAGCTTGTAGTCGTTCCGGCAGAGCTTGAGGTAGACCTCCTGCACGACGTCGTCGGCCTCGTCGCCGCGACCGGCGGGCACCAGGCGCTTCTGCACGGCGGCATAGACCACCGCTGCCGTGTCGGCGACGAATCCGTCCCATGCCGGCTTGTCGCCGCGCACGAGCTGTTTGATCTGATGCGGATCTCCGGACATGTCACGGCTAGGCAATAAAGCCTGCGAGGGCGCGAGGCCAGCCTGCAAAGCCCTGTACGGCAGTTTTCGCCGGGTGTTTTCCGCAGGAGTCCCAGCCTGGAAGCAGCAGCTATGAAACCCGCCAGTCCGAATCGGTGCCATGCCGGGCGGGGCCGCCTATACTCCGCGCGCCATGCGCGAATCGCCTCCTTCTCTTGTTGCCGCCGTTACCGCCGCCGTCTGGTTGACCCCCGACGGAGAGGTGGACTCGCTGAGTCCAGCCGAAGCCGCCCAGCGGGCCAGCCGGCAGCCCCCGCTGGTCTGTCATCGGCGGGCAACGGCGACGCGGCTGGGCATCGATCCCTTTCCGGCCTTCGACCTGTTGGAACTCTTCGCCTTCGTGCGGCCCGCCCGCTTCTGCGCGCCGACGCCGCGCGGGCTGGCGCAGGCGCTCGATCTCGGCGACCCGCGCAGCCTGGAGGCGCAGGCGGTCGCACTGGGCCAGGTGGCCGACCGCCTCTTGGCGGAGTTGGCCGCGCGCGAGGGGCTGAACGGTCAGGCTCTGTCCATCGCCTGGACCATGACGCAGGCCGGTTGGCCCTGGGGCCAGGCCGTCCTGGGGGCCCTCGACTTCGGCAAGGCTGAGACCGCGCCGCGCCGGTCCAGCGGATACCAAGTTTGGGAGCGCTTGTCCGAGTGGTCCGAGCATGCGCCGGAACCGCCGGCCGGCAATGAGCCGGTCGATCCGGAGGAGGCGCGCCGACGCCTGGCCGATCTGCTCGATTCGGACTCCGAAGCGCGGCCGCAACAGGCGGACTATGCCAGCGCCGTCGCGGCCGCGTTCGCGCCGCGCGACCGGGAGGAAGACCCGCACCTGGTTCTGGCGGAGGCCGGGACTGGGGTCGGTAAGACGCTCGGCTATATCGCGCCAGCCAGCCTCTGGGCGGAAAAGAACGGCGGCGCCGTCTGGCTCTCCACCTACACCCGCAATCTGCAACAGCAGATCGACAGCGAACTGGACCGGCTCTTTCCTCACCGCGCCGAGAAGATCCGGCAGGTCGTCGTGCGCAAGGGGCGGGAGAACTACCTCTGCCTGCTCAATTACGAGGAGGCGGTGCGCGGTCTGGCGGCGCGGCCCGCCAGCGCCGTGCCGCTCGGCCTGCTGGCGCGTTGGGCGCTGGCGACGCGCGACGGCGACATGGTCGGCGGTGATCTGCCCGGCTGGCTCGCGGATCTGACCGGTCGCGGGCGCACCTTCGGGCTGGCCGACCGGCGCGGCGAATGCATCTACGCCGCCTGCCCGCACTACAGGAAGTGTTACATCGAGCGTTCGGTACGCCGGGCCCGCCGGGCCCGGCTGGTGGTGGCCAACCATGCGCTGGTCATGGTCCAGGCGGCGCTTGGCGGCAGCGAAGACGGTCAGTTGCCGCAGCGCTACGTTTTCGACGAGGGGCATCACCTCTTCGATGCGGCGGATAGCGCCTTTGCCGCTCACCTCTCGGGCCAGGAAACCATGGAGTTGCGCCGCTGGCTGCTGGGTGCCGAGGCGACGCGCCGAGGCGGCTCGAGCCGGCAGAGGGGACTGCAACGCCGCATCGAGGATCTGGTAACCGGGCAGGATCATCTCGAAACCCTGCTTCAACGGGCTCTGCGAAGCGCCCGTGTGCTCGCGGCGGAAGGCTGGCATCAGCGGGTGGCCGATCCCGATGGCGGCGAAGGACCGACCGAGCGCTTTCTGGCGCGCGTTCGCCAGCAGGTCTACGCCCGGGCGCCGCAGCGCGGCGAAGGCTACAGCCTGGAAACCGAGGTACGCCCGGTGGCCGAAGGTTTGGTCGCGGCGGCCAAGGACCTGGAGACCGCGCTGGAGAAGTTGGAGCAGCCGCTGGTGGAGCTGCGCGACGGCCTCGCGGCACGGCTCGATAGAGACGCCGACACATTGGACGGCGATACGCGCCGCCGGATCGAAGCGACGATGCGATCGCTGGAACGCCGCGCGGTGCGGCCGCTGCGCGCCTGGCGTCAAATGCTGCGCGTGTTGGACTCCGACGCCTCGCCGCCGGAGTTCGTCGACTGGTTGGCGGTGGAACGGATCGAAGGACGCGACATCGACGTCGGCTTCTTCCGCCACTGGGTGGATCCGACCGAACCTTTTGCTCAAGCTGTCCTTGCGCCGTCTCACGGAGCCGTCGTCACCTCCGCGACCTTGACCGACAAATCGGGCGATTCCGAGCTGGACTGGTTGGTCGCGGCGCAGCGCAGCGGCAGCGTCCACCTGCCGCGCCCGGCGATTCGCGCTCAGGTGCCCTCGCCTTACGACTATGCGGCTCAGACGCGGATCTTCGTGGTCACCGACGTGCGTAAGGACGACCTCGATCAGGTGGCGTCCGCAGTGCGCGAGCTCTTCCTGGCGGCCGGGGGCGGCGCGCTGGGTCTCTTCACTGCGATCAGCCGGCTACGCGCCGTGCATGCGCGGCTCGGTCGTCCACTGGAACAGGCGGGGCTGGAGCTCTATGCCCAGCATCTCGACGGTCTGGACGTGGCCACATTGGTCGAGATCTTCCGGGCCGAGCCCGACTCCTGTCTGCTCGGTACTGATGCGGTACGCGACGGCGTGGACGTTCCGGGCAGGGCCTTGCGTCTGATTGTCTTCGACCGCGTGCCCTGGCCACGGCCGGACTTGCGCCACAAGGCGCGGCGCGCGGCCTTCGGCGGCAAACGCTACGACGACATGATCACACGCTTGAAGCTGCGCCAGGCCTACGGCCGGCTGGTGCGGCGCGCCGACGATCACGGCGTCTTCGTCCTGCTGGATCCCATGGTGCCCTCGCGTTTCGCCAGCGCCTTTCCCGAGAGCGTCGACTTCGTCCGCGTCGGTCTCGCGGAGGCCGTCGCGGAGACGCAGGCATTCCTGCAAGGCGAGACTAACCGACTCCGAAGTAGATGAAGATCGCCGAGATCGTGCCGATCGACAGCAGCGTCGAGATCACGATGGCGGCGGTGGCGCGCTGGATGTAAAGGCCGTAACGGTGCGCCAGGACGAAAACCAGGGCGCCGGTCGGCAGAGCGGCCTGAATCACGGCCGCCTGGGCCCAGATCGGTTCCATCGTCATAACATGGAAGGCGAGCCAGTAGGTCACCGCCGGCATGACCAGGAGCTTGAGCATGGACAGCCATCCCACTTCTCCGATTCCGGCGGTCAGGGATTTGCCCACCATGAAAAGCCCCATCGCGAACAGCGCGCAGGGACCCGCGGTCGAGCCCATGAGGTCGCAGAAGCGCGCGACCGGTGTTGGCAGATCCAGACCCGACCAAGCCCAGAGGATGCCGGCGGCGGCGGAGAGCAGCAGCGGCGACTTGACGACGGCCGCCAAGGCGTTCCTGGCCAGTTGCAGGGCCGCTTCGTCGCCGTTGCCGTCCAGCTCGATCAGCATCGTGGCGACCGCCATCACCACCACCCCGGTCATCACCGTGGCGATGATGCCGGCCGGCAGCCCGGCCTCGCCATAGGCGATCAGCAGCAGCGGTATGCCCATGTAGCCGGTGTTGGAGAAAATCGCCGCCGCGCCATGCAGTGTCAGAATCGCCAGGCGGCCGGGGAAGACGAAGGCGGCAACCAGGACCGCCAGTCCGAAGGTTCCGATCAATCCGCCGCCGAACGCCACGATGAAGGGCCAGTGAAGAATCTGGGAGAGTTCGAGCTGGGCCATGGTGCCGAAGAACAGCGCCGGCAGAGCCACATAGAAAACGAAGGCGTTGAGGGCTCCGGATGCCTGCTCGCCGAGCAGGCCGGCCCGGCCGACGGCATAGCCGCAGCCCATGATCGCGAAGACCGGCAGGACGATGTTGAGGATAGCCTCCATGGCGGCCGCAAGTAGCCCGGCCGGACGGGGTCAGTCCAGACCGCCGAGGGCAATGCTCCTATGCTCCTGCAGACCGGATAGGCAACCGAACCGCGAACCGGGCGGAACCGTTCGGTCCGGAAGCGTTCCTCAGTGCCGAACGACCTTGCGATAGAGATGCCAGGTGGCATGTCCGAGGATGGGCATCACGAAGATCAGGCCGAGCAACAGCGGGACGGATCCGATCACCAGCCCGCCCGCGACGATCAGTCCCCAGACTGCCATGGGTCCGGGGTTCCGACGTACCGCGCGGATCGAGGTCGAGATGGCCGTCAGCAGGCTCACGTTGCGATCGAGCAGCAGCGGGAAGGAAACGACGCTGATTGTGAGAACCACGACAGCGAAGACGGCACCGGCACCGACCCCGGCCAGGATCAGGGTCCAGCCGGCACCCGTCGTCAAAACGTCCCGCAGGAATCCGCTCAGCGAGGCCGGCGGCTCGGGGCCGAGAGTCGCGCCGTAGATCCACTGTGCCGACGCCAGCCAGACGAAAAAGATCGCGAAGAGCAGAAGGGCCAGCAGCGCGATCGCGCCGAAGGCCGGCGCGCGCAGTGTCGCGAAGGCATCGGCCCAGGTCGTCTTGAGACCTTGCTCCCGTCGGCGGCTGATCTCGTAGAGACCGATGGCCGCCGCCGGTCCGACCAGGGCGAAGCCGGAGGCGAGCGGAAAGAGGAGGGGCAGAAGGTCGTACCCGAAGGCGACCCGCGCCAGAACGAAGCCGACAATGGGATAGAGAAGGCACAGCAGAATGATGTCACTGCGATAGGCGGCAAAATCTTCGACACCTTTGGTCAGAGCGTCTCGCAGGTCGGCAACCCGGATGGTTCGAACCTCCGGAGCGAAGACCTGCGCGGGGCGATCCTCTCGACTAGCAGAGCGGCTCATGGAGTCCGCGTGCTGTGCCGCCGATTTGAACTGTTCGACGCCCCATTCGATGGGATTGCGTATGGTAGCCATAGTCGGTCCTCACGTTTCGAGTGGTCCGCACTGCTTCCATCGTTCGCGCCGCTTCGCTGCTCCGCGAAGCGTAGGGGTCGACGCGACTGGGACCGGTCCAAAATCAAGACGCGGTGCTTGGGTTCCAGCTGCTTCGCCCGATAAGGTTAAGGATCAATTTACCATATTATCTCCTGGCCGTTTGGATATTCACAGTTTTTTGCGGTGCTGTGACTCCCTTGCGGCGATGCCGTTGCGGAACGGCGGGTTTTGCGCCCGCTCCGCCGCTCCGCTTGACGCGGACTTGCCTGCTAGGCATCACTTGGCGCACTCACTAAACCTGGAGGCTCACCGGTGCAGATCGATCCCCATTCCGCCTTGGTCTACGTCATGGTTCTGGTTTCCGCCGCCGACGACGATATGACCGATGCGGAACTCGAAACCATGGGCGAGATCGTGCGCTACCTGCCGGTTTTTCGCGGTTTCGACTCTCAGCGCCTGACCGCGATCGCGGATTCCTGCGCCGATCTGCTCAGCGACGAAGACGGGTTGGACAAGGCGATGGATGCCATCGAGACGGCTCTGCCCGACCATTTGCGCGAGACGGCCTATGCGCTTGCCTGCGACGTTGCCGCCGCCGATGGTCAGGTGGCGCAGGAGGAAATGCGTCTGCTCGAACTGATCCGCTACCGCCTGCGGGTCGGCCGCCTGCCTGCCGCGGCAATAGAGCGCGCGGCGCGGGCGCGCCACCAGACGCTGTAGCACCCACCCAAGTTTAGGCAGCAGTCTCGAGAGGCTGCTGCTAATATGCTGGTTTCATTGCATTTTTACATTGCGCTGGCGATGGAGCGCGCGGCAGGATTCCGGTTCCGACTACGGTCACTGGGACAGGAGGTTTGGTGCCGTGAGCCTGGAATTGCTGTTGAACGACTACCGTCTGACCACGGCGGAGATCCTCTATCACATGCCTGACCATCCGGGTCTGCTTCAGACGTACGTCTGGCAGGACTATGATCGGGCTCCGCGGTATCCCGTGCTCTGCCAGTTCCTCGACTTTTGGATCCGCGAGCTGGATGGGCCGTTGCATTCGGTCAAGGTGGCCGGCCAGAAGCTGATCGTCCCGCCGGAAACACGCGTCGCCGATGCCTTGCTGACGCTTCACTAGACCAGGTAGTGATCAGTCGGACCCACGTATCGGGTCCGGCGATTCTGTTGAATCCAGTCTCGATTCAAAGTGTGAGGGTCTGTTTCCTAGGATCGGCGGAACCGCGAAGCGAGTCCATACGATCACAACAGGCTCTGGAGCCGTCTTTGCCCGATAAGGCCGCCGGGTGATCCAAGAGGGCGTGCGTTGGGAGTGACGCTTCGCCGCTTGGACCGAAGCGCTGCGGCACATAGGTTGTGGATTAATCCTAATCGCAACAGTCGACCTCCGGAAACCGTGACCTTTTCCCTTCTGTCTTCCCCCAGGTCAGCCGCCCCTTCCGAGGCGCTGGCGACGCCGCGTGCCGTTGCCCTCTGGCTTCTGGGCGTGGCGGCGCTGATCTTTGCGATGGCGGTGATCGGCGCCATCACCCGGCTGACCGAATCCGGCCTCTCGATCATGGAGTGGGCGCCGGTTTCGGGATTCCTACCGCCGCTGAGCGCGGCGGAATGGGAGCGGTTGCTTGAGTTGTACCGACGGACTGCCGAGTACCAGCAGATCAATCGCGGCATGACGCTGTCGGAGTTTCAGGAGATCTTCTGGTGGGAGTGGATTCACCGCCAGTGGGGCCGTCTGATCGGTCTGGCCTATGCCCTGCCGCTGGCCTGGTTCTGGCTGCGCGGAAGGCTGCCGGGCTGGATCAAACCGCACCTGCTGTTCGCGCTCGGCCTCGGCGCGCTGCAGGGCTTCATGGGATGGTTCATGGTGGCCAGCGGCTTCTTCGGCGAGCGCACAGACGTCAGCCAGTACCGCCTGGTTCTCCACCTCTCCCTCGCGCTGATCATCTATGCCTATCTGCTGTGGCTCGCGCTCAGCCTCTTGAGAGGTTCAGCGACGGCGCCGGAGGCCGTGCCTCTGCGCCTAGCGGCGAAAGCCTTCGCGGGGCTTCTGGCCGTCACGGTCGTCTCGGGCGGATTCGTCGCCGGGACCAACGCCGGGATGACCTACAACACCTTTCCTTTGATGGACGGACAACTGATCCCGGCCGGATACGCGGCCCTGCAGCCTTGGTGGATGAACTGGTTCGAGACCATCGCGGCGATTCAGTTCAATCACCGTCTTCTGGCCGTCACGACGGCGGGCGCGGCGTTGCTGCTGTGGCTGGGGTCTCGCCGCCGGGACCTGGCACCGGCGATGCGGCAAGGTTTCGTTGCCGTTGCCGGCGTAGCTCTCGTACAGACCGGGCTTGGGATCGTCACGCTGTTGCTGGCCGTGCCGGTCTGGCTCGGGGCGTTGCACCAGGCCGGGGCGCTCTGTCTGATCGCAGCAACGGTCTTCCTGCTGCACAGCCTGCGGCGCGCCTCGACGGCGCTCTGAAGAGCGACTCTAGCTGTCTTGTTGGGACTGGCTCTCCGCGTACTCGTCGGCGGCCATCGCCGCAGCGATCGAGGCCGAACTTTGCGACACGGCGACCCAGCCGCCCTGCTCCTCCAGTGGCAACGCCGGGCGCCTGGCCATGCGGTAGAGTGCGAAGCCGCCGAGCAGCAGATGCAGCAGGGCGACCGTGGCGAAGAAACCGCTCGGCCCCATGACGCCCATGGCCGCCCCGGCAGCCGGCGGTCCGAGGATGCCGCCCACCGCATAGACCAGATAAAGCGTCGAAGAGGCCGCCACCATCTGTTCGCGTTCCAGATGATCGTTGGCGTGGCTCAAAACCAGCGCGTACATGGAGAGGCAGAACCCTCCGAAGACCGCCGCGAGCCCGTAGAGGGGCCAGCGATCGAGGTCGCCGACCCACCAGGCCAGCCCTGCGACACCGCTTGCGATCAGGGTGACGACGGTCATGACAAGCCGCCGGTCGAAGCGGTCGGAGAGCTGCCCGATCGGAAACTGCAGCAGCACGCCCCCGATCATGAAGGCGGAGACGAAGATCGAGATCTCGGCCCCGGTCAGACCGGCCGAGGTGGCGTAGACGGCGCTCATGCCCATCAGCGCCCCTTGCGCGACGCCGAGCAGGGCCGCTCCGACCACGGCCAAGGGCGAGGTGGTATAGAGCACCGTCAGGGAGACCGGTTGAGGGGCGTCGAAGTAGGGCGCCGGGCTGGCCGAAAGCAGCATCGGGACAAGAGAAACGGACAGCAGGACCGACACCAGGATGAACAGCACGAAGCCGCTCGGGTCGGACAGGACCAGAAGATACTGGCCGGCGGCCATGCCGAGCATGACGACGATCATGTAGATCGCCAGAACCTGGCCGCGGGTTTCGTTGGTCGCCCTGTCGTTCAACCAGGACTCGGCGACGATGTAGAGGGCTGCCACGCAGAAGCCGGTGACGATGCGCATGGCCGTCCAACTGATCGGCTCGATCATCACCGAGTGCGCGAGAACGGCGACCGAAGCCACTGATGCCACCGCTGCGAAGACCCGGATGTGGCCAACCCGCCTGACCATCAGAGGCGTCACCAGGGACCCGATCAGAAAGCCCACATAATAGCCGGCCATGATCACGCCGGTGATCGTTTCGTTGAAGCCTTCCAACCCCGCGCGCACGCCCAACAATGTCGATTGAAGGCCGTGTGCGGCCATGATGAGCCACAGGCCGATGAACAGGCTCCAGGTGGCGGCAAGCGCAGTAATCATCGCCGGGAACCTTTAGCGCAGGCCTTGCGGGAAAACAGGCGGTCCAGTTCGGAATCGGGCGCCTGTCGAGCAGGCCACGACGCATTGCGAGCGTCGGCGTGAAACCCCGTGGAATCAAGCGTCCCGACAGGCGTGGACTTTTTTTCGCCATCCCTCTTGCAACCGCGCAACAGATACACACATTTCCGCATAGACAATGCGCAAATTGGTAAATCCACCGAGACGCGCAAGGAATTTCGGCAGGCGGACGTGCGCCCTCTCTGCAGGGTCGGTCTCGTCCGAAGGTCGAGGTTGAATTGGTTGGGCCGTCGATCACCGGTCTCGGCACGACCAATATGTCGGTTCGTCGTCCGCAGTCCTGCGGATCTCCCCGTCAGACGGATCGGCACCCTAGCTGAGAGGTTGCTTCGCGGTAACTCTTGCGGCGTCCTTCGGGGCGCCGCCTTTTTTCATGACGCAAGTCTTCCCGACGGCGCGAGGACATTCCGCGAGGGGCTAAGCAAAACCGGGTCCGCGCAGAGACCGGAGCCGATTGGAGCGTGTCCGTTCATTGGCCTCCGCAGCCAACTCCTCCGCGGCAGATGCCCGCTTTCCGAAAAGGCCCGGTGTCAGAGCTCCTTCGCTTTCGCCAGGACCTCCTCGACGTGGCCCGGCACCTTCACCTTGCGCCATTCGGCCCGCAGCACGCCCTTTTCGTCGATCAGGAAGGTGGAGCGGTCGATTCCCATGTATTTCTTGCCGTACATCGCCTTCTCGACCCAGGACCCGTAGGCCTCGACCGTCTTGCCGTCCTCGTCCGATGCAAGGGTGAAGGGCAGGTCGTACTTCGCCTTGAACTTATCGTGCTTGGCGACAGTGTCCTTGGACACGCCGATGATCTCCGCGTCGAGCCCGTTGAAGTCCGGCAGGTTGTCCCGGAAGCCGCAAGCCTCCTTGGTGCAGCCGGGGGTGTCGTCCTTCGGGTAGAAGTAGAGGACGATCTTCTTGCCGCGCAATCCCTTGAGGGAAACCGAGCCGCCGCCATCCGTGGGCAGGGTGAAGTCCGGGGCAGGCTTGCCAACTTCAACGCTCATAGGGGCCTTCTCCATCTCGCTGTGGTCGCGGCAAAGGTGACCTCGGGGCGCCGAAAGTCAAGCTGGTGGGACACCGCTGCGCGGTCCGCTCAAGGCTTCTGGCCCTCAGAGCCTTTGAATCCCTTGGCGTCTACCACTGCGTCGCGCTGGGCGATCAAGACACGGGCTGGTTCCTCGATCAGTTCGGCATAGCTCTCGCAGACCCGCTCGACGGCGGCCATCAGGTCGTCGCGCAGCAGGCCGAAATCGGCCTTGCCGGCGAAGCGCGCGAGCGCGCGCTTCTGGCCCTCCGGCGCCTGCTGCTCGTCGAAGGTTTCCCCGGCCGTGAGGCGGAGCACCTGTTGGAGCGCGCTCAGCAGTCGTTCCGCCTCGATCAGTCCCGTCGAGCGGTGCGGGCCGATGACTTCGGCCAGGCCCAGCGCCTCCAGGGCTTCGACCGTCGAGGTCTTCAGCACGGCGGGACTGTCCTGTCCCGAGAGCAGCTGCAGACCCTGAGCGAGGAAGTCGAGGTCGTACAGTCCGCCGCGCAGATATTTCAGGTCCCAGAGACCTCTGGCCGGATGCTCCTTATCGATCCGGCGGCGCATCTCGGCCACGTCGATCAAGGTTTTCTCGCGGTCGCGCGGACGCGTCAGAACGGACTGGATCGTCCGCTTCAGATCTGCGGCCAGGCCCGGATCGCCGGCGATCGGCCGAGCCCGGGTCAGTGCCATCTCTTCCCAGGTCCAAGCGTCCTCGTCCAGATAGCGGCGATAGCCGGCGAGAGAGACGGCAATGGGACCCGTCGCGCCGGAGGGGCGCAGGCGCGGATCGACCTCGTAGAGGCTGCCCTCGGCCGTCTGTACCGTCAGCGCGGTGATCAGGCGTTGGCTCAGCCGGCCGAAGTAGATCGACGGGTCGAGGGGTTTGGGCCCGCTGGACTCGCGCGTTCCCGTCGCGACCTCGTAGACGAAGACCAGATCGAGGTCGCTGGTCGCCGTCATCTCCCTCGCGCCGAGTTTGCCCAGCGCCAGGACGGCCAGGCCGCGACCCGACATCTCACCGTGTTGACGGGCCAGTTCCGCCTGGACGCGCGGAAGCAGAGCCCGCAGCGTCGCCTCGGCAATGGCGGTGTAGGACCGGCCCGCACCCGTGACATCGCAGTCGCCGCGCAGGATACGCAAACCGACCTGGAAGCGGCGATCGCCCGCCCAGCGGCGAACCAGATCGAGCGTTTCCTGAAAGTCGCGAGCCTGGCCCAACGCCTCTTCCAGTTCCGCGGCGAGACCCGCTGCGTCCGGCAGCGCGTCGCCGAATCCAGGCTCAACCACCGATTCCAGAAGGCTCGGCCGGCGTCCCAGGTGCTGTGCCAGGGCCGGCGCGTCGCCCATGATTTCGGCGAGCAGATCGAGCAGTTTGGGGTTCTCGTGGAGCATCGAGAAGAGCTGAACGCCTGCCGGCAGTCCGGCCAGAAAGGTGTCCAGGCGCAGCAGGGCATCGTCGGGCTGTGCGGTGCGGCCGAGGGCTTGAAGCAGACTTGGCATCAACTCCGTCAGGTATTCCCGCGCGCGGGTTGTGCGGGTGGCGCGATAGCGGCCGTGATGCCAGGCCCGCACGAGGTTGAAGACCCGCGTTCCATCGGCGAAGCCGAGCTTGGCCAGAGTCTCGAGAGTTCCCGGTTCCGGTTCACCGCCGGTAAAGACGAGGTTGCCAGGCCCGGACAGGCTCGGAGCCTCCTCGAACAGTTCGGCGTAGTGCTGCTCGACGCGCTCGAGATGGTTCACCAACTCCTGTCGGAAGGCGGTCGAATCGCTCGTGCCGAGGAAGGCGGCGACGCGCTCCACGCCCTCGGCGTCGCCTGGAATGAGATGCGTCTGCTGGTCGCCGATCATCTGAAGACGGTGCTCGAGCCGGCGCAGGTAGCGGTACGCCTTGTTCAGGTCCTCTGCGGTCTCCGGCTTGACCCGGCCGAACTGGACCAATCCGTCGAGTGCGACGAGCGTCTGCGGCTTGCGCAGTTCGGGATTGCGGCCGCCGAAGATCAACTGCTGTGTCTGAGCGAAGAACTCGATCTCGCGAATGCCGCCCCGACCCAGTTTCACGTTGTGTCCCTCGACCGCGATGTGGTTGCCGCCCTTGTGCGCGGCGATCTGGCGCTTGATCGAATGGATGTCGCGAATGGCCCAGAAATCCAGGTGCTTGCGCCAGACGAAGGGCCGGATCTCGCGCAGGAAGAGGTCGCCCAGGTCTCGGTCGCCGGCGACGGGCCGCGCCTTGATCATGGCCGCCCGTTCCCAGTTCTGGCCGAGCGACTCGTAGTAAGTCATGGCGGCGCCGAAGGACATCGCGACCGGCATGGCGCCGGGGTCGGGGCGCAGGCGCAGATCGGTGCGGCAGACGTAGCCCTCGGCCGTGCGTTCCTCCAGCAACTGGACCAGATCGCGGGTGAGACGCGTCATCGTCTCCGCCGTGCCGCGCTTGCTGCGGCAATCGATCCGGTCGGGATCGTAGAAGACGATCAAGTCGACGTCGGACGAATAGTTGAGCTCTCCGGCTCCCAGCTTGCCCATGCCCAGCACCAGATAGCCGCAGCCCTCGGTCGGCCGTTCCGGGTCGGGCAGCGCCAGCTCCTGGCGCTGGTGGAGGCGGCGCAGCAGCAGACCGAGCCCGGCATCGATCGCCGCTGACGCAAAGCCCGACAGCGCGCCGGTGACCTGTTCCAGCGGCCAGGTCCCGGCGATGTCGGCCAGCGCGACCGTCAGCGCGCAGTGCCGACGGGCCTGCCGGAGCGCAATGCCCGCTGTCCGGGCGTCCTCGGCGAAAGCGGCCGCCCGGGTCTGCTCGAGAAGCGCCGCGATCCGCCGATCCGGTCCCTCGATCAGCAGCGTCAGAAAGCCGGCGGGATCGGCAAGGATGCAGTTGCCGAGAAAAGGACTGTTGCCGAAGACCGTTTCCAGGAGTCTTCGGCCGGCCGGCTCGTCGATCAGATGCGCAATCGCCTCGATCGTCTCGGGTCCGGCACGCCTGGCCCGTTCGGCCAGATCTTCCAGGCCGTTGGCAGCCTGGACGGAATCGAAAACGCGCGGCAGGGATTCGGCGGCAGGCAGGAAGGCGTAACGCATGGGTATGATCGGAGCCTGATTGGCGGACCAGACTGCGCCGCGCCGCCGCATAGCGTCAAGCAGGGCACGAATGTCAGACTCACTCGGAGTTCACTGGTTTCGCCGCCATCGGCTCCGGTAATGTCGCACTCATGATTCGCCGTTCCACCCGTATTGCGCTCGAGGTGCTGGTCGGGCTGCTGCTCGCTGCCGTCCTGATCGCGGCGGCCCTGCTGTGGCGCCTATCGGATGGCCCGGTCTCGGTCGATTTCCTGACTCCGGAACTGGAGCGGGCCTTCGCCGCGGCCGATAGCCCCTTGACCGTGGATGTCGGTTCGACCGAGCTGATTTGGGGCGGCTGGGACCGCACGGTGGGTTTGCGCGCCCGCGATTGGCGCGTCAACGGTCCGGATGGCCAAAGGGTGGCGCAGCTTCCCGAGGTCGACATCGCGTTAAGCCTGCGTGCCTTGGCTCAAGGCGTGATCGCGCCCACCTCCGTCGAGGTCAGTGGGGCCAGTCTCACGCTGGAGCGCGATCGCGAAGGACGCTTCGGCGTGGCGGAGACAGCGGTTCCGGACAGGCTGCCCATGACGCAAGAGGTCCGGTCCGACCGGGACACGTCCCAGAACCGCGCAGGGTTCGACGCGGAGGAAACGCCGGCCGAGATCGCGGCCTTGCTGCCGGAGCTGGCAGCAAGGCTGCTCGCGCCGGCCGATCCGTCCGACCCCTTGTCTTTCTTGAACTCGCTGCGCGGTCGGGATCTCACCGTAACGCTGATCGATCGGGCCGTCGGAACGACTCTTACCGCACGCAACGGATCGATCGAGCTGTTCCGCCAAGACGATGGCATCGCGGGGACGGCGGGTCTGTCGCTCGACATCGCCGACCGGCCGATGATGCTTGAAGCGACCCTGGACTATGGAGCTGCCGACGGCCGATTGCGGATCGCGGCCGCTTTCCAGGACCTCGATCTGTCACGGCTGGGACGGCTGGCGCCGGATCTGGAGCCGCTGTCGCAGGCCGACCTGTCGTTGGACGGTTTGGTCGATTTGGTTTTGGACGCGGACGGGCGCATCGACCGGCTCGCTTTCGATTTCGCCGCCGGTGCCGGCCGCCTGTCTTTGCCTGCGTTCTATTCGAGCCCCCTCGAGCTGGCGGCCGTTGCCGCGGTCGGCACCTACGAGGCCGCGACTCGGCGGATCGCGGTGGAGGATTTCTCCCTTCAGTTCGGAAATCAGACCGCCGTCGGGCCGAACTTGCGCGCCCGGCTCAATCTCGATCTCGGCGAGGGCTTTCACGACCTCGGTATCGGTGCCCGGGTCGACCGGGTGGACGTTGCGGACTTGGAGCGTTACTGGCCGGCCGGCGCGTCGGAGAACGGCCGCACCTGGGTGCTGGGCAACATCGCGGCCGGTGCGGCCGAGAACCTGGAGGTCGTCGCTTCGTTGCGCTTTCCAGACTCTCAGGCACAAGATCCGCCGGAAGATCTCTCTCAAGAGCCGATTTTGAACAGCTTTCAGGGCGGTTTCGACTTCTCCGGGCTGGAGATCCACTACAACCGACCCATGCCGCCGGTGACCGAGGCGTCTGGGCGGGCCGTCTTCGATAGCGATGGCTTGAGCTTCGATGTCGAGCAGGGCCGCTTGCAGGAGCTCCAGTTCGACTCCGGTTCGGTCGAGATCTTCGGGCTGTCCGGTGAGGATCATCGGCTCGCCATCGACGCCGATGTCCGCGGCGGTGTGAAGCCGGCCTTGGAGGTGCTCAATCACCCGAGGCTGCTGTTGATCGATAAGCTGGGCGTGCCGCTGGAGGGCAGCGGCGGTGCCTTCGCGGCCCGTGTCGGCTTCGCCTTCCCGCTGATCGACGCCCTGACGGACGAGGAAATCGATATCACGGCTACCGCCGAGCTCTCCGACGTGATGCTTATGGATGCCGTCTCGGGGCTCGATGTCACCGAGGGTCAGCTGGCGCTCGATCTCGACGTCCGCTCGATGACCCTGTCCGGGCCGCTCCGCCTCGGCGGCCTTCCTCTGGATCTCGATTGGACCGAGTATTTCGAGGCGCGCGATGGGGTTCGGCGGGAGGTGACCGCCAGCACTGACGCGCTGGACGCGGCGGCCCGCGCGCAACTCGGCGTTCCTTTGGCGGAGCAGATTCGCGGGCCCGTCGCAGCCGACCTGCGACTCGTGGGTTTGGTCGACGAGACGTCGGATGTCGAGATCGCCTTGCAGCTCGTCGAGGCCGAGATGGACATTCCCAGGCTTGCATGGCGCAAACCGGCGGGTGTCGCCGGCACGGCGAGGCTCGTCGCACAGCTCTGGGGACAGCGTTTGGTCGCTCTGCGCAACGTCGAGGTTTTCGCGGGCGATCTCGCGGTCACGGGTGCGGCCACCTTCTCGCCTGACGACGGCGGCCTGATTCTCGCCAACCTCAACAACGTCACGCTCGGTGGAAGCAGTTTGGACGATATCAGCGTCCGTCCCTGGCCGACTCCCGCTGGCGAAGGCTGGGAGGTGCAGGTCGGCGGCGGACGTTTGGACGCTGCCCCCTGGTTGGACGACGAAGAGTCGTCCGACCAGCCGGACGAGGCCGAGCCGGACACTCCGCAAACGCCTCTGAAACTTCAGGTCGCGCAGCTTCAGTTTCTGCACTTGGGCAAAGACCGCGGTCTGGAGGCCGTCGCTCTGGAGGGAGAGCGTGGACCGCGCGGTTGGGAGCGCTTGAGCGCCTCCGCCGAGGTGCCACGGCTCTGGTGGCGGCGGAACGGCCAACTGCGCGACGGAGACGCCGAAATCCCACAAAAGCTGATCCGGTTCGATTGGGGACCGGTGACCGAGGGCAGCGGTTACGCTTTGGAGTTGGGCGCCGACGATCTGGGCGCTGTCCTGCGTGTCTTCGGCTGGGTGGACGAAATGGAGGGCGGTCAGACGAGAATTGTCGGTACCAGCCCTGGCCCGCTCTTGTCTGCGCCGATCGAGGCGGAGCTGGAGTTGCGCCAATACACTCTGGTCGATGCGCCGCTGCTCGGCCGGATCGTTGCCGGGGCTTCGCTCGGCGGTCTCGGCGGCATGCTGGCCGAGGACAATGGCATCACCTTCGAGCGCGGCGTCGGGGAACTGGTCCTGGAGCAGGGCGTGCTCTCCACCGACCTGCTGCGGGCCTACGGCCCGGCCCTCGGCATCACCGCACGGGGCACGCTGGACACGGAGGCCGACGCCATCGATCTGCAGGGCACGCTGGTGCCGGCCTATGCCATCAATCAGGTGCTGGGCGCGATCCCGATCCTCGGGCCGCTCCTGACCGGTGGCGAAGGCGAGGGCGTCCTGGGCGTGACCTACTCCGTGTCCGGCTCCCTGGACGATCCGGATGTGGATGTGAATCCCCTCTCGGCCTTGGCGCCCGGTTTCCTGCGCGGAATCTTCAGCGGCAAGATCGACGGAAGCGAGGAAGCGCTGGAGGCCTTGCCGCCTTCCGGCGCGCAACGCTGACCTTCTCCGCCTCTGGACTCGATAATTCTGTTCTTGCTTTAGTCCCTGCAAAAGCGTTCTCTCCGAGTCATGACGACGCCGACCCTCACCGACGCCTCCCGCAACGTCCTGGCCACGGCTGATGCCGCCGCCAAGGCCGCTTCGGCCCGGCGTCTGGTGGCCGACTGGCGAAACGCCGTCTTTGCGGGCCTCGGCTCCAGCGGTGCGCCGGACCGGCCTGCGCGCCCTGAGAAGCCGGAGCTGTTGTCGCCGACCAAGGTCCCGCGCCGCCGGATCAATACAGCCGTGGCCGGACGGGTCGCTTTACTGCACGCGCTGGCGCACATCGAATTGAACGCGGTGGATCTCGCCGTCGATCTGGTGGCGCGTTTCGCCTGTCCGGATCTGCCGCAGGCTTTCTTCGACGACTGGCTTCAGGTCGCCGACGAGGAAGGTAAGCACTTCCTGCTGCTGGCCGATCGTCTGGCGGAGTTGGGGGCTGCTTATGGCGATCTGCCCGCCCATGACGGCCTCTGGCAGGCGGCGGAGGAGACGGCCCACGATCTGCTGGCGCGGCTGGCGGTGGTGCCGCAAGTTCTCGAGGCACGGGGCCTCGACGTCACACCTGGAATGATCGCCAAATTGGAGCGGGTCGGCGATCCGGCCTCTGCCGCTATCCTACGGACGATCTATGAAGAAGAGATCGGCCACGTCGCCGTCGGCCGCCGCTGGTATCTCTGGCTCTGCGACCGGCGTGGGCTGGAGCCGCAGGCGACCTGGCACGATCTGGTGCGCCGCCATTTCCGCGGCGTCCTGAAACCGCCCTTCAACGAAGCGGCCCGCCGGAGCGCTGGATTGGAGCCGGACGACTACCTCCCCTTGGCCCTTCATGAGACATCCCGATGACCGCACAGTCCCATGAAGATGGGCGACGGCGCTGCGGCTGGCTGCCGCCCGGCGATCCGCTCTACCGCAGCTATCACGACGAAGAGTGGGGCGTGCCGCTGCGCGATGCCGGCGCACTCTTCGAGCTGTTGAACCTGGAGGGGTTTCAGGCGGGGCTGTCCTGGCGGACCATTCTGCACAAGCGCGAGAACTTCCGCCGGGCCTTCGCCGGCTTCGATCCGACGCTGTTGGCCGGATGGGGCGAGGCCGAGCAGGCACGGCTGCTCGCCGACGCCGGCATCGTGCGTAACCGTCTCAAGGTTGCCGCCACGCTCGACAATGCCCGGGCTTTCCTCGACCTGGAGGAGTCTCATCCCGGCGGCTTCGCGGCGTTCGTCTGGGAAGCGGTGGAGGGCAGGCCGCAGATCAATCGTTTCGCGAGTCTCGCCGAGGTACCGGCTGAAACTCCGGCTGCCCGCGGCCTGTCTAAGCGCCTGAAGGCGGTCGGCTTTCGCTTCGTCGGTCCGACCATTGTCTACAGTTTCATGCAGGCGGCGGGGTTGGTCATGGACCACACCACGCAGTGCTTCCGCTACAGCGAGCTTGCCTGACGGGTCTGGCGTAACCGGAGCTGACTATTCGATCAGTTCGAACTGGAGCAAAAGGGTACGCTGCAGGCGACTGAAATTGTCGTCGGACAGCAGCGTGATCAGCGTCTCGCCGTCGGGGCCTTCGCGCAGCCAAAGCCCCTCGATGTTGTCCACGGTCAGCGGTGCCTTGAAGAAGGCGAGTTCCTCGGGCTGCAACAGCGTGCCGGCGGAGATCGTGGCCAGCGGCGCGCGTTTCAGTTTGACGCGGACACCGCCGACGATCGAGAAGCCGCGTTCCAGCCAATAGAGATAACGCATCCCGGGATCGATCTGAGCATCGACGGGCGCCAGGTCGGCGTCTTTCGGAATGTGAAAACTCTGCCATTCCGGTTGGATGTCGTCGTTGGTGACGAAGCCCAGCCAGGTTTCCGTTTCTCGGAAGCTTGCCGTCAGACCTTCGCTGATGGCCAGCAAGCCGCCCCCGGGCAGCACGGCGAGAGACTCCACGCCAGCGTTGGCGCCTGGAGCGTGGTTCCCCGGCACCGGAGCTTGCGTGGGCCGACCGGTCGGAGGCAGAGCGTCGTAGCGATTGAGCCGATGGTGCCGCTCGAAGGCGACCAGCACCTCGCCGCTCGGCAGAACGGCAATACCCTCCGCGTCGCCCCAGTCCTTCAGTCCGGCGAGGGAGCGGCCGTCCGGCTCCCGCAGCGGCCCGAGTCGGGCGTTGCTTGCGGTCGCGAGCGTGCCTTCGCCATCGTACCCGATGGCGAAGGTGACCCAGTGGCCCTCGTCCGAGACGGCGACCGCTCGCTCCGCATCGGGTGAGAGCCAGAGCGCCGAAAGTCCGCCCAGCCGGTCGTCTTCGCTGATCAGTTCCAGACCGCCGCGCCACAGCAAGCGTCCGACCTCGGTTTGAGCCGGACGTTCGACATTGAGTTTCAGGGCCGTGACGCGCAGGGGAATCGGCTCGCCTGCTTCGGCGGCCGCGCCGGCGCTGGCCGTCGCCGGAGCAGAGAGAAGCAGGGCCGAAAGACCGATCGAAAGAAGGCGTTTCATGCCGCCCTCGCCAATGCCGCTATCTGCAAGCTGGCCGAACACGATTTCTGGTTCGTGATGGAACGGGGCCCCTTTGCCGCTCTGCTAGCCGGCGAGCCGTCGTGTCGGGCGCCGCCCGACCTGCGGGCCTTCCTCGTCGAACAGCTCTGCCAGCTTTTCCAGCATCGTTCCGCCGAGTTGTTCCGCATCGACGATGGTGACCGCGCGGCGGTAGTAACGGGTGACATCGTGGCCGATGCCGATGGCGATCAGCTCGACCGGGCTGCGCCCCTCGATGTAGGTGATCACCTCGCGCAGGTGTTTCTCCAGGTAGTTGCCGGGATTGACCGAGAGGGTGGAGTCGTCGACCGGCGCGCCGTCGGAGATGACCATCAGGATCCGCCGCTGCTCCGGCCGAGCGAGCAAGCGGTTGTGGGCCCAGAGCAACGCTTCGCCATCGATGTTTTCCTTCAGGATGCCCTCGCGCAGCATGAGGCCGAGATTGCGCCGTGCCCGCCGCCAGGGGGTGTCCGCGGATTTGTAGACGATGTGGCGCAGGTCGTTGAGCCGGCCGGGCAGCGACGGCTTGCCGGCGGCGATCCAGGATTCGCGTGACTGGCCGCCCTTCCACATGCGGGTGGTGAAACCCAGAATCTCGACCTTGACGCCACAGCGCTCCAGCGTGCGGGCCAGGATGTCGGCGGACATGGCGGCGACCGAGATCGGCCGGCCCCGCATCGAACCGGAATTGTCGATCAGCAGGGTCACCACCGTATCGCGGAAGTTGGTCTGCTTTTCCATCTTGTAGGAAAGCGAGTGCGTCGGGTTGGCGACGATGCGGGCCAGCCGGGCCGTGTCGAGCAGGCCTTCCTCCAGGTCGAAATCCCAGGCGCGGGTCTGCTTGGCCATCAGGCGGCGCTGCAAGCGGTTTGCCAGCCGTGCGATGACGCCCTGCATATGGTTGAGCTGTTGATCCAGCATCTGGCGCAGGCGCGCCAGCTCGTCGGCGTCGCAAAGGTCGGGTGCCTCGATCACCTCGTCGTGCTTGGTCGAGAAGGCGTGGTAGAGTTCATCTTCAGGCGTATTGTGGCGGTCGTGTTCGGGGCGGCGGCCCGGTTGGCCCGGTTGTTCGTCGGCGCCGCCATCCATCATGTCGCCGTCGGCTTCCGCCACCTCCTGCTCCGCCGCCTCAGCGTCGGACAGGTCGGCTTGGTCGCCGTCGCTGGCGGCCGCACTCTCGCCGCTGTCCTGCTCGCCGCCCTCGCCGCGCATCTGATCCGGCGCGTCTTCGGACTGATCCTCGCCGCCGTCGTCTTCCTGATCGTCGTCCTCCAGCTCTTCGTCGCTGGTCGCCTCCAGATCCAGATCGGCGATCATCTGGCGCACGGCCTTGGCATAGGCGCCTTGGTCGCCGATCACCGTCTTCAGGTCGTGCAGCTCCTGCAGGATGCGCGGGTCCAGCGCCTCACGCCAGACGTCGACCAGAGCCCGTGCGGCGGCCGGCGGAGGTTGGCCGGTCATGGCTTCGCGGGCCAGCAGCCGAAGGGCCTCCGACAGCGGGGCCTCCTCGCGCGAGCGGATGCGGTCATAACCGCGGGCCCGATAGCGGTCGTCCAGCACCGCGTCCAAATTCAGGGCGCAGCCCGTCATCCGACGGGCGCCCAAGGCCTCGCAGCGGGCCTGTTCGACGGCGTCGTAGATCTCGCGCGCAACCTGTTCGTTGGGGCGGCTGCGCCCGTGGACCTTCTCGCTGTGATAGCGATGTCGAAGCGCTGCGGCGTCGCATTCGCCGCGGGCCAGCAGCACCTCCTCCAAGGGCAGGTCCCTACTGGGCAGCGGCAGCCGCACCTCGGCCTTGTCGTCGGGCTGAACCGGCGGCTGGCTCGGCTGGTTGCCGCTGAAACCGACCGTCAGTTCGGCGTCGCGCGAAATCGACCGCAGCGTCGCGGCGGTGGCGCGTTTGAAGCGTTCGATCGGCGTGTCGGCGGACTGGGTCATTCGAAAAGGGCGAGAGTCCTCTAGACCAGCGTCGCCTTGACGCCGCTGTCGGGCAGCTCGCTGCCGAAGCAGCGCTGGTAGTACTCGGCGACGATCGGACGTTCGATCTCGTCGCACTTATTCAAGAAGGTGATGCGGAAAGCGAAGCCGACGTCGTCGAAGATCTCCGCGTTTTCGGCCCAGGTGATCACGGTGCGCGGGCTCATCACGGTGGAGATGTCGCCGTTGATGAAACCGCTGCGGGTCAGGTCGGCCAAGGCGACCATCGCCGCGATGGTCTTGCGGCCTTCGGCGCTATCGTAACTGGTGGCTTTCGCCAGGACGATGTCGACCTCCTCGTCGTACTCCAGATAGTTGAGCGTGGCGACGATGTTCCAGCGGTCCATTTGCCCTTGGTTGATCTGCTGGGTGCCGTGGTAGAGCCCGGTGGTGTCGCCGAGGCCGACGGTGTTCGCCGTCGCGAAGAGTCGGAAGGCCGAATGGGGCCGGATCACCTTGTTCTGGTCGAGCAGCGTCAGCTTGCCCTCGACCTCCAGGACGCGCTGGATCACGAACATGACGTCGGCCCGGCCCGCATCGTATTCGTCGAAGACGAGAGCGCAGGGATTCTGCAGCGCCCAGGGCAGCAGGCCTTCGCGAAACTCGGTCACCTGCTGGCCGTCGCGCAGCACGATGGCGTCCTTGCCGATCAGGTCGATGCGGCTGACGTGGCTGTCCAGGTTGATGCGGATGCAGGGCCAATTGAGTCGGGCGGCGACCTGCTCGATGTGGGTCGACTTGCCGGTTCCGTGGTAGCCCTGGATCATGACGCGGCGGTTGTAGGCGAAGCCGGCGAGGATCGCGAGCGTGGTGTCCCGGTCGAAGCGGTAGGCCTCGTCAAGGTCGGGCACATAGTCGCTGGCCTGACTGAAGGCCGGGACCTGCAGTTCGCTGTCGATCCCGAAGGTCTGACGCACCGAGATGGTGATGTCTGGGCCGCCGCTCGGCATCTGATGGCCGGCTTCGGGACCGTGGCTGTGCGTATCGGCGCTCATCTATAGTCCTTGCTGTCGCGGGTTCGCTTTGAGGTCTGATCCTTTGAGCCCGGGCCTAGCCCCTGACCTTGGGCGCGTAAAGAGTCTTTAAGGTCGCGTAGGCCCGATTGACGCTCTTCAGGCGGTCTTCCGCCGCCGGATCCCCTCCATTGGCATCGGGATGCAAGCGCTTGGCTAGAAACTTGTAGCGTATTTTGACTTCGGCCAGGGTCGCCGGAGCGCTCAAATCCAACTCGGCCAAGGCCAACTCTTCCTCGCTGCGCGCGCGACGCCGGCGTTCGGCACGGCGGCGGCGGCTCGCTTCCCGTTCCTCGGCGAAGAGGTCGAAGGGATCCTGGCAGTCCTCCACCTGGTCGCTTCCGGCGAAAGACCAGGTCGGCCGGTCCCAGATCTGATCGCGGCGGCGCTGTGCCTCGATCTCCATTTCGCTCATGCCGGCGAACCAGTCCCAGGAGAGATTGTACGCGCGCACATGCTCCAGGCAGAACCAATAGAAGGCCCCCGGCTGATTGCGGTCGCGCGGTGCGCGGTGCAGGCCGGTCTCCGCGCAGGCCGGATGGTCGCAGATGCGCCCGGTCGCACTGGCGCCTGTCGCGTCTTCGGAGGTGCGTGGCTGTGTGGGCGTGGAAGGCTCCATGGCGAGGCTGAGTATGGGAACTGGGCGGAAGCGAAGCAAGCCGAAGGCGCCGCGCCTTGCATGCCTAAGTAACTGACCGGCAGCGTTATCTACGCCGCTCCGACAGGTTGACCACCGCCAGACCGGCAAGGATCATCAGCAGCCCCATGGCCAGCGTTGTCGTGATCGGTTCGCTCAGCCACAGGGTCGCGGCGGCAACTCCGACCATGGGAACGCCGAGGAAGCCGAGCGATGTGGTGATCGCCGGCAGACTGCGTGTCACGGTCACCGCCGCCCAGAAGCAGAAGGCCGTGGCGATCGGACCGTTGTAGAACAGTACGGTCGCCAGTTCCCAGCTCGGCTCGACGGCCTGAAGCGGTTCGGTGAACAGAGCGACGCTCAGCAGCAGCGGCAGGGCGAGCAGCATCTGCCAGGGCGCCAGTTGCAGGGGCGATAGCCGCCAGTGGTGGCCGCGGATATGCAGCATCGCGACCGCCCAGGCCAGGGCACCGAGCAGCAACAGGCCGTTGCCGAGCAAGACGTCGGAGTCCCGCCAGTCGAAGCCGAAGGGGTTGAAGAGGACGGCCAGTCCGCCAACGCCGAGCAGCCAGCCCAGCGTCTTGAGCGCGCCCATTCGCTCGCCGAACAACAGCATGGCCGCCGGTGTGACCCAAAGCGGTGTGGTGTAGACCAGCAAGGCCGAACGACCGGCCTCGACCACCTGCAGGCCGGTGTTGATGCAGGCGAGAAACAACGCCATCTGTAGCAGGCCGACACTCGCGATCACTGGCAGGTCGCCGCGGCCCGGCAGCCTCAGGTCTCCACGCCAGAGCAGCACCGCGAAGAGTGTCGCCGCACCCAGGGCCATGCGGGCCGCTCCGAACCAGAAAGGCGGAATCGAGTCGAGCCCCACCTTCATGACCGGCCAGTTGACGCCCCAAAGGACGATGACCGCGATCAACAGTAGAGCGGCTCTGCCGGAGTCGACAGCGGCGGCACCGCCGGGAAGGGGAGTTCGTGCCATATGTCGGAGCCGGAAGTGAGACAGGGACCACGAAGGCGAGGAGCGGTTTTTTCGGAGACCGCAGTTTCTGTAGGATCGGACTCTAACGACGAGCGAGGCGGACAAGGCAATGAAAGATGATGGCGGGCAGACCACGATCGCGGCGCGGATCGAGCATAAGCTGAAGGGGGAATTCGATCCCCAGCGTCTGCGGATCGTGGACGAGTCGCACAAACATGCCGGTCACAGCGGCTGGCAGCCCGGCGGCGAAACCCACTTCCGTGTCGATATCGTGGCGGCGGCTTTCATCGGCCAGTCCCGGGTCGCGCGGCAACGCCTCGTGTATCAGGCGCTGTCCGAGGAACTGGAAGAGCGTGTGCATGCCCTTACGCTGCGCACCTTCGCGCCCGAGGAAGATCCCCGGAGAGATCAGGAAGCGACACCGGACCGCGACCCCTCGGAACCGATCTAGCTGCCGGTCGTTAGACTAGGGTCGGGCGCCTCCGTCCTCGGAGGGCTTGACATCGGACTCTGCACGCTGAAGCTGAAGAACGCGCGCCGACAGTCTTTCGGGGTTGCGCTACCTCATGGCTTTCGTCAATTTCGGCGCGTGAAACCTGAGACCCCGTTTGCCCCGATTGCTGGACTGCTGGCCAGGGCGGCGGCAGCTCAGTATCCGAGGAAACGGGAACACCCGATCCGAGGCTGAACGAGATGTCCAGAGGTGTTCAGGCGGCAGCGGAGAAAGCAGCGGAGTCGACGCTGCTGTCGCGCAACGTCACAGTCAACGGCCGGCGTACCTCCCTGCGGCTGGAGCGTCTGATGTGGGAGGCACTAGGCGAGATCGTGCGGCGTGAAGACACCTCGGCCAACGAACTGGTCACCCGCATCTCGGACCGCCGTGCCGCCTCCAGTCTGACGGCTGCGGTGCGTGTCTTCATCATCAGCTACTTCCGCGCGGCGGCCACCGACAAGGGACACGCGGATGCCGGGCATGGCGAGGTTCGCCAGCGCCGCATCTCGGCCTAGCGCCTCTGGTCGCGGCCGAGGGACCGCCGGCGGGACGGCGAACTCGCGGAGATTCGAGATCGGTACTGGAAACGGACGGTGAGACTCTTCGGTTGCGAGTCAGCGTAGCAGGCCGAGAGGCCCGCCGTTGTCCAGGCGCCCCTCCAAGCCCTCCTTGACCCCACCAACGACCGCTGCCATTTGTGCGGGATGTCAGACACCTCCCCGCATGTTTCGGGTGCCGGCCCCTGGCACGGCACCACCATCCTGTCTGTGCGCAAGGCGGACCATGTCGTCCTCGTCGGCGACGGTCAGGTTTCCTTCGGCAGTACCGTCATGAAGTCCAACGCCCGCAAGGTGCGCCGCCTGCCGGGCAAGGGCGCGCCGAAGGGCGGCGTCGCAGGCGATGTCGTCGCCGGCTTCGCGGGGGCCACCGCAGACGCCTTTACGCTGTTCGAACGTCTGGAAGCCAAGCTCGAGGCGCATCCCGGACAGTTGACCCGCGCTTGCGTCGAGCTGGCCAAGGACTGGCGCATGGACCGCTATCTGCGCCGTCTGGAGGCCATGATGGCCGTTGCCGATACCGAAACGACCCTGATCCTGACCGGGACCGGCGATGTTCTGGAGCCCGAGGACGGCATTGTCGGCATCGGTTCCGGCGGATCCTATGCCCTCGCCGCCGCACGCGCCTTGATCGACCGAGACGATATGGACGCCGAATCCATCGCCCGGCGTGCCATGCACATCGCTGCAGAGATCTGTATTTATACCAATGACAGCATCACTCTCGAAAGCCTCTGAGGCCGCCCCCGAGTCCGGTGGGACGGCCGCCGCCTTCAGCCCGCGTGAGATCGTCAGCGAGCTGGACCGCTATATCATCGGGCAAGCCGACGCCAAACGGGCCGTCGCCATCGCCTTGCGCAACCGTTGGCGCCGGCAGCAGTTGCCCGAAGACCTCCGCGAGGAGGTTCTGCCCAAGAACATCCTGATGATCGGGCCGACGGGCGTCGGCAAGACCGAGATCGCCCGGCGTCTCGCGAAGCTGGCCCAGGCGCCCTTCATCAAGATCGAGGCGACCAAATTTACGGAGGTCGGCTACGTCGGCCGGGATGTCGAGTCCATCGTTCGCGATCTGGTCGAGATCTCGTTGCACATGACCCGCACGCGCCTGCGTCGGGAAGTCACGGCCCGCGCGGAACTCGGCGCGGAAAACCGGATCATCGACGCCCTGGCCGGTCCGAACGCGCGGTCCGAGACCCGGGAAACCTTCCGCCGGCGCCTGCGCAACGGCGAACTGAGCGACGCCGAGGTCGAGCTGCAGATCCAGGATGCCGGCGGAATGCAGCTGCCGACCATGGATATCCCGGGAATGCCGGGTGCCCAGATGGGGATGGTCAACCTCAACGACATCTTCGGCAAAGCCTTCGGCGGGCGCACCAAGGCCAAGACCTTGAAGGTTTCGGAGGCTTACGAGCCGCTGATGGCGGAGGAGTCCGATAAGCTGATCGACCAGGAGAGGGTCACGGCCGAGGCGATTCGGGCCGTCGAGAACAACGGCATCGTCTTCCTCGACGAGATCGATAAGATCACGGCACGCAGCGAGGTTCGCGGCGGCGGCGACGTCAGCCGAGAGGGGGTCCAACGCGATCTGCTGCCGCTGATCGAGGGCACCACGGTCGCCACCAAGCACGGTCAGGTCCAGACCGACCATATCCTCTTCGTCGCCTCCGGTGCCTTCCATATCGCGAAGCCGAGCGACATGCTGCCGGAACTCCAGGGCCGCCTGCCGATCCGGGTCGAATTGCAGGCGCTGACCCGTGACGACTTCAAGCGCATCCTGACCGAGCCGGAGAACTCCCTGATCCGCCAGTATCAGGCCCTGATGCAGACCGAAGGTGTGACCCTCGAGTTTCAAGACGATGCGATCGATGCCTTGGCCGACCTGGCGGCGGAGATCAACGGCTCCGTCGAGAACATCGGCGCGCGCCGGCTGCAGACGGTCATGGAGAAGTTGTTGGAGGAGCTGTCCTTCACCGCGACCGACCGCGCCGGCGACAGCGTCACGGTGACCGCCGAGGAAGTGCGCAAGCGGGTCGGCGAGTTGGCGAAGAATGCGGATCTCAGCAAGTTCATTCTGTAACGGGCCTTCGCTAAGTTGCCTCGATGCCCTACGCGACTCATACGGAAGAGGTCGCGGCTTCCGTCGCGACGATCTGGCGCTTGCTGGTCGATAAGATCGAGAATCCCGGGCCCTACGTGCCGGGGGTCCGCTCGGTCGATATCCTAAAGCGCGCGGCCGATCACGTAGTTCGGCATATGGTCACCGAGCAGCTCGATCTGACCGAGCGGATCACGCGCGATGCCCGTCGGCTCGAGGTCGTCTTCACGCTGGTCGATCACCCCAGCTATGTCGGTTCGGTGACCAACCGCATCGAACCCGGCCGTGCCGGCGAAGCCAATCGCCTGACCTTTACCATCGACTGGCGCGAGTTCGGCGGCGCCAACAGCGGCGGCGAGCATCTGCAGGGGGTTCTGCGCGACGCCGTGCGCCATACAAAGGCCCTGGCCGAGGCGGAGGAGCCGGAGCTCTAGGTTCGCCGTCCGGGAAATTGCGGCAAAACGCGCGCCGGTAAGGTTGATTTGTCGCAAGGCGCGCTCTCGTGCAGGGCGTCTAGTATCCCGCCATGCATGATAAAATCGATGTCACGGTCTGAGCGCCCGCGATGGAAGAAGTCATCACGGGTTATCTATTCTACGAGATCGCCGCGATTCTGGTGCTGGCGGCGGCAATCGGCTTTCTCGGTCTGCTGGCCCGCCAGCCGCTGATCGTCAGCTTTATCGCGGTCGGCATCCTGGTCGGACCGAGCGTTCTCGATATCGCGCGCTCGGACCAGCACATCGATCTGCTGGCCGAACTGGGGATCGCCGTTCTGCTCTTCCTGGTCGGGCTCAAGCTCGACCTCAAGCTGGTCCGCACGCTGGGTCCGGTGGCGCTGACGACGGGCCTCGGTCAGGTGCTCTTCACCTCGGTGATCGGTTTTCTGCTCGGTCTTGCCTTGGGGCTGGATGCGACCACCAGCTTCTACGTCGCCGTTGCCCTGACTTTCTCCTCGACGATCATCATCGTGAAGCTGCTCTCCGACAAGAAGGAGATCGACGCGCTGCACGGTCGAATCGCGCTGGGCTTCCTGATCGTGCAGGACCTGGTCGTGGTGATCGCCATGATCGCGCTCTCGGCCGCCGGAGTCGGGGCGGGTCAGGAGACCGGCCTGGCCGATATCGCTCTGGTCTTCCTCTCCGGCGCGGCGCTCTTGGGCAGCGTCGCGCTCTTCGTGCTTTATGCCGCCAATCCCTTGGTCGAACGCCTGGCCCGCGCCCCGGAGCTACTGGTCTGCTTCGCGATCGGCTGGGCTGCGCTCCTGGCCGCCGTCAGTCACTACCTCGGTTTCGGCAAGGAGCTGGGCGGCCTTCTCGCCGGTGTCAGCCTCGCTTCGACGCCGTTTCGCGAGGCTATCGCGGCGCGGCTGGCTAGCCTGCGGGACTTCCTGCTGCTGTTCTTCTTCGTCGCGCTGGGGGCCGGCCTCGACCTGGGGCTGCTCGGCGACAACCTGATCCCGGCTCTGGTCCTCGCCTTCTTCGTTCTGATCGGCAATCCGCTGATCGTTCTCGTCATCATGGGGCTGATGGGCTACCGCAAGCGGACCGGCTTCCTGGCCGGACTGACGGTGGCGCAGATCAGCGAGTTCTCCCTCATCTTCATCGCGGTCGGTGTCCAACTCGGGCATGTGGTGCCGGAGGCGCTGGGTCTGGTCACTTTGGTCGGCTTGATCACGATTTCGCTCTCGACCTACATGATCACCTATTCGCATCGGCTCTACGCTATCTGCGAGCCGTTTCTCGGCCTCTTCGAGCGGCGCCGGCCCTATCGCGAGGCCGAGGCGGAAGCGCAGAGCGGCGCCGGCGGTCAGGCCGATGTCTTGATCTTCGGCCTCGGACGCTTCGGCGGCGCAATCGCCCAGAACTTGACCGAGGCCGGTCACCGGGTGCTTGGCGTCGACTTCAACCCAGCCTCCGTGCGCTATTGGCGCGAGACAGGTCTGCCGGCCCGCTACGGCGATGTCACCGACCCGGAACTGGTCGGTCACCTGCCGCTTTCCGGCGTAAAGTGGGTGGTTTCCGCCGTGCCCGATCACGACACCGGACTGACGCATATGGATCCGCGTCTGGCCATGATGGCGGCCCTCCGCGACGCCGGCTACCAAGGCCGTGTCGCCTTGACGGCGCATCGCGAGGAGGACGCCAAACGGCTGGAGGCCGAGGGGGCGGATCTGGTGCTGCTGCCCTTCCGCGACGCGGCCGATCAGGCCGTCGATCTTCTGCTCGGCGAAACCGCCGTGCGGGTCCCCGACCGACCGTTGCCGGAACCCGAAGGTCAGCGGGAGTTTGCCGAGTGACTCTCTTCCGGCATGTCCTGGTCATCTGCCGCGGCGGCGCGCAGGATCGTTCCCTTGCCGAACTGGCGTGTTCTCTGGTCGGCCAAGAAGGAACGCTCAGCTTGCTGGGTCTGCTGGAACCGCCGGAGGGCCTCAGTGTCGGAGATGTCGAGGCCGAGACCGCCGCCGAGCGCGAACGTCTGGAGGCGAACCTGGCGGCGCTGGCCGCCGATCTGCCGGCTGCGCGCCTGCCGCAGGTCACGGTCGTCGTCGGGCGGCGCTATCTGGAGATCGTGCGGGCCGCTCATCGCCTTGGCGCCGATCTGGTCATGAAGACGACCGACCCCTCGCCCCGACCGCCGATCCCGCTATTCGCGAGCATCGACCAGCATCTGCTGCGCAAATGCCCCTGTCCGGTCTGGTTGTTGCGCGACGCCGCGGCGGCGCCGGTGGCCGTTGTCGCCGCGGTCGATCTTCCGGACGACGGCGGCGACAACGGAGCGCTGGACGGCCTGAACCGGGAGATCCTGCGCACTGCCGCGGGCATTGCGGCTCTGGGCGGACGGCCGCTGCGCTTGCTGCATGCCTGGAGCGACCCCTTGGCCGCTGTCGTCCGCCAGTGGGCCGGCGGCGAGGTGGAGGCGAGGGTTGCCGACTCGACCCGGACGGCCGAGGCTCAGGCTCAAGCCAAGCTCCAGGCCCTCATCGCTGCGGCGGAAGACTGGCTGGCCGGGGAGGGTTTGTCCGGCGTGCGACTGTTGCCGCATCTGGTCGCCGGCTCGGCGCGCGAGGCGCTGCCGCGCGCGGTCGAGGAACTGGGTGCCGAACTGCTCGTCATCGGTACGCTTGCGCGCAGCGGTGTGGCCGGCGTCATCATCGGCAATACCGCCGAAGACGTCTTGAACGCGGTCGACTGCGCGGTCGTTGCGGTCAAGCCGCCAGGCTACGTCAGCCCACTGCTGCGATAAGGACGGCGCACAGCGCACCCGTCCCCGCGCTACTTCATCGTCGGCATGACGAACTCGGCGCCGCTGCGAAGGCCGGTGGGCCAGCGGGAAGTTACGGTCTTCATGCGCGTGTAGAAGCGGACGCCCTCCGGCCCGTGCATGTGGTGATCGCCGAACAGCGAGCGTTTCCAGCCACCGAAGGAATGAAAGGCCATGGGCACGGGAATCGGGACATTGATCCCGACCATGCCGATGTTGCAGCGGCTGGTGAAGTTGCGCGCGGCGTCGCCGTCGCGGGTAAAGATTGCGGCTCCGTTGCCGTACTCATGGCCGTTGACGAGAGCCAGCGCCGACTCGTAGTCCGGCTGGCGGACCACCGAGAGCACGGGTCCGAAGATCTCTTCCTTATAAATCTTCATCTCGGGCTCGACCTGGTCGAACAGGCAACCGCCGAGAAAGTAGCCCTCCTCGTAGCCTTGAAGCTGCAGCCCGCGACCGTCGACCGCCAGCTTGGCGCCCTCCCGCACTCCGGAGTCGACGTAGCCGGTGACCCGCTCCAGCGCCTGTTTGGTCACCAGCGGTCCCATCTCCGCCTCGGGGTCGCTGTAGGGGCCGATCTTGAGGCCGCGCACCTTGGGGGCGAGGCGTTCCATCAGGGCGTCGCCCGCATCGCCGACGGCGACGGCGACCGAGATGGCCATGCAGCGCTCGCCGGCCGAACCATAGGCCGCGCCCATCAGGGCGTCGGTCGCCTGATCCATATCGGCATCGGGCAGCACGATCATGTGATTCTTGGCGCCACCCAGCGCCTGCACGCGCTTATTGTGCGCGGTGCCCTGGTGATAGACGTACTCGGCGATAGCAGTGGAGCCGACGAAGCTGACCGCCTCGATGTCGGGGTGCCGCAGGATGGCGTCGACCGCTTCCTTATCACCGTTGACGACGTTGAACACGCCCTTCGGCAGTCCCGCCTCCAGCAACAGCTCCGCCATCAGAAGGGGGGCCGAGGGATCGCGCTCGCTGGGCTTGAGGAGAAAGCAGTTGCCGGAGGCGAGAGCGACCGGAAACATCCACATCGGCACCATGGCCGGGAAGTTGAAAGGCGTGATTCCGGCGACCACACCGAGCGGCTGGCGCAGCGAGTAGCTGTCCACGCCGGTGCCGACGCTCTCGGTGAACTCGCCCTTCAGAAGTTGCGGGATGCCGCAGGCGAACTCCACGACCTCGATCCCCCGGGTCACTTCACCGGCCGCGTCTGCCAATACCTTGCCGTGTTCCCTGCCGATCAGCGTGGCCAGCTTGTCGCGGTTCGCCTCCAACAGTTCCTTGAATTTGAACATCACTCTGGCGCGGTTGAGCGGGGTCGTCCCGGCCCAGCCTGGAAAGGCTGCCTTTGCGGTCTGAACGGCGGCATTGATCTCGTCGGCGGAGGCCAGGGCAACGCGTTGGCTTTCCTCGCCGGTGGCCGGGTTGAATACGGGACTGCTGCGCCCGCTGGTGCCGGCGACGATCTTGCCGCCGATGAAATGGTTGATCGTCGCGCTCATGCCGTCCATCTCCTCCCCAAGTCACGCCCTTCGGGCGTCGTGTTTGCCGGTGCCGATGTCCCCGCCGCAGACCGGACGGGATCGCAGACTAGACCGGATCGCGACGGTTCGGAACCAGAGCGATCCCGGATAATCCGACGACTTCGGTTGGGCATCAGATATTTAGGGTGGAGTCATGTGACTCTCGTTCGATCTCGCAACAGTTTGACATGGCAGCAGTCCGAAAGCCCCTCGATGACCGATCTGGCCCGCCTGACCCTGAAGCTGGAGCTGCGCCGCCTCCTGACCGAGGTTGCGCGCCGGCGTGAGACGCTGCGTTACGCCGATCTGGCCCGCGCGGCCCAGGTGCCGGCGCCTCATACGATCCATAAGACGGTGGACTTGCTGGAGGACCTGATGCGGGAAGACCATGCGGCCGGTCGGCCTTTGCTCTCGGCGCTCGCGGTTTCCCGCCGTGACGACGCAACGCCCGCGCCGGGGTTCTTCCAGCTTCTGACGGAACTCGGGCGCTATGCCGGTGCCGAACGCGGCCCACAGGCCGTCGCCGCCCATCGTGCGGAATTGGAGGCGGCCTGGACCTGGTGGGGGCGTGCGTGACCGCGGCCGGGCGGCCTCCGGCACTGGCTCGGTCGCCGCGTGCATGTTTAACTCGAGCTTCTTCTTGCCGAGGGGGTCTGTGAAGCCGGATGGCGGCTGTCGAAGAGGGTTCGAGCGAGCTGGAGGCGGCGCGGTTGGACGTGGCGCAGGAGGGCGCGGTCCTGGCCGTGCGTCTCTCGGGCGTCTGGGTGACGGCCACCGTCGGTCCGCAGGACGCTACCCTGGCGGCGATGGGTGCGGGCGGCGCGACGGAAGCGGTGCTGGACCTCTCGGCCGTCAAGCGACTCGACACGGCCGGTGCCTGGCTGGTCGACCGGACCCGGAAGCAGCTCGCGCAGCAGGGGCTTGCGGTGTCGCTGGCCGGCGTCGGGCCGGCACGCGAGGCCTTGCTGCAAAAGATCCAGCAACGCCAACCTTGCCCGGAACCGCCGAAACGTCCCGGCGCCTTGATCACGATTCTGACCGATCTGGGCAAAGCCACCGTGGAGACGGGGCATACCGTCAGGGAGGTGATCGGTTTTCTCGGCGCAACCGTCGTTGTGCTGCTGCGCAGCTTGGCGCGGCCGAAGCGGCTGCGCGGCACTTCGCTGGTCTATCATCTCGAGAAAACCGGCCTGGACGCCCTGCCGATCGTCGGCCTGCTGGCCTTTCTGATCGGCGTGGTGCTGGCTTACCAGGGCGCCGATCAGCTCGCGCGCTTCGGCGCGGAGATCTTCACTGTCAATCTGGTCGGGGTCGCGGTCTTGCGCGAGATGGGTGTGTTGATTACGGCGATCATCGTCGCGGGCCGCTCGGGCTCGGCCTTCACCGCGCAGATCGGCACCATGAAGGTGAATCAGGAGGTGGATGCCATGAGCACCATCGGCCTGGATCCGTTGGAGGTTCTCGTTCTGCCGCGGGTTCTGGCGCTGGTGATCGCGCTGCCCTTGCTGACGTTCTATGCGAATGTCATGGGTCTGCTCGGCGGCGCCGTGATGGCGACAGTGGTTCTCGACATCGATCTTCTGGCCTTCGCCCGTCAGCTCCGCGATGCGGTGGAACTCAGCACCTTCTGGGTCGGCATGATCAAGGCGCCGATCTTCGCTTTCGTCATCGCCTTGATCGGCTGCTACGAGGGTCTCAAGGTGTCCTCGAATGCGGAGTCGGTCGGTCTCCGCACCACCCGGGCCGTGGTTGAGGCGATCTTCCTGGTGATCCTGCTCGATGCTCTCTTCTCCGTCTTCTATTCGGTGATCGGGGTATGATGGAAGCTGCCGGCAGGGGGAACGGTGCGCAGGATCTGGTCATCCGGGCGACGGGAATCAGGACCCAATTCGGATCTCATGTGGTGCACGACGACCTGGATTTCTCCGTACGGCGCGGTGAGGTTATGGGGCTGGTCGGCGGCTCAGGCACCGGAAAGTCGGTCCTGCTGCGCTGCCTTGTCGGCCTGATGCGTCCGGCGGCGGGCCGAATAGATATCCTGGGACACGGGATCGAAGGCGCCGGCGACCCCGATCTGCGCACCCTTCAGCGGCGGTCCGGCATGTTGTTTCAGGACGGCGCGCTCTTCTCATCGCTCACCGTGGCGCAGAACATCGAGGTTCCCCTGGCCGAACACAGTGCGCTTCCGTCCGGTTTGCGCCGGGAGGTCAGCGAACTGAAGGTGAATCTGGTCGGCCTGCCTGTCGAAGCCGCGCACAAGTATCCGAGCGAGCTGTCCGGCGGCATGCGCAAGCGCGCCGGCTTGGCCCGTGCCTTGGCTCTGGACCCGGAGATCCTGTTTCTCGACGAACCGACGGCTGGCCTGGATCCGATTGGCGCCAACCAGTTCGATCTCTTGATCGGCGATCTTCAGAAGGCGCTGGGGTTGACGGTGGTCATGGTCACGCACGATCTGGACAGCCTCTACGCCATCTGCGATCGGGTCTCCGTGCTGGTCGACAAGCGTGTTAAAGTCGGCACGATTGCGGAGCTGGAACGCGAGTCCGACCCCTGGATCCAAGATTACTTTCTCGGTCCGCGCGGCCGGGCCGCTGCGGGGGCAAGGCATCAAGCGGACCAGCAGGCGCGCTGAGATGGCAGGTCCGAAGATGAGCGGTAGGGACGATTCAAGCTTCACAACCATCTCGGCAGCCTCATATCTGAGGAGGCCTTGGGCTTCTCGTCCGGAGAGCAGCCTGTCCGAAACGAGCGAGCGTTAGAGGCAGATGGAAACCCGAGCCAACTACGTCCTGGTCGGCAGCTTCGTTCTGGCGCTGTTCCTTAGCAGCTTCGCCTTCATCATCTGGCTGGCGAAGTTCCAGGTCGATACGACCTTCCAACGCTACGATCTGCTCGTTTCGGATTCGGTCACCGGCCTGGCGGTCGGCAGTCCGGTCCGTTACTCGGGGGTTCGGGTCGGCGACGTCGTCGACATTCAGCTGGAGCCGGACGATCCCGGCACGGTCCGCGTCATGGTCGAGCTGGAGTCGGACGTGCCGGTCAAGGCCGACACGATCGCGAGTTTGGAACTCGAGGGTCTGACAGGCGGGCGCTACGTGCTGCTTCAGGGCGGTACGGCGGGGACGCCCGACCTGCGCGACACGGCCGAGGCGGATGTGCCGACCATCACGACCGAGGCCTCGTCGCTCGACCAGGTCCTGCAGGGCGTGCCCGATGCGGTCGCGGCGCTGCAGGGCACCATGGGGCGGGTCAATCTGCTCTTGAGCGACACCAATCTTCAGAGCATCGAGAACACGCTGAGCAGTGTGGAGATTCTGGCCACGACCCTGGCCGGTCGGCGCGAGGACGTCGCGCGGCTGATCGACGATGCGTCCGGAACGCTCGCCAATCTCAACGAGGCGAGCGGAGTGGCAGCCGATCTGGCGCGGGATGCGCGCGATCAGTTCGGCACGCTGACCGCCCAGACCAACACGACCCTGGTGGCCGTTCAGCGACTGGCGGAACGCCTGGAAGGCGAGGTCGATACCTCGGCGGACAGTCTGGACCAGATGATCGGCGAGCTGCGGGGGGCGGCGCGTTCGCTCGACGCGATGTCGCTGGAGGTGCAGGGGTTGGTTCAGGAGAATCGCGAGCCGATCCGCGACTTCACCTCTACCGGATTGTATGAACTGGCCAATCTCTTGACCGAGGCACGCAGCCTGGTCACCAACCTAAACCGGGTTTCGCTGGAGGTTCAGCGGGATCCCGCCCGCTTTATCTTTGGAGATCAGCAGGAGGGCTATGAAGCGCCGCGATGATGTCATGCCGCCCGTCCAGTCCGAGCGACGACGGCTGCTGCGCGCAGCCGGAGGTTTTGCCGCACTGGGCGCACTCGGCGGCTGTGCTCAGTTGGTACCGGGTCAGCGCCCGCCGCCGCAGTTCTTTCGCCTCTCGCCGAAGAGCACCTTCGACCCCGACCTGTCGCCCGTCGACTGGCAGCTGATTCTGGAACCGCCGATCGCCAATGCGGCACTCGATACCGTGCGCATCGCGCTGATGCGCGAGCCCATGGAGGTGGAGTACTACGCGCGCGCCAACTGGACCGATCAGGCGCCGCAGATGGTCCAGACGCTGATGATCGAGTCTTTCGAGAACTCGCGGCGGATCGTATCGGTAGGCCGTGAATCCCTCGGTTTGCGCGCCGACTTCGTGATCAAGAGCGAACTGCGCGAGTTTCAGGCCGAATACTTCGATGGACCGGTGCCGATGGCTCATGTCGGGCTGAACGTCAAGTTGGTGCGGATGCCGCGGCGGGAGATCGTGGCGAGTGAGAGCTTCGACGTCCGGTTCCCGGCCGAGAGCGATACCTTGCCGTCGATCGTCCGCGCCTTCGACGAAGCCTTGGGAAGCTCCCTCCGCGCCCTAGTGCACTGGACCTTGCAGACGGGCCAGTCTCTCTACGCGGAGACCGCCTCGAGCTGAGGGATTTGCGATCCCGGCTCCGAACTTATGCCCGCCTCCGATCTCATGAGAGAGTGTGAATCACGCCTGAGGCGGTCTCGCCGGAGCGATTCCACCTCAGGCGATCCTGCTCTAGAGGCGCTCGCCTTTCAGCAGGCGCGGCAGGTCGCCGACCAAGCCCATGGCATGCTGCATCAGAAGGCGCTTGAGCGGCCCCGCGCGGTCGACCGCGGCCATGCCAAGGTCGCGTAGCAAGCGCAGCGGCGGCAGGTCGTTCGAGAAGAGGCGGTTGAGCCCGTCGGTGACCGCGATCAGCATCAGCGTGTCGGGGCGGCGCCAACGCTCGTAGCGAATCAACGGTTCGGCCGCGCCGAGGTCCAGACCGAGCCGACGGGCATCGATCAGGCATTCCGCCAGAGCCGCCACGTCGCGCAGGCCGAGGTTCAGTCCCTGGCCGGCAATGGGATGGATTCCGTGGGCGGCATCGCCCACCAGCACCAGGCGGCCGGCGCGATAGCGCTGGGCATGATGCAGCGACAGGGGATAAGCCCAGCGGGGGCCCGTCAGGCTGATCCGGCCCAGGCTGTCGCCGAAGCGGCGCTGACACTCGGCGGCGAAGGCCGCGTCGTCCAGATCGACCATCGCCGAGGCCAGATCCTTGCGTTCGGTCCAGACCAGAGAGGAGCGATGCTGGCCCTCCGGCGAGTCGGTCATCGGCAGGACCGCGAAGGGTCCCGAGGGCAGAAAGTGCTCGTGCGCCACCCCATCGTGCGGCCGCTCGTGAGTCAGGGTCGCCACCAGGCCCATTTGGGGGTAGTCCCAGGTCACCGTGCGGATGCCGGCCGCCTTACGCAGGGGCGAGTTGCGTCCGTCGGCGGCGACCAGGAGCTGGGCGGAGATGCCGCGTCCGTCGGCCAACCGCGCCAGGATACTACCCGCGCCATAGCGGGCATCGGCGCGCTCGGCGGCGGCCACGCCGGCCGGCGCGATCAGCCGTAGCGGCTCCAGTTCTTTCGATCGAGCGAAGAGCGCCTGGCGCAGGCGGCGGTTTTCGACGATCCAACCGAAGGGACCGCGGCCCAGATCGTCGCTGTCGTAATGCAGGAACAGCGGCGCGGCGCGGCGCCCCACTTGTCCGTCCGACACACGGATGTCCAGGATGGGTTGGGCATCTGGCTCGAGATGCGCCCAGACCCCAAGGCTGCGCAGCAGGTTGGCCGAGCCGGCGGCGATAGCCGAAGAACGACCGTCGTAGGCCGCGTCGGTTAGCGCCTCGGGAGCCTGAGCGTCGATAACGGCCACCTCGACTCCGGCTTCGGCGAGCGCGATGCCGAGCGTCAACCCGACGAGGCCACCGCCGGCGACCGCGACTTCGGCCCTGGCCGGCGCGTCGGCGCCGCCCACCTCTCCGTCGTCTCGACTCTGCAGGCCACCCTCCATGAGCGCCAAGATCTAGGCTTGTCGGGACGCTGTCCAGCCTTCGCGACCCGCTGAACACTGCGACCGATTGTGCTGCACGGAATCTGACCAGCAAGCATTCTATGGTCAAAATCTAGGCAGCCGATGACTGTTCCGTGACCGCTCTGCCCCTCGTCCGTCTGCGCCGCGCTTGTCGTCGAACGTCCCGAGTCGCAGCGGAGTCCTGGGGTTCTTCGATGCTGCACTGCAAACTGGCATGGTTCTTGAAAATATCCGGTCTGGGACAGCTCGCCACCCGCAAGGGGCCGCGGCTGTAGTACCGAAAACTGAGAAGCGCCGTCGGCTTCGGTCTCCGACAGACGGCGCGAGGTTCGACGGAGACAACAGGGGGAGAGGCGCGATGAAATTGGTTATGGCCATCATCAAGCCCTTCAAGCTCGACGATGTGCGTGAGGCACTCACCGGACTCGGTGTTGAGGGCCTGACCGTCAGCGAGGTGAAGGGCTACGGTCGGCAGAAGGGCCAGACCGAGATCTACCGCGGTGCGGAGTACTCGGTGAACTTCCTGCCGAAGGTGAAGATCGAGGTCGCCGTGACGGCCGATCAGGCCGAGCAGGTGGTGGAAGCCATCCAGAAGGCGGCGAACACCGGCCGCATCGGCGACGGCAAGATCTTCGTACTCGACGTGAACTCGGTCGTGCGGATCCGCACCGGCGAGACCAACGCCGAAGCACTGTAAAGCAGCAGATCTATGAAGGAGGGGCTAGAGATGCAGCTCTGGCGTAAGTCTCTCGGTTTGATAGCCTTGGCCGGCGTGACCGGTCTGGTGATGACGGGCCCGGCGCATGCCGAGGTTTCGGCCGAGTCTCAGTATGTCTTCAACACGCTTTCGTTCATGTTCCACGGCGTTCTGGTCATGTGGATGGCCGCAGGTTTCGCCATGCTGGAATCGGGTCTGGTGCGGTCAAAGTCGACTGCCTCGATCTGCCTGAAGAACATCGCGCTCTATTCGATCGCCGGCATCATGTACTACCTGGTCGGCTACAACCTCATGTACACCGATGTGAGTGGGTTCATCGGGTCGTTCAGCCTGCTCTACAATACGACGGGCGATGAGTTGGCTCTGCTGGAGGGCACGGGTGACGCGGCCGCGATCGTCGGCGAAGGCACCTACTCCATCATGTCCGACTGGTTCTTCCAGATGGTCTTCGTCGCGGCTACGGCCTCGATCGTGTCGGGCACCCTGGCCGAGCGCATCAAGGTCTGGCCCTTCCTGATCTTCGTCGCGATCCTCACCGGCATCCTCTACCCGATTCAGGGCTCCTGGACCTGGGGCGGCGGCTGGTTGAGCGAGATGGGCTTCAGCGACTTCGCCGGTTCGACCATCGTGCACTCCGTGGGCGGCTGGGCGGCGCTGACCGGCGCCATCATCCTGGGCGCGCGCAAGGGCAAGTATGGTCCCGACGGGAAGGTCAATGCGATGCCGGGGGCGAACCTGCCGCTGGCCACGCTGGGCACCTTCATCCTCTGGATGGGCTGGTTCGGTTTCAACGGCGGCTCGCAATTGGCGCTGGGCTCGGCGTTGGATGCGGCCGCGATCGCGGTGGTCTATGCCAACACCAACATCGCCGCGGCCGGCGGTGTGGTGACGGCCATGATCCTGACCCAGGTGCTCTTCAAGAAGATCGACCTGACCATGGCGCTCAACGGTGCCTTGGCCGGCCTGGTCTCGATCACCGCCGGTCCGGATCAGACCAACCACCTCGTCTCCCTGATCATCGGTGCGATCGGTGGTGGGCTGGTGGTCTTCGCCGTGCCGCTTCTCGACAAGCTCAAGGTCGACGATGTGGTCGGGGCGATCTCGGTCCACCTGGTTGCCGGCATCTGGGGCACTCTGGCCGTCGGCATCTTCGGCAGCGGCGGTCTCGGGACGCAAATCGTCGGCATCGTCGCCATCGGTGCCTTCGTGGTGGTCACCACGAGCACCGTGTGGCTGGCCCTCAAGTACACCGTTGGGATCCGGGTCTCCGACGAGGAAGAGGAAATGGGCCTCGACAAGTCGGAACTGGGCATGGAGGCCTACCCCGAATTCGGGCACGGCTCTCAGACCCTTTCGTAAAGCAGCACGAGAAATTTCCGGGGTGTCGCGCAGGACGCAGGGTGCCCCGGAGATTTCGGAGTTTTCTCGAGTTTAACGGCGATCCTCCGCCTGACTGGCCCGGCAGGGACACCTGCCGGGCCTCTTTTTTTTTGAGACTCAGGCTGCCGGAAACGAAGCTCAGGGCCGCAGGAAGCCGACGATGTCCTGGGCCTCGCGCAGGATCGGCGCGGCGATCGCGTTGGCTTTCTCCGCACCCGCCTTGAGGATGCCGTCGACATAGGCCGGGTCGCCGGCCATGCGCTGCATTTCCTCGCCCATGGGCCCGAGGAGGGCCACGGCCAGGTCGGTCAGCACCTGTTTGAAGTGGCTGAACTGCTGGCCCTCGAACTCCGCCAGAACCTCGACCCAGGAGCGGTCCGACAAGGCCGCGTAGATGCCCAGCAGGTTACAGGCCTCGGGCCGGGCCTTGCGGAGTTCGTCCGGTAGATTGCCCTCCGGGTCCAGCACGTCCGGGCCAGGCAGAAGCTCCGTGTCGGTCTTGGCCCGGCGGATCTTCTGAGCGACCTCGTCGGGGCCGTCGGTCATGTTCAGGCGGCTGGCGTCGGAAGCGTCCGATTTGCTCATCTTCTTGCTGCCGTCGCGCAGGGACATGACACGGGCGGCGGCGGAGAGGATCAGCGGCTCGACGATCGGGAAGAACTCTGTTCCGTAGTCGTGGTTGAACTTCTGCGCGATGTCCCGGGTCAGCTCCAGGTGCTGCTTCTGGTCCTCGCCCACGGGCACGTGGGTCGCCTTGTAGGCCAGGATGTCCGCGGCCATCAGGTTGGGATAGACATAGAGCCCGGCCGAGGCCTGCTCGCGGTGCTTGCCCGCCTTCTCCTTGAACTGGGTCATGCGGTTAAGCCAGCCGAGGCGCGCGACGCAGTTGAAGATCCAGGCCAGCTCGGCATGGGCCGGCACCTGCGATTGGTTGAAGATGATGCAGCGCTGCGGATCGACGCCGGCGGCCAGGTAGGCGGCCGCGACTTGGCGGATCTGATTGCGCAGCTCGCCCGGTTCCTGCCACTGGGTGATGGCATGCAGGTCGACGACGCAGTAGATGCAGTCGTAGTCGTGCTGCAGCGCTACGAACTGTCGGATGGCTCCGAGGTAGTTCCCGAGATGCAGATTTCCGGTGGGCTGGACGCCCGAGAAGATGCGTTTCATCGTGCTTGGGTTCGCTCAGCAAGGAGAAGCAAGGACTGCGGCGCGCCTTATCGCCGCTGCACCAGATCGGGTCAAGCTATCGGGGTAGCGACGCAGGTCAGGCCGGTCTCTCCCGCTTGCGCCGCAGGAGGCCGCGCAGGTCCTGCAGCTCCACCGCACCGGTCGCCAGAGCCAGCAGGGCATAGACCCCGAGGCCGGCTCCCACCAAGCCCGCCAAGGCCAGGAAACGCACGAGTTCCGGCCCGGCCAGCCAGGTCTCCAAACCCAGGGCGGCGCCCCAGACGGCGAGGCCCATGGCGGCACTGGCCAGAAGGGCGCGCGGCAGACGCCGCTTGGCCCGGGCATCCAGTGCGAGATGCCCGTCGCGGCGCAGCCTCCAGGCCAGCAGCCCGGTGTTGACCCAGGACGAGACCGTGGTGGCCAGCGCGATGCCCAGGAAGCCGATGAGGAAGAACAGCGCCAGGCTGAGGACGATGTTGACCGCCACGCTGACCAGCGCGAAACGCAGCGGCGTCACCGTGTCTTCGCGGGCGAAGAAGGCGGGCTGCAGGATCTTGACCAGCACGAAGGCGGGCAGACCGAGGGCGAAAGCGGTCAGCGCCAGTGCCGTGTTCTGGGCGTCGGCCAGATCGAAGGCGCCGCGTTCGAACAGCACCGTGATAATCGGACCCGGCACGACGGCCAAGGCAACCGCGGCCGGCAGGGTCAGGAAGAGACCCAGCTCCAGCGCCCGGTTGAGCGACTGCAGAGCCGCCTCGGGCGCGCCGCCGCGCAGTTTGCGCGCCAGGTCGGGCAGGAGCACGACGCCGATGGCGATGCCGATCAGCCCGAGCGGCAACTGATAGACCCTGTCGGCGTAGTAGAGCCAGGATACGGCGCTGGCCTGGAGAGTCGCGATCATGGTGCCGATCAGCAGGTTGATCTGCATGGCGCCCGACGACAGCAGGCCGGGCCCCATCAGTTTGAGTAGCCGTCTGACCCCGGGAGTCAGGCGGGGAACTGGCAAGCGCAGGGACATGCCGGCGCGCCGCGCCGCCAGCAGCAAGAGTCCGAATTGCAGCACGCCCGCTACGGCCACCGCCCAGGACAGCGCATGCGCCGGCTGTTCGGCCTGCGGCACGACGAAGAGCAGCGCCATGACGAAGCAAAGGTTGAGTACGATCGGCGCCGCCGCCGCCGCCGCGAAGCGCTGCATGGAGTTCAGCAGCCCCGAAAGCAGTGCCACCAGTCCCATGAACAGAAGGTAGGGAAAGCAGATGCGCGTCAGCTCGACGGCCAAATCGAACTGCTCCGCGTCGCCGATGAAGCCGGGCGCGATCACCGGCATGAGCCAGGGCATCGCGGCCATGGCGGCGGCGGTCAGCAGCAGAAGCCAGAACAGCAGAAAGGCCAGGGCTTCCTCGGCAAACCGCCGTGCCGGTTCCTGTCCTTCGGCCTCCAGCCTGCCGGCGAAGAGCGGCACGAAGGCGGCGTTGAAGGCGCCTTCGGCGAAGAGGCGGCGAAAGAGGTTCGGGAACTTGAAGGCGACGAAGAAGGCGTCGGCCAGTGGACCGGCGCCCAGCGTGCCCGCGATCAGCACGTCGCGGATAAAGCCGAGCACTCGGCTGACCGCTGTGTAGCCCCCGACCGTGGCGAAAGCGCGGATCAATGCCATGGGAAGAGGGTTCTAGAGAATTGCGGCGAGTCCGGGAAGCGGGCAGGTCGCGTCGACGGCAAAGCGCCTAGCCAGTTCAGGGCCCCCTTAGCAGCGCAACGCCCTGCGGACTTTCTCGCCAAGGCCGCGCAGTCGCGGTACCGGCTCGTTGGCGTAGACGAAACGAAGGTACTGTGCGCCGTGTTCGATGCCCCAGCCGGTCATGGGCGTCGCGCAGACGCCCTGCTCGAAAAGGCGCTCCGACAGCTCGGCGCCGTCGAGGCCGAAGTCGGAGGCACGCAGCAACAGCGACCAACCGCCTGCCGGCACGCCGAACGGTAAGCCCTTCAGTTCCTCGATCAGAAGGTCGCGGCGTGCCTGCAGCTCGGCCACATAGGGTGGCAAGGTTTCGGCCGAACGCTCCAGCGCAATGGCCGCGGCTTCCTGCGCGATGCCGACGGGGACGACCACATTGGCGAGCGAGACGGCGGTCAGGTCGGGCAGGTAGGCCTCGGGTGCGACGATCCAGCCAATCCGCCAGCCGATCATCCGCAGCTCCTTGGAGGCCGAGCCGACCGTGACGGTGCGCTCCGCCATGCCGGGCAGACCGGCGGGATGCAGAGGCTTCCGACCGTCGAACAGCAGCCGTTCCATGGCACTGTCGAGGATCAGCAGCAGATCCCGCGCAACGCAAAGCTCGGCCACGAGGCGCCAGTCGTCCTCGTCCAGCAGACCGCCGCTGGGCATGGAGGGCGACATGAGCAGCAGGGAGCGGGTCTTGGGGCCGACGGCCCGACGCAGCGCCTCTCGATCCAGCTTCCACGCAGCGCCGGGCTTGAAGACGAAGGGAACGAAACGCGGCTCGCCGCCGGCCAGCCGGACTCGATTGATCAGTCCGGCGTAGGTCGGGTCGGTGACGATCACCTCGTCGCCCACCTCGGTGGTGGCGAGCAGGACGTTCAGGATGCCGGACAGCCCGCCGGCGCAGATCACGCAGTTGCGCTGGCCGTCATAGGGCACGCCAGCGATCTTCGAGACATGATCAGCCGCCACCTCACGCAGCCGCTCTTGCCCGACAAAAGGCAGGTAGCTGTTGTCCGAATCGGTTTCGGCGGCGCGGCGGGTGCGTGCGACGACCTCCGGATCGGGCGGAATGTCGACATCGAGATTTTCGAGCCGCAGGACGTCGCAGTCAGCGCCGTCGGCGCGCGATCCCATGCGGTCGACGCCGATTCCCGCGATAGACTGTAGGCGTGCCGGACGCCGGCGAGTCGCGGTAGCGGACGATGGATCGGTGTGGGGCATGGCAATTTCCTAGATAATAGATAATCTATGAAAACATGACGAATCTCAAAGGGCAAGACGACGGTGAGGACGATCGCTCTCTGGCGGGACAGATCGCACGCACACTGTCGCGACGGATCGTCGTGGGCGAATTGGCGCCGGGAACGCCGCTTCGCCAAGACCATGTCGCCGGCGAGTTCAGGGCCAGCCACGTTCCGGTACGCGAGGCCTTTCGAAAGCTTGAGGCCCAGGGCCTCGTGACCGGCGCGCCCCGGCGCGGCGTGCGCGTGACGCTCTTGAACCCGGCCGCTCTGCTGGAGATCACGGAGATGCGGGCGGCTCTGGAGGTGCTGGCGCTGGTCCACGCGATCCCGAAACTGACCGAGGCGGATCTAGCGGAAGCCCAGGCCACCCTGGAGGCGGGAGAGACGAGTGACGACATCGCTGTTTGGGAAGCGGCCAATCGCCGTTATCACGCCGCGCTCTGGCGCCCTTGCGGGATGCCACGCCTGCTGGCGACGCTCGACGACCTGAACAGGGCCGCCGCCCGCTACCTCTACGCGACCTGGAAAGAGTTGGACTGGCAGCCCCGCTCCGACCGGGAGCATCGTGCACTGCTGGCGGCTCTCCGCGCCGGCGATGGCGCCCTGGCTTGCGAGCGACTGGGCGACCACATCCGGGACGCAGGCAAGGCCCTCCATGCGCGCCTGACCGACGTCGGTGCTTCACAAGCCTAGGGCTTGGTCCGGGCCCTACCCGGCAGAGCGCTGCCTGCGAGCTGCACGGCCGGCGGCGTGCGAGCCCCGAAACCACGAGAACCCGCAAAGAATAAGACCTCGGAAACGACTTGGGGCGCCGCGGTTTCCCACGACGCCCCAATCGTAACGGCTATGTCGGGATCGTTTACTGGATGACGATCTCGACACGACGGTTGGCAGGCTCGCGCACACCGTCCGGGGTCGGCACGGCCGGCTCGGCCTCACCGCGACCGGCAACCGAGATGTTCTGGCTCAGGATACCCCTGGCAACCAGCGCATCGCGGACGGCATTGGCCCGGCGCAACGACAGAGCCAGGTTGTAAGCCTCGGCACCGGCGCGGTCAGCGTGACCGGTGACGGAGAAGTCGATGATGCCCATCTGCTGAGCAGCGGCGACGGCGTCGTCGACGATGCCCATGCCACCGGCATCGATCTGGGCGCTATCGAACGAGAAGAAGACGATGTAGGGCTCGGGAGCTCCCATCGGCGCCGGCTCGCTCTGCATCGCGGCTTCCAAGGCTTCCATGGCAGCATAGAAGCCCTCACGGCAGGCAGCGATGTGATCGGGTTGATGGTTCTCTTCCTGCTGCTCGACCCAGCAATCGAAACGACCCTGTGCGTGGGCGGCTTCCATCGGAGCCTGCACGCGCGCGGTCGCGTCAAGGGCTGACGTCAAGCGCGCCCGCGCTGCCGTCAACTCGCCGATGCTTTCGTCGGGCAGATCCCAGTTGCCCAACTCCTCGGGCAGAACGACGTCGTTGTTCGCCGCCGCCATGGCCTTGCGTGCGAAGAGGCCGGCGTCCGGCCAATCGTACATCTGGTCGGCTTCGAACAGGGTCAGCTCTTTATACTCGGAAAAGAGCGCCTGGTTGAAAGGCGTGCCGCCGACGGCATCCATTCCCCGCAGGTCGTCGACGTCATTCATATCGGAGAAGCTGGCGCAGCCAGCAAGCATGCCGAGGGCGGCAAAGGCGCCAACCACTTTCATGCGGAACATAAAGCTAGTCCTCCATACGCGGTGAGGGTCTCAAGGCTTGTTTCGACCTCCGGGTACGCAAAAAGCGCCCCGGTCCTTGATAATGGGGCCCTGAACCTTTGGAGGAATGCCCCCCTCCAAGTCAGAACTTCGGCGCGAACCATAGTTGAGCTTCGCGGCATTGTCAAAAGACCATGTTATGACGCCAAGCCAATTTTTTGCCGCAAAATCGAGAGCTTGCGGCATCTTTTAACCACTTTCGGAGTAGAGATCCTAGGGGTCATCAGCAGTGTCGTTTGCCGACCTCTCTCCACTTAAAGACGTAGTCTGCGCCGCCGGCACTTCGTTAGATCGCGGAGGCGGGTCCCGAGCCACCCTCGACAGCGGCGAGCGCCACGACGGGTCCACGCGCCGCCTCCGCATCGTCCGGGTCGTGGGTCACCAACAAGGTCGGCAAACCGCGAGCGCGGGCGTGCGAGAAAACGAAAGCGCGTATCCTGTCGCGTAGACTAACGTCGAGCTTGGCAAAAGGTTCATCCAACAAAAGACCGCGTGGCCGCGCCAGCAAAGTTCGCAGCAGGGCGACCCGCGCCCGCTGGCCGCCCGAGAGGGTCGCCGGATCGCGCTGCTCGAAGCCCTCCAGTCCCGCTTCGGCCAAGGCGCCGAGAATTTCGGCCCGGCGTGCCGCCCGTCCCCGCACCTCCGACGGCAAGCCGAACGCCAAGTTTTCCCCGACGCTCAGGTGGGGGAACAGCAAGTCGTCCTGGAATAGAATGCCCACGCCGCGGCGTTCGGGCGGTAGAGCGGCCAGATCGCCGCCATCTAGCAGGGCCCGCCCCTCGGCCGTGAAGCCGGGTTCGAGCGTACCGCAGAGAAAACCCAGCAGACTCGACTTGCCGCTGCCCGAAGCGCCCATGACGGTTACGATCTCTCCGTCCGGCACGGTGAAGCTGAGCGGTGCGAAGAGGCGGCGTCCGGCGAGACGCAACGACACGGACTGCAGTTCCAGGGTCATTGCAGGGCGCGCCTGTTTCGATAGCACCAGGCCGGAATGCCGACGGCGGCAGCGAAGGCGGCGAGCGGCAGAAGGGCTTGCAGGAAGGCATAGACGCCGACCACCCGCCGAGCCGCGCCGGCGGACAGAGCCACGGCTTCGGTCGTCAGGGTGCTGTAGCGGCCGGCGCCCGCGAAGAGGGTGGGCAGGTACTGCGCCACGCTGACCGCGAATCCGACCGCAGCGGCGAAGAGGACTGGACGCAGCAGCATCGGGAGCTTGACCCGCCAGAAGACCGTGAGCGGCGTGGCGCCCAGGCAGCGCGCGCTGCGCAGATAGCGGCTGTCGAGCCGCCGCCAGGGTTCGGCCAGAGCCAGGAAGACGTAGGGCAGCACGAACAACAGATGACTCCAAACCAAGGCGGCGAAGCTGCCGTCGAGTCCGGTAAGGATCGCCAGAACCTGGGCGCCGAAGAGGAAGGCGACCTGCGGTACCAGCAGCGGCAGATAGAGCAGCCAGAGTGCACGAGTCGGTCGGCGCCCGCTGCGCTGTTCCTGTTCCAGACAACCGAGCACCAACGCCAGGGCCAGCCCGGCGACCGCCAGGCCGAGCAGTAGCGTGGTCCAGCCGGTCTCTGCCGCGGGTTCGAGCTGCCGCGCCCAGGTCGCCGCCGTCAGGCTGTCGGGCCAGGCCTCCGGCCAGCGCCAACGGCCGGCGAAGGACCAGAGGGCCATCAGCAGCAGGCTGGCGAGCCCCAGGCCCAACAGGATGAAAATACCGGCCGACCATCCGCCTCGGGCAACCCCTCCTGTGCCGCCGCGGGCGCCTCCGGCGATCCAGCGCCGGCCGAGCCGGGCGACACAGATTTCCGCTAGCCTCCAGAGTGCGATGCCGGTCACCACGACCAGGAGCTGCAGGGTGGCGCCTGCGGCGCCGACGAAGCGCAAGGCAAGGTCTGGATCGTTGAACCAGCGGAACACCAGGACAGCTAGTGTCGGCGGCGCCGTCGGTCCCAGGATCAGGGCCATATCGATGACCGAAAGTGAAAAAGCGAGCACGGCATAGACTGGCAGACGCAGCTGGGGATAGACGGCGGGCAGGACTGTCTTCAGCCAAGCCGTCACCGGGCCATAGCCGAGCGCGCGGGCGGTGGCGAGGCGTTGGGGGCTCTGTACCTGACCCAAGGCGCCCAAGAGCATCAGCAGCAGAAAGGGCGTTTCCTTGACCGCCAGGGCCAGGGCCAGGGCGATGCCGTAGCGGTCCTGGGTCGTCGCGACGTCGGGAGGCAACTCAAAGCCGGTCGCCCAGGGAGAGAAGAGGCGCAGCAGGAAACCGCTGGGTGCCAGCAGGAAGGCAATGCCGATGGCAATCGCCGCATGCGGCACGGCCAGCAAGGGCGCGAGCAGCCGAGTCGCCTGACGATAGGCCCAGGTCTTCTGGGCCGCCGCCGCGAAGCCGACGGTGAGTGCGAAGGCGAGCAGCGTCGAGCCGAACCCGGAGACCAGAGTGGCGGTCACGGCGCCGGGCAGAGCCGGGTCTGCCAGCAGCCGCGCCCAAGGTTCGAGCGTCGGACCCGTCCCGCCGAGACTGGGGAGAATGCCGAAGGCCGGCAACCATGTCCCGATCAGTCCGGCTGCGATCGGCAAGAGAAAGAGGGCCAAGGTCAGCGTCGGAACCAAGGCCAGAGGAGATGCGGCGAGCCGGCGCAGTTGCACCAGGGCGTTACCTCAGGTAGCGCCGGCGCCAATCGTCCTCCAGTGCGGTCATCCAAGTCGGATGCGGCTCCAGCAGGACGGGGCCCAGCGCTTCCGGCGCCAGGGTCGCGACACCGCGCGGAACGGCTTCGAACAGCGCGCGAGCTTCGTCGCTCAGGCGGTCCAAGGCCAGCACCGTGTCATCGCCCCAGATCTCGGGATTCTGCTTTTCCGCTTGCGCCTCCGGGCTCATCAGGAAATTCGTGACGACCATCGCGGCCTCGGGCGACCGCGCGTTGAAGGGAATGGCCACGAAGTGGGTGTTACCGATCGTGCCCTCGGGAAAGACGAAGGTGCGCGCGCTGTCCGGCAGTTGCCCGGCTACGATCAGCGATGAGGCTTCGCCGGGATGGAAGGACAAGGCCATATCGACCTCGCCGTCGTCGAGCAGACGGCGCTGTGCGGGACCGTTCGTCGGAAAAGCCTGTCCGCTGCGCCAGAGATGCGGATGGAGCCCGTCCAGATAAGACCAGAGCGGGGCGGTGGCCTGCGCGAAGAGATCGTCGCTCTCGACCGGCCGCTGCAGAAGGTCCGCGTCCTCAGTCAGCTCGATCAGCAACTGCTTGAGAAAGGTGGAGCCCATGAAGTCGGGCGGCGCCGGGTAGGTGAAGCGCCCGGGCTGGCTCGCCGCCCAGTCCGCCAGTTCTCCGGCGTTGGCGGGAGTCGCGGAGATGCGGTCCGAATCGTAGATGAAGTTGAATTTGGCCATGCCCCAGGGCGCTTCCAGCCCGTCGGTCGGCACGGTGAAGTCGATCACGGTGGTCGGCTTGCGCTCGGTATCGACCAGCGCGAAGTTCGGCAATTCGGGGACGAAGGGTCCGAACAGCAGATCGGCTTCCTTCATCGCGGCAAAGTTCTCGCCGTTGATCCAGATGAGGTCGACGCTGCCGGCCTCCAGGTTTCCGGCTGCCCGTTCCGCCAGCACGCGGGCAACGGCGTCGGCGGTGTCCGACAGCTTGACGTGCACCAGCGTGATGCCGTGGCGCGCGTCCATCTGCGCGCCGACCCAGTCGAGATAGGCGTTGATCCGCTCGTCTCCGCCCCAGGCGTTGAAGTAGACGGTCTGGCCTTGCGCCGCCGTCATCGCCTCGTCGAACCGAGGAACGGCCCGTGGCTCGGCCGCAAGCGGGGATGCGGCGAGCAGCCCGCAACCGAGAAGGAGTGCGATCGAGCGGAGTGGGAACATCGGCGACTCTCTGCTGTTTAGCCGGCCGGTGGAGTTTAAACCGCCCGGCGCCGGAAGCCAGCCGGCAAGCTAGGGTCCTGCTCCGGCCCTGTCAGCCCATGGAGGCGTCGTCTCACGCAGGCGTGACCGTCTTCATGATTATCGGGTCATCCAGCGGCCGGAGAGCCAGCCTGGCAAGATCGTACATCCGACGCTTGCGCGCAGGGTCGCCGCCCGCTTACATGAAGGCGCGGCGCGGGTGTAGCTCAGTGGTAGAGCAGTAGCTTCCCAAGCTACGTGTCGTGGGTTCGATTCCCATCACCCGCTCCAACCTTTCGCCAGTTTTCCGGCCCGAAGCTCCGACAAGCCTGGCTCAACCGACCAGTTCGGCGACGTAAGGCGGCAGGGCTAAGGCGCCCAGGTGGACCGCCGGCGTGTAGTAGCGGGTGTCGATCCCGGCGGCGGAAAAGCGCGCCTGCAGCGTTTCCAGGGGCACCTTGCGCAGGCTGGCGTCGTCGGTCGCCCAGCCGAAGGCCATCGGCCCGCCGGCATAGGTCGGCACGGTCGCGAGGTAGCAGGTCGTATCGGCGAAGAGCCGGCGGAAGAAACCGAGCGTTTGCTTAAGCTCTTCGGGCTGCAGAAAGGGCACGCCGTTCTGCGTGACCAGAACGCCGCCGGCGGCCAGACAGCCTTTGCAGTCGGCGTAGAACCGCTCGGTGAAGAGGACTTCGCCGGGGCCGATCGGGTCCGTCGAATCGACGATGATCAGATCGAAGCGACGCTCCGTTTCGGCCACGTACGTCAGGCCGTCGGCGATCACCAGCTCGGTGCGCGGGTCCTCATAGGCTGCGCCGCAAATGGCGCGCAGATGGGTCTTGGCGAAGTCCACCACACTGGCGTCGATCTCGACTTGGACGGCTTGAGTCACGCCGCGGTGCTTCAGCACCTCCTCCAGCATGCCGCCGTCGCCGCCGCCGATGATCAGCACCCGCTCGACCCCGCCATGGGCAAGGATCGGCAGATGGGCCAGCATCTCGTGATAAATGAACTCGTCGGCTTCGGTGGTTTGTACGACGCCGTCCAGGGTCAGCACCCGTCCGAAGGTGGAGTTGCGGAACAGCAGGAGGTGCTGATGCTCGGACTTCGCCTCGAACAGGACCTCCTCGATTCTCAGTCCGCTCTCGTAGTCCCGGTGCAGTGTTTCCCGGAACCAGGAGCTCACAGCTCCCGGCCCCGCAGATGCTCCGTGACCGCGACGTAGGAGGGAGAAAAGCCGTCGCGCAGGACATCGACCGCCTTGTGCGGTTGGGCGTCGCCGCACATGAAGATGTCGAGCGCCGCATATTCGCGCTCCGGCCAGGAGTGGATCGAGATGTGCGACTCGGCCAGCACCGCGACGCCGGAGATGCCGTCGTTCGGGGTGAAATGGTGCAGATGAATATGAAGCAGCGTTGCGCCTGCCGCTTCGACGCAGCGCTTCAGCACCGCTTCGACATGTGCAAGCTCGTCGATGCGCTTCGCACCCCAGAGGTCGACAATCAAATGCGTACCGGCATACTCCTGGCCGTCACGCAAAATGAAGTGATCTTTGCGCTCCTCCGATGCCGCAACGGCGGTCTCGGAAACAGCGGCAGAAACGGACACTTCCTCCTGGGTGGTGCTTGAACCTCGATCCAAGTCCATCCCCAATTGGAAGAGGGCGGCATCGCGAGACATCTCGTCCTCCCCAACCAGCAGATGAGCTTCGCCGGACCGGCCGGCGAGCAAGCGGGCGGATATGACGTCTTTGCCGCCGAAGATCAAGGGGTGATTGTGTGAAATTCGCCCAAGCGATGAAACGCCGCGTTATCAGGCCCACCGACGCAATCTTCGGTGCGTTTGTTCTGCTCTTCGCGACAGTAAAAAATCGTCCGTCGCAGGCCGCCCTCGCTCGGGCGCCGGCGTTTCTAGAAAATGCCTTCGAAGATCCCGCGCTGGCGACGTTCGATCGTCGGGGTTCCGGCACCGGTCACCGGCTCACCGATCGCACTCGCCTCACGCAGGCGTCGCGCCTCGGACTCGGCGTCTACGATGTCTCCGCTCGGCAAGCTGTCCCGCCAGAAGATCAGATCCTCCAGGAAGTCTTGACTCTCCTCGTTGACCTGCTGCGTTTCGCGGTCCACCACCTGGCGAATGTCCGGCTGCACCTGGTTCGCTCCGGCCTCCAGCAGAATCGCACGCTCGCCCAGGGAGCGACCGTCGTCGGGCATGATTTCCTGAACGCTGGGCTGCTGATCGCCCAAACGGAACACGGTGCGCCTGGCCTGGTCTGTCGGCGTGCCCACTTGCGGGCGGGGCGCGCCGGGGCGCGGCGGACGCAGCGCGAACTCGGGCGGTACCGTCAAGGGCGCACGCGAAACCACGCGGAACTCGTCGGGTGCCTGCTTTTCGAGCCCCAACTGTTCACGTGCGCTTTCGCATCCGGCAAGTGCCAGTGCCGCCAGCGCTAGGCAGAAGACTCCTGCTCTGCGCATCTTCGATTCGTATCCCTATGAGTTCCAGCCACGCTTCTTTTACCTCTTGGAGGCCGGTGTGAACAAGCCGTCCAGCAATAGCAGGCCGACGCCGATCACGATCGCGCAATCGGCCAGGTTGAAGGCAGGCCAGTGATATCCGTTGAGGTGGAAGTCCAGAAAGTCGACCACGCCGGGCTGGCGGAAGCGGTCGATGACATTGCCTACGGCGCCGCCGACGATCAAACCCGTGGCCAGCCGGGGCAGAAGCTGGGCCTGGCTGCGGAGCCACAGCAGCAGTCCGCCGACGATCAGGAGGGCAATGCCGACCAAAAGGTATGGCTTCCACCAGTAGTCGCTGGCCAGCAGACCGAAGGCGACCCCGCGATTATAGGTGAGCACGAGATTGAAGAAGCCGGTGACCGCCACGCGCTCCCCATGCTCGAGGGTCGCGAGCACCCATCCCTTGGTGGCCTGATCCGCCAGCATCACCACCGTGGCCAGTCCAAGGGTCACGGGCGGCAAGAGCCGCTTCCACGCGGGTTGGTGGGGCAGGCTGGTCGACACGGCGTGGTTACTCCGCGGCCTTGAGCTGAGCGACTGCGTCCGCGCAGCGCCGACAGGTCTGCGGCGCCTCGGGCACCCGGCCCACCTCGGGCAGCAGTTTCCAGCAGCGCTCGCACTTCTCGCCCTCGGCCGGCTTCGACACGACCCAGACGCCGGGGACTTCCTCCAGGCTGTAGGCGTCGCTCGGTCCGTCGCCTTCCAGCACCTTGATGTTCGAGACGATGCAGACCTCGGCGAAGTCGATCGAGTCGACCGCCGCCTTGGCCGCGGCCTCCTCGACCCAGACCTTCGGGTGCGCCTGCAAGGAAGCGCCGATCCGTTTTTCCGCCCGCTCCAGTTCCAGCGCGCCGGTGACGGCGCGGCGAACCTGTCGGATCTTCGCCCATTTGGCAGCGAGGTCTTCGTCGCGCCAGTCGTCCGGCAGGTCGGGGAAGAGGCGCAGGTGGATGGAGTCCGGCGCTTTGCCGCGATGCTCCCAAGCCTCTTCGGCGGTGAAGCAGAGGATCGGAGCCAGCCAGGCGGTCAGATGATCGAACACCAGATCCAGAACCGTCCGGCAGGCCCGTCGTCGCAGCGCATCGGCCCGGTCGCAGTAGAGACTGTCCTTGCGGACGTCGAAGTAGAAGGCGGAGAGATCGACGGCGCAAAAGCTGTGCAGATCCTGGTAGACAGCATGGAAGTCGAAGTTTTCGACATTGCGGCGCACCGCTTTGTCGAGGTCCCACAGGCGGTGCAGAACCCAACGCTCCAGCTCGGGCAACTGGTCGAGCGGCAGGCTTTCGGATTCGTCGTAACCCTCCAGGGCGCCCAGCAGGTAGCGCAGCGTATTGCGGAACCGCCGGTAGCTGTCCTTGAGCTGCTTCAGGATGTGTTGCCCGATGCGGATGTCGTCGGAATAGTCGGAGGCGACCACCCAGAGCCTTAGGATATCCGCGCCGTCCTGGCCGACGATGTCGTGCGGGCTGACGACATTGCCCAGGGACTTGGACATCTTGCGGCCGTCCTCGTCGAGCACGAAGCCATGGGTCAGCACCGCCTCGTAGGGCGCCCGCCCCCGGGTGCCGGCGGACTCCAGCAGCGAGGTGTGGAACCAGCCGCGATGCTGGTCCGAGCCTTCCAGGTAGAGCGAGGCCGGCCATTGCAGTTCCGGGCGCGCCTCCAGCACGAAGGCGTGAGTCGAGCCGCTGTCGAACCAGACCTCCACGACATCGAAGATCTGCGTGTAGTCGGCCGCATCGTAGTCGTTGCCGAGCCAGCGCTGCGGCGGCGACTCGAACCAGGCATCGCCGCCCTCCTCCTCGAAGGCGGCGGCCACGCGGTCGATCACCGCCTGATCGCGCAACGGCTCTCCGGTCGCCTTCTGCACGAAGAGCGGCAGCGGCACGCCCCAAAGGCGTTGGCGCGAGATACACCAATCGGGCCGCTGCTCGATCATCGACCGCAAGCGCGTCTGCCCGCCCGCCGGCACGAAGCGTGTCCGATCGATCGCCTTCAGCGCCTTTTCTCTCAGCTCGTTCGTCTCCATCGAGATGAACCACTGCGGCGTGTTGCGGAAGATCAGCGGAGCCTTGGAGCGCCAGGAGTGCGGGTAGCTGTGCCGCAGGCTACTCTTGTGGACCAGTTTCTCAGCCTCGATCAGGGCGCGGATCACGGCCCCGTTGGCATCGCCGTCCTTGCCCTCGGGCGTCAGCACGCGGGTGCCGGCGAACAGGGGGACGTGATCGAAGAAGCTGCCGTCGGCATCGACGGTCTGCGGGATCTCGAGGCCCTTCTTGCGGCCCAAGGCCCAGTCGTCCGCGCCGTGACCCGGCGCGATGTGCACGAAGCCGGTTCCCTGATCCATGGTCACGAAATCGCCGGGGAACAGCGGGACGTCGAAGTCGTAGCCTTCGCCCCGCAGGGGATGGGCACAGATCGTACCGGCCAGATCCTGCCCCTTACCCTGCCAGATCACCGTCCGTTCGAGAATGCCGGCCGCCTCACAGAAAGCCTCCGCCAGATCGGCTGCCACAATCAGCAGCTCGTCGCGCTGCGCGCGGCTGTTTTCGCCGACGGCATCCACCTCCAGGCAGAGATAGGTCTCGTCCTCTCCGTAGGCGACGGCGCGGTTGCCTGGCAGCGTCCAGGGCGTCGTGGTCCAGATCACCACGCTCGCGCCCTGCAGTCGTGCGGGGGCCTCGATGAGGGGGAACCGGACCCAGACGGTGGCCGACTTATGCTCGTGGTACTCGACCTCGGCGTCGGCCAGCGCCGTCTTCTCGACCACCGACCAGAGCACCGGCCGCGCGCCGGCATAGAGACCGCCGCCGATCAGGAACTTGCCGATCTCGCGCACGATCTGCGCCTCGGCGGCGTAGTTCATGGTCGTATAGGGGCGCTGCCAATCGCCGATCACCCCGAGCCGCTTGAACTCCTCGATCTGGATCCCGATCCACTTCTCGGCGAAGGCGCGGCATTCGCGGCGGAACTCGACCTTATCGACGGCGTCCTTGTCGGCGCCGCGCGCGCGGTAGCTCTCCTCGACCTTCCACTCGATCGGCAGGCCGTGGCAGTCCCAGCCCGGCACGTAGTTGGCATCCTTGCCCAACATCTGTTGCGAGCGGTTGATGACGTCCTTCAGCACCTTGTTGAGCGCATGGCCCATGTGCAGGTGGCCGTTGGCGTAGGGCGGCCCATCGTGCAGCACGAACTTCTCGCGTCCCTCCGCGCTTTCGCGCTGGCGGGCGAAGAGATCCATCTGCGCCCACTTCGCCAGGATTTCCGGCTCGCGCTTCGCAAGTCCGGCACGCATGGGAAAGTCGGTCTTCGGCAGGAAAACGGTTTCGCGGTAGTCGACGCTCATCGAATTTGGGCCTTCGGCTGCAGTGCCCGACGGACGGCCTCTTGCGCATCTGTTCGGCGCGTGGGCGTGGCAGGCAAGCTGTGGTAGCGGATCGTGGCGTTCGGGGAAAGCCCGCGCTGACAGTCAGCTGATGGATCTCTGAAATCCGCAAGGCCGCAGGCGAGCAGATGCGTCCCGGCCCTCGTTCAGAGGACCGGGCCGATAATTCGCCCGGGAAAGCGGCGAAGGGTCTGTCGCCCGTGAGGCAGTCGTGACGTCATGATGAAAAGATAAGCGGCTATGGCAGCGGGCGCTACTCTCGGGCTGTAGCGCTGGGCTGCTCTCTACGCGCTTACTCCGCCGCCTTCTTCAGATCCGCACGACGATCGACCATCAGCTTGGCCTCGCCCTCAACCACCACGGTCTCGCCGACCTTGCAGACGGTGTCGAAAACGACGCGGGCCTTTTCCGGCAGGAGTTCACGGATCGTGACGGTCGCGGTCACGGTCTCGCCGATTTTGACCGGTGCCTTGAAGCGCAAGTCCTGCGACAGATAGATGCAGCCGGGGCCCGGAAGGCGAGTTCCGAAGACGGTCGAGATGAAACCGGCCGAGAGCATGCCATGGGCAATCCGGCCGCGGAACATCGTGCCTGCGGCGAAGTCCTGGTTCAGATGCACCGGGTTCGTGTCGCCGGAGACGCCGGCGAAGTTGACGATGTCCGCCTCGGTCACTGTCTTCGCGAAGCTCGCCGACATTCCGACCGACAAATCCTCGAGATAGTAACCGTGCAAGTCCTGCATCGCGCGCCGCTCCCCAAGCCCAACTCTGCCGCACCGCACTTGTTGCAGCGCCGTAATCTCTTCGCACCTGCACCATAGCAGCGCCGTTCGGCAGCGGCAATGTGCGCCTGTTTGGCGTTCAACCTCCGCACCCTGCAGATTGCGGCTATTATTTCTTCTCTTCGAGGCTGTAGTTTTGTTGCTACAGATCGGCCATGGCGCGAAGACCGGTCGGTACTCATCCGGGGAGCGGTCGTCTTGGCACGGACCTTCGATCGACGTCAGGTGGTCTTTGGCGTCGGCGCTGGCCTGATGTTCTCGCCAATGGCTGCGGCACTGCCGGTCCAGAGCTGGAAATCCGTTGCACCCTCGGAGGTTGGCTTTGCCACAGACCTGGGGGAGAAGCTGGAAGCCGGCATTAACTCCGGCCTGCTGCGTGAGCTTCACAGCGTTCTGGTCGTACGATCCGGCAATCTGGTGTTAGAGCGCTACTACGAGGGCTCCGATGAGAGCTGGGGCGACCCACTGGGGCATGTTGTCTTCGACAAGTGGACGCTGCACGATCTGCGCTCGGTCACAAAGAGTGTCGTCGCGATTCTCTACGGCATCGCTCTGGACAGGAACTTGGTCCCGCCGCCCGAGGCCCCCTTGCTCGGCCAGTTCCTGGAGTATGCCGATCTTGCGGCGGATGAGCAGCGGGCAGCCCTGACGATCCAGCATGTCCTGACGATGACGCTCGGTACCGAGTGGAACGAGCAGACGCCTTACACGAACCCTGCCAACAGCGAGCTCATGATGGAGCGTGCCGCGGACCGGTATCGCTTCGTACTCGACCGTCCCATGGTGGATAAGCCCGGCCAGCGCTGGACCTACAACGGCGGCTGCTCGGCCCTGCTGGGTTTGCTGATCGCCAGAGGGTCGGGACAGACGCTTGCCGATTTCGCTGTCGAAAACCTGTTCGCGCCGCTTGGAATCTCGGAGTTCGAGTGGGCTCAGGGTCGCGACGGCGTTCACTCCGCCGCGTCGGGGCTGCGTCTGCGTCCGCGCGATCTGGCACGGATCGGAGCGCTGGTTCTTCGGCAGGGCCTTTGGAACGACCGGCGAATCGTGTCCCAGGCTTGGCTTTTGGAGTCTTTTCGGCCTGCGATCGCCACCGGCGATGGGCTGGACTACGGTCGCCAGTGGTTTCTTGGTCGCGACCGGGCTCCTGCTTTCGATGCTGCCCAACGCTGGATCGCCGGCTTCGGAAACGGCGGTCAACGACTCTGGATCATGCCCTCGGCTGACCTCTGCACGGTTATCACCGCGGGACGATACAATAAGAGGGACGCTTGGATCTCGCCGATGCGGGTTTGGCGGGAAATCGTGCTGGCCAATCTCGAGACGCTGTAGGTTTCGGTTCCTTGTACTTCGTTTCGGCCAGTTGGTCGGCGCGACGCCTGGACCCGACCCGCGGCGCGTTGCTAGCCTTTCCGAGTGTCCACCCGAAAGCGGAACAGGTCATGTATCGTCTCGCGGTCCTCAGTGCCCTCCTGGTACTGCTCTCAGGCTGCGCCTCGGCCGACCGGGACTACTGGCAGCCGATGCCCGAGAGCGCTCAGGCGCCTGAACTGGCGCGCATCCACTTCTATCGGCCCGAGGCCGCTTTCCTGTGGGCGGCCGAACCCCAGGTGATCGTGAATGAAAAGCGCGTTGGCCGCTTGCGCAACGGCGAGACCTTCTATCGGGATGCGCGGCCCGGGCGGTACCGCATCTACCTCGTCGGAGCGGAGGACGATGTGGTCGAGGCTGTCTTGAAAGCCGGCGACCGTATCTACGTGAAGGCGGACATCGCGTGGCGGGTGCTGGGCTTCCGCTTCGTCACGGAGCCCGCATCGGCGGCGCAGGCCGAGCCGGAGATTGCAAATCTGCAGCGCGTGACCGGGCTGGAGAGCGATCTGAGGCGCAGCAACCCGCCGCCGCCGGATCTGGATCCGCGCCCAGACATCTGACTCTTTGTCGGACAGGCATCCGCCAGACGGACCAGTGACCTTCCGGGGATCTCCGTTGAACTCCCAGATTGCTGTGCCGACCAGGACCGAGCCGGGTCCCACGTGCGTCCGTCAGGGGAAGGTCTCATCGGAGATATGAAGCCTGGCACACAGAATTGCTCGGTTGGCGAGCAGTTCGTGTCGCTATCGGCTATGTCCCGTCCACCGAGAAATACCACTTACGGGGTGCATGCGGGCCTGTCATTAGATTATCGCGTGCGCCCTCTCTGGCCCTCTGATATCGTTGAGTTTGCCGTGCTTGCAGTACAGGAAATCGATGTGTTGGTTCGCATTTCAAGGCGGGATTGCGGCCTATCAGGAGAGCACAGCCTGTCGTCCGAGGTTCGACCGGGAGTAGAAGAATATCTGGCTATTTCGGTTAGGCGCGGGGAGCTTGCGGGTACTTCGGGACTGTCACCGGAGGACCGGTGCGATCAACCCTCTTGGAGTTAGTTAACGGACATGCGTGAGTTTGCTCCTTCGGCGCCCGAACGCACGGGCGTCAAGGCCATGGTCAAGTGGTTCAACCCGACGAAGGGTTTCGGGTTCGTCCAGTTCGACGATGGTTCACCCGACGCTTTCCTGCACGTCTCCGTGATCGAGCGCCTCGGTCATGCCGATCTGCCGGAGGGAACGGAAGTGATCTGTGACCTCGCCCAAGGCCGCAAGGGCCTTCAGGTTCATCAGATCACCTCGATAGAGCACCTGCCGGAGGGCCGTCCGGGCGGCGACTTCGGCGGCGGCGGATATGGAGCTGGCGGCGGGGGCGGTGGCTTGTATGGCGATCGCCCGCGGCGTCCGGCGCCTCCGCCGGCGGGCCCTCCCGTCGAGGGAACCGTTAAGTTCTTCAACGCGGATAAGGGCTTCGGTTTCGTGGTTCCCGACGATGGCACCCAGGACATCTTCGTCTCGGCGCGGACCTTGCAGTCGAGCGGCTTGGCGTTCCTGGAGCCGGACCAGCGGGTTCGCGTGACTACTCGCATGGGTCAGAAGGGCCCCATGGCGGCAACGCTGGAACTGGCCTGACTGCCCGTGGGCCTGACTGCCGTTTAAACGGAGCGGCGCCCGAAACGGGATAGTGAAGCGGGGCATAACGTCCCGGGCGACGCGCCCATCGTCGTGCCGGCACGCTTGCCTGCCTGCGATCTCCATCCCGCATCCCGCCGTTTCGGCCCTGATCGGCGCCTGTCCGTAAAAGTTTCCGGGAAGCGGTGCGACACCGCTTGCGTCCGGTGCGGCGCTTGCGTCGAACGGTCGACAGATCGCTGAAACGGCCTTCCTCCCGATCGCCATCGCGGTTTCCGACAGAGTGGTCCGCTCGTCGTGGAATAGAACGGGGCACTCCGCCGTTCTCTGGGCAGCGTAACCAAACGCTGCTCGGCGGCCATAGGGCGTTCGAAAGCAGCGGCAGCCGCTTCGGCAGGAGGAAACCATGAACAACTCGCTTCAGCGCTATGTCGATTTCCGCCAGATGATGACGCGGCAGGCAGAGGCGCCCTGGTCCAATATCCCGGAGATCCTCGATCCGTCCGACGGCGGGGCCGAGGCCTTGTCGGACCGCCTGCTGTTCGAGCGCTCTGCCGTGCTGCAGGATGCGACCGAACAGGTCGAGGCCATGCGCCTGACGTTCAAGGCTATCGGCGAGGCACCGGCTTTGGGTGCCTTCGCCGCCTGATGGCCGTCCTCGGCCGACGACGTCGTCAATCGGACCGGAATCGATGCGTCTCGCGGCGTTTCCTGGTCGCGTGCTTTCCCGTTCCCTCTTTAGGTCGCTTGGCGTAGCGTCGCTGCGGGGTGCGCGGCAGACGTCGGGCAGGAGGTGCGAGGCGAAGATGGCAGCGACGGTGGAGATCGGGCACGAGCGGCGCCTGGCGCTTGAGGAGGTATTCGCCGTTGCCGAAGGTGCGGCCGTCTCGGTGAGCTCGGCCACGCTTGACCTCTTGGCCCAGCGGCGGCGGCAGATCGAAGCCTACGTGACCTCGACCGACGAGCCGGCCTATGGGTTCAATCGTGGCTTCGGCAGCAACGTGCGCGACAAGGTCGATTCGGCACGCCTGAAGGGGCTGCAGGTCAATCTGATCCGCAGTCACTCGATCGGTCTGGGCGAGGCCGCGCCGGTGGAGGTCGTTCGCGCCACGATGCTGCTACGGGCCCAGTCCCTGGTGCGGGGTCACTCCGGCGTGCGCCCCCAGGTGGTCGCGCAGCTGGTTGCCTTCCTCAATGCCGGCCTCGCGCCCGTTGTCCCGCAATTGGGCAGCGTTTCCGCCTCCGGCGACCTCACGCCGCTCAGCCACGTGGCGCTTGGCTTGATCGGCGAGGGCGAGGTCTTCGTCGAGGGTCGGCGTCAGCCGACCCCCGAGGCCTTGTCCCGCTTCGGTCTGGAGCCGCTCGAACTGGAAATGAAGGAGGGTCTGGCGCTCAACAACGGCGTGCAGTTCACGGCTGCCTTCGGAGCCCTGGCGACGCTGCGGCTGGAACGGCTGCTGCGGACCGCGGCGGTGTCCACGGCGGTGTCGGCGCAGGTCATGCTGGGGGCCGATACGCCCTTCCGGGCTGATCTGCATGCGCTCAGACCGCATCCCGGTTCGGTGAAGCTGGCCGGCTGGATCCATGCCCTGATGGCCGGCTCGCCGCTGCGCGAAGCGCATCGCCCTTACGAGATCGACGGTGAAATCCAGGACCCCTACAACCTGCGCTGCGCCGCGCAGATCCTTGGTCCCTGCTGGGACTTGGCTGAGCGCGCGCGCAAGACCCTGGAAATCGAGATCAACGCGGTCACCGACAACCCGATCCTGCTGCAGGCCGCCGAGCATCGGGACAACGGGGAGGGCTGGGGCGACTGGGCCGGGCAGATGGTCGAGATCGTCTCCGGCGGCCACTTTCACGGTATGCCAGTGGCGGTCGACATCTACGGCCTGCTGCAGGCGCTCGGAATTCTGTCGAGCCTGACCAACGCGCGCTGCCAGCGCTACGTCGATGCGGATCGGAACAAAGGCCTTGGGCCGCAGCTCAAGTGGCCTGGGGCCGACCGGGACCTGAGCGAGAAGCCGGAGCTGTTGGCCGAGCGGGCGACTCGCTCGGGCATGATGCTTCCGGAGTATGCGACGGCGGCGCTGACCAACTGGATCTGGGGTCAGGCGCTGCCCAGCCATCTGATGAGCCTGTCGACCGACAGCGGGCAGGAGGATCACGTCTCCATGGGCGTCAACGTCGCGATCCGTGCCTACGAGGCCCTGCCGCGTGCGGCCGAAGCGCTGGCCGTCGAACTGGCCTATGCCAGCCAGGCCGCGGCGTTGCGCCGGGAGATGCGGCATCTGCCCTCGCGCGCCGGCCGCGACGATCCGGCGGCCGGCAAGACGCCCGTGGACTGGCACCCGATTCCGCCGGAAGCGCGTCGCCTCAGCCCGGCCGGCGAGGCCGCCGTCGCCGCCGTACAGCGCCATGTCCCGCCGGTCATCGAGGACAGGGTCTTGTCGGGGGAGCTGCAATCGCTCGGCCGTGCCCTGCTGGACGGCGAGATCCTGCAAGCGGTGGGTCCCTACGTGGATCTCAATTGAGATCTAGTCGAAGCCGACCGGAACGAGGCTGCGGACGACCGGGCCGATCTGGGCGATGGCGACGCGGTCTTCCTGGTTGTAGCGCATGTTCTTGACCACCACCTGGCCGGCCTCCAGCTCCTCGGGGCTGGCGATGATGACGATGGGAAAACCACGCCGGTCGGCGTAGCGGAGCTGCGCTTTCAGCTTGCGGTCGTCGAGGAAGACTTCGGTGGCGATGCCGGCGCGGCGCAGCCGGGCGGCCAGCTCCTTGTAGGCCGGCAGGGCGTTGCGGTCCTGCACCGTGACCAGCACCGGCGCGATGGCCGCCGCCTCCGGCGTCACGATGCCGGCCTCGAACAAGCGGCTCATCAGCCGGGTCAGCCCGATCGAGATCCCCACCCCTGGAAAGGTCTTGTCGACGAAGGTGCCGACCAGATCGTCGTAGCGACCGCCCGAGCAGATCGAGCCAACCTGCGGGAAGTCGTCCAGGCGCGTCTCGTAGACCGTGCCGGTGTAGTAGTCGAGGCCCCGGGCGATCGAGAGATCGATCTTGAAGTAGTCGGGGAAGAGGGCGCGTTCGTCGGTAACGTCGACCAGTTCGCCGTCGTCGACGCGCGGCAGAACATTGTCCGGTGCGGAGCGGACGACGGCCTCCAGTTCCGCGACGCCCTCGGCAAAGCCGGCGTTGACGTCCAGGGCCTTCAGCTGAGCCAGAATCTCTTCGTTGCTGCCCTTGGTATCGAAGAAATGCAGGATGCGCTCCGCCTGCTCGGCGGCGAGGCCGAGTTCGCCCAGCTTATGCAGGACTTTGCCGGCGCCGATCTTCTCCAGATCGTCCACGACGTTCAGCGCGGCGCGGACCGCGACGTCCTCGGTCAGCCCGACCGACTGGAACAGGCCGGTCAGGATCTTGCGGTTGTTGACGCGGATGGTGAACTTGCCGATCCCGAGACGGCGAAAGAGCTGAAAGATCACGGCCGGGATCTCGGCGTCGTACTCCAGGCTCAGCGCCTCGTCGCCGATGACGTCGATGTCGCACTGCACGAACTGGCGGTAGCGCCCGGCCTGGGCGCGCTCGCCGCGCCAGACCGGTTGGATCTGATAGCGCCGGAAGGGGAAGCGCAGCTTGCCGTAGTGCTGTGCCACGTAGCGTGCCAGCGGCACGGTCAGATCGAAGCGCAGCGCGAGTTCCTTTGCGCTGTCCTCGGCCCCCTCCTCCTGGACGCGGCGCAGGCCGTAGACCTCCTTCTCCGCGATGCCCTTGGCCAGCAGGACCTCGGTGCGCTCGACCGCCGGCGTCTCGATCGGCAGAAAGCCGAAGGACTCGTATGTCGCGCGAATCACGTCGACCGCCCGGTTGATGGCGATCTGCTGCTCGGGCAGGAACTCGGGAAAGCCGGAAATCGGCTGGATGCGCAGGCTCATGGGTCGCTGGCAGACTTGCTTTTTCGGGGAAGACGGCGAGCGCTTGATAAAGGAGGTATGGGCGCGGCGCAACCGCTTGGCCGAACGATCGAAGGTCTCGGACGCTCTAACTCGGCTCAGCCGGTTTATCGAGCCGGCGAAGCTGGGTGGCGGTGAGGCTGACAAGAAAGATCGCCAAGGCCGCGACCACGATCGACGGGCCCGAGGGCGTGTCGAAGCGCAGCGAGCCGAACAGGCCCATTAGGGCGGCCAGCCCGCCCAGACCGGCGGCGACCACGGCCATCGCCTCCGGGGTCGTCGCGAAGCGCCGGGCGGCCGCGGCCGGGATGATCAGGAGCGCGGTGATCAGGAGGATGCCGACCACCTTCATGGCCGTGGCGATCACCGCCGCCATCAGCAGCATGAAGATCAGACGCGCGCGCTCGGGCGCCAAGCCCTCCGCGGCCGCCAGTTCGACATTGACGGTGCCCGCCAGCAGCGGCCGCCAGATGGCGATCAGCACCGCGATCACCGCCAGCCCGCCGCCGTAGATGAGCAGGAGGTCTTGGCGCGAGACCGCGAGAATGTCGCCGAACAACAGGCCCGTCAGGTCGACCCGCAGCCAGGTCATGAAGGCGATCAGAACCAGGCCGAGCGCCAGGGTCGAATGGGACAGGATGCCGAGCAGGGAGTCGGCCGGAACGATTTCGCTCCGCGACAGCAGCACCAGGGCCAGAGCGACGCCGGCGGCTACGAAGAAGACGCCCAGGATCAGATTGAGATCGAGCAGCGCGGCCAGGGCGATCCCGAGCAGGGCCGAATGGGCCATGGTGTCGCCGAAGTAGGCGAGGCGCCGCCAGACGATGAAGCAGCCCAGCGGCGCGGCGACCAGGGCGACCCCGACGCCTGCCAGCAGGGCCCTCAGAAAGAAGTCGTCGAGCATGGCGTCAGTCCAGCTCCCGCTCCGCATCCGGGCGAAGCGGCAGCGGCACGACGCGGCCTTCATGGTCGTGCGCGTGATCGTGCTGGTGCTCGTAGACCGCCAGCGCCTGGGCCGCCCGCGCGCCGAACAGTCGGCGGTATTCGGCACTCTCGGCAACGGCGTGAGGCGTGCCGCTGCAACAGACATGATGGTTCAGGCACACCACCGTATCGGTTGCGGCCATGACGATGTGCAGGTCGTGGGAAATCAGCAGAATGCCGCAGTTGAGCCGGTCGCGGATTTTCCGGATCAGGTCGTAGAGAGCGATCTCGCCGGCGAAGTCGACGCCCTGGACGGGCTCGTCCAGGACCAGCAGGTCGGGACGACGCACCAGCGCGCGGGCGATCAGGGCCCGCTGGAACTCCCCACCCGACAGGGTCTGCAGTTCGGCCTCGGCGAGATGGTCGACGCCGACCTCGGCGAGGGCCCGGTCGATCTCCGCCGGAGGGTGGCGCTCGGTCAGCGTCATGAAACGATGGACGGTCAAGGGCAGGGTGCGATCGATCGAAAGGCGCTGCGGCACGTAGCCGATGCGCAGTCCCGGGGCGCGGATCACTCGACCGCTGTCGGGTCGCAGGACGCCGATGGCGGCCCGGACCAGCGTCGACTTGCCGGCACCGTTGGGTCCGATCAGGGTCACGATCTCGCCGCGTCCGACGGAGAGGTCGACGTTCCGCAGCAGCCAGCGTTCGCGTCCGGGCGCTCCGCGCCGAATGCCGAGGCCTGCGAGCGTCAGCAGCGAGTCGGCCGCGGCCGGGGCGGGGACCGGCAACGGGTCGGGTCTTGGGTCCGAGAGCCCTCTTTGCGCCATCTCTTGTCCAGCAACGCGCCCGGCGTGACCGCGGGCCGTCGTCCATCTCAGGTAGGAGGTATCACGTTATGTTATTTCATAACACTGCCCGCTACGCTAGATCCCCGATGACCCCCAAGCAAGCCTGCGCCTGCGGCGGTCACCCGCGTCCGGGGACCTCTCGTCTCAGACTTCTGTCGAGTCTTCCGTGGCGATCAGTTTCGGTTCGCGACCAGAGTCTCGCCATCGACAGTTTCGATCGCCAACTTGCCGTCGGGGCGGATCTGGTAGCGGGCGGCCCCCGCCAGCAGACTAAGGAAGCTGCGCTCCTGCTGCATCAGCGGAAGCGGGCAGCCTTTCCGGGTGGCTGCAATCTCGCCGAGTGACAGCTCGCCGCCCTCCGCGCTTTCGAAACTCGAGCGATAGCTGTTGCAGGAGGCGAAGCCGCCGAGAGAGCCGTTCTCGCCGAACTCCAGGGTGGCGCGAGAGCGGTCCAGTAGAGGAACGCCCGCGATCTCTTCGACCTGCCATTGCGGCCCGCTCAAGGTCGCCGGGGTTGCGGCTTGTACGGGCGTGACGGCGGTGCTGACCCTGCCGCTCTCCGCGTTGCCGGTCGGATCGCTCGCGACGGCGGTCCCGCCATCGGCATCTGCATCTACGGTGGTCATCAGCGTGCAAGGGGGCAGCCGGCGGAAGCCGATGCTGAAGCTGGCCGCGCGATCCTCCGTGTGAAACACCACCGGGGCCGCTGTCGTGCCGCCGCTATACTTCACGCCTTGCCCGGCCAGGCCGGGCGACAGGCGGTAGGCACGGTCGTCGATCGTCACCAGCAGATCCCGGTCGATCGGCTGTGTCTTCAGAAGAACGGAGCCGCATTGGTAGCTCGCGGTCTGTCCCAGGCCCTGCGGCAGTTCGGAATCGGACGAACCACAGCCAGCCAGCAGAGCCGTCGCCGCCAGCCCGGCTATCAAAAACCCTGATTTTCCCACGTCCGTTAACCGCCCGCCGTACCTGACTCTTTATTGCTTGGCGGCAGCTATCGCCGCGCTGGTGCCCCTGGAGGGAATCGAACCCCCACTCCTTTCGGAACGCGATTTTGAGTCGCGCGCGTCTACCAGTTCCGCCACAGGGGCACCGTGGGGCGCAGAATAGTCGCTCTCGGGCGCGGTGCAAGTGCCACGCTACTGCAAGGGGCTGAGCGGCGGTTTCGTATGCGCTTCGGCGGGGGGTTCGTTGCAGGGACCGGCCTGGTGGTGGACCAGGCGCCACCCGCTTTCCGACTTTCGGAAGATGTTGGTGGCCACCAGCAATGCGTTGCCGATGGCCTCGTAGCAGACCACCATGCCCAGCGGTTCGCCGTCGCCGCTTGCGATCAGCAGCGCCTCGGGGGCCCGGCAGTCGATGTTGGCGGGGCCGCCGCCCTCGAAGATCGCACGCCAGGACTCCAGGACTTCGTGACGGTCCGTCAGCGCGCGCCACCCCGGATGGATACAGGCGACAGGCCCGGAATCGTCCCAAAGCTCGGCCAGGGCCAGAAGGTCGCGGTCGTTGAAGGCGTCATAGAAGCGCGTGTTCGCCTCCAGCAGTTCGGCCAGCGGATTCATCGCGTCTCCCGTTTCTTCCTCGTTGCCTATCCCCCCTCTGTCACAACACCCTAACAGGCCGAACGGCAGACGGCGATTGAAGGAACACCGCCGGTGCGGCTATAGCAGCGCGGCGGCAGTTTAACTGGGAGGGGCTTCGGCAGTGCGCTGGGTACGCAGCCTATACGACTGGACCATGGCGCAGGCCGAGCGGCGCTATGCGCTATCGGTCCTCTTTGCCGTCTCCTTCATCGAATCCTCGGTCTTTCCAATTCCACCGGACGTGTTGCTGATCCCCATGGTCTTGGCTGCACGCGACAGAGCTTGGCTGATCGCCGGCGTCTGCACCGTGGCATCTGTGCTGGGCGGGGTCGCCGGCTATGCCATCGGGTATTACTTCTATACGGGGATCGGCGAGCCGATCCTCGAGTTCTACGGCTACATCGACCGGTTCGAGGCCTTTGCCGAGTCCTATAACGAGTGGGGCGCCTGGATCGTCGCGGGCGCCGGCTTCACGCCCTTTCCCTACAAGCTGATCACCATCGCCAGCGGCGTGACGCAGCTCGATATCGGCACTTTCATGATCGCGTCGGTGGTTTCGCGCGGTGGCCGCTTCTTCCTGGTCGCCGCCTTGCTCTGGTGGTTCGGCCAGCCGATCCGCCGATTCATCGAGAACAACCTGCCGCTGCTTACCTGGCTGTTCTTCGCCCTGCTGCTGGGCGGCTTCCTGGTAGCCCGTTTCCTGGTGTGAGGTCGCGGCCATGACCATATTCCGGGTCATGAGTACGCGCTCTTCGAGCTTCGCGCCCCAGATTGCGACCCGGTTCACGCCGTGGCTCGCCGCCGCCGTGGCGGCGGCGGCACTGCTTGGCGCCCTCGCTTTTGAGTATATCGGCGGGTATCCCCCCTGCCTGCTCTGTCACTGGCAGCGCTATGCCCATATCGCCGCCTTGGGTCTGGCTCTGGCAGCCTTGCCGCTTACGGGCCAGGCGCGACGCTTTGCCACGATCGCCTCGGCCCTGGCCTTTCTGGTCGGGGCGGGCATCGCCGGTTTTCATGTCGGTGTCGAGCAGGGCTGGTGGACAGGCCTGCCCGGCTGCAGTGCGCCTGACATCCAGGGGCTCGATGTGACCCAGCTCCGCGAGCTTCTGATGCAGGCCGAGGTGGTTCCTTGCGACGAGATCGCCTGGTCCCTGATAGGGATCTCGATGGCTGGCTGGAACCTGCTCTTGTCGGCCTTCACCGGGGCGGCCATTGTTTGGCTCACGGCCTTCGGAGAACGTAGGAGCGAAGCATGAGCGAAACCGCAAAGCCCGAGCGACCCGAAAGACGGCGCGCCCTGCCGGGCGATCCCGACCGCCGCGAGCGGCTCGAGCGGCTCCTGCGCGTCGATCTGGCTGGCGAATACGGTGCCCGGCGGATCTACGAAGGGCAACTTGCGGTGCTTGGCCGCTCCAGGGCTGGCCCCACGATCCGCGAGATGTGGGAGCAGGAGGCCAAGCATCTCGACTACTTTGAGAAGGCCCTGCCGAAGCATAGGGTGCGTCCGACTGCCCTCCAGCCGGCCTGGCATGTCGCCGGCTTCGCCTTGGGCGCGGTGACGGCCTTGATGGGTGAGAAGGCGGCGATGGCCTGTACCGTCGCGGTCGAGGAAGTGATCGACGAGCACTATGCCCGGCAGGCCGAGCAGCTCTCCGACGACGGTGAGGAAGGCGAACTGAAGCAGGCGATCCTCGAGTTCCGCGAAGACGAAATCGAGCACCGGAACACCGGCATCGCCCATGGCGCCGAGGAAACCGTCGCCTACGAAGGCCTGACCGGCATCATCAAAACCGGTTCGCGCTTGGCCATTTGGTTGAGCGAGCGCTACTGAGACCGCCGCGCTGCGGCGCGCGACCGCCCGTTTGCAAGACCCCGTCGGTTGGCTCCGGCAACACCGTGTCCTACCGGTGATCGCCCAATCCTTCTTCATTCAGGCCCTGAAGCGGGTCAACGCTGGCTTCGTCATCCCCGTCTTCTGCGCCACGCCGGTCTTCGCTGCGCTTTACGATCCGGCAATTCTCGGCGAGCGGATGGGTCCCGTCGCGGAGGGGGCCGGTCGCATCTGCGAGGGCACTGCCGGTCGTGATCGGCGCAGTCCTGCTGGCCTGGCGCGAAGGCCGCAAGGTTCATCCGCGAGATACGATTTTTTTACGACCTGGGGCGCAGTCTGTCGGCCTTGCATTTCGCAGCGGCTGGCAGGATGTCATGGCCCTTATCGTACAAGACCCCTCAGGTCCCAAAAGTTGGTGGCGGGAGCTGACCGGCTTCCTTTATGATCTCTTACATAGCGAGGAGCAGGCCGAACGCCGCGAGCTTCTGGCCCGCGCCGCCGCCGAGCGCGCGCGCCAGGATCCGAAGGAGCCCGCCGCGCCGCAGTGGCTGCGTCTGGACTGACGTCAGGACTCCAGCTCGGAATCCCAATAGAGAAAGTCCGACCAGCTTTCGTGGAGGAAGTTGGGCGGAAAGGCGCGGCCGTTTTCCTGAAGCTGCCAGGTGCTCGGCTGATGCGGCGCATTGAGCGGGAACATGTCGACTTCGCGCGGCAAGCGGTTGCCCTTGACCAGGTTACATCCTTGGCAGGCCGTGACGATGTTGTCCCAGGTCGTGCGCCCGCCGCGCGAGCGCGGGACGACATGGTCGAAGGTCAGTTCCTCGGTCCGCCGCCGGTCGCTACAGTATTGACAGGCGAAGCGGTCGCGCAGGAACACGTTGAAGCGCGTGAAGGCGGGCCGGCGATCCAGATGAACATATTCCTTCAGCGCGATCACGCTGGGGAGTTGGATCTCGATCGAGGGCGAGTGCACCTTCTGCTCGTAGTTCGCGAGGATGTTCACCCGGTCGAGGAAGACCGCTTTGATGGTGTCTTGCCAGGACCATAGCGAAAGCGGGAAATAGCTGAGCGGACGGAAATCCGCATTCAAGACCAAGGACGGATAACTGTCGGCCATATCTGAGGCCCGTCTCCCTATCGGTCGAAGTATCGCGACACCCGGGCCGCAATGACTGTCTTTACATAAAGCAGCCCCGGACAGAACACAAGATGTGGTGCGGGTTAGCCGGGAATCTTCATGCTCTTGTCATAAGCGCCTGCGCGAAGATACTGATTTGATTGTGCGATCGCCTGCCTTGGACAAGCCGAGACCGCACTGCGACTTGTGGTCACCGGCCTGGCGTCAGTCTTCGACTTCGCCGAACAGCTCTTGAAGGAAGTTCGCGGCCATCGCAACGCCTGCCTCGTCGATGCCGTGCCCCAGGCCGGGGCGCAGGTCGGGCGTCACCTCGACCCCCGCCGCCCTCAAGGCCTGGGCCGCGGCGTCGAGGGCTTCCGGCGACACCACCTCGTCCTGGTCGCCGTGAACCAGAAGGACCGGCGGCCGGCTTACGATCTCCTGCATCAGCCGCTCGCCGCCGACCAGCAGGCCGGAGTAGCCGATCACGCCGGCACAGGCTTTCCGCCGCCGGAGTGCCGTGTGGAGCGCCATCATTGTGCCCTGGCTGAAGCCGGCGAGCACCAGGCTCTCGTCACCTAGTCCGTAGCGGGCCAGTTCGTCGTCCAGGAAGCGGTCGAGCAGGGTCCGGGCCTCTTCGGCGCCGACATAGAGCGACTCGGGCGTGCGAACCTGCAGGCTGAACCACTGGTAGCCGAAAGGTGCCATATCGCAAGGACTTGGGGCGTCCGGTGCCACGAAGACGGCATCCGGCAGGACTGTCCCGAGAACGGGCGCCAGCGCGATCAGATCCTGGCCGTTCGCGCCCAGGCCATGCAACAGCACCACCAACTGGCGCGGCGTGGCGCCGCTGCGTGGGCCTTCGCGCGGTCCGTCGAGCGTGATGTCGTCACTCGCGGTGGTCATGATTGTCCCCTGGCGCCTGTCCCATGGTGGCGACTCACGCCATCTTCGAAGTTCGATCGCCCGTCCGACAACAAGCGATGGCCAATCGGTCCGAGGCTTCAGGCCGCGGTTGCCGAGTCTTACTGCATGCGGTCAGGCGCGTCAGCCCTTTATCCCGAACCCGGTCGCGCTAGTGGACAAGAGGGACGTCGCCATTCCTTTTGGACCGCCTTGCGGTCGCGGAAGGCTTCCTGCGCCGCCGCCAATTCATCCCCAGTCGTCGGGGATCGCATCGGCCTGGCGCCGGTAGTGCCAGAGCATTCGGGCGGCAACGGCGCGATAGGGACGCCAAGCTTCGGCCAGGCCCGCGAGGGTTCTGGCGTCCGGCCGCACCTCCAGTCCCTTGAGGAGCTGTGCGCCCGTCATCAGACCGATATCGTCGGCCGGAAAGACGTCGGCGCGACCGAGAGAAAACAACAGATAGACCTGAGCCGACCAGCGGCCGATGCCCTTCGCGCGCGTCAAGGAGTCGATTGCCGCCTCGTCGTCGAGCGTGGTCAGTTGCTCCAGATCGATGGCACCTTGGCCGACCGTCTCGGCCAGCGCACGGGCGTAGCGTTGCTTCGGACGCGACAGGCCGATTGCGCGCAGGTCCTCGTCCGTCAGGGCCAGAAAGGTCTCTGGCGTGATGGGGTCGCACCGAGCGGCCAGCCGATCCGCGATTGCCTGGGCCGAAGCGAGCGAAACCTGCTGGGCGATGATGATACGCAGAAGCGTCGCAAAACCGGGTGCCCGGTACCGCAGCGGCGGTAGCCCGACCTCTTCCAGGGCGCGGAGGAAATCCGCGTCGATCCGGCCCAATGCCTCCAGCGCTGCGGGCAAGGTCTCTTGCGTGACGATCAAAGCTCTGTCTCTTTTCATGGCAACTCGTTTCGATCCCGGTCGGCTGCCCCGCAGCCGCGGAGCTTAGAGCAAAGGGATAGCTACGATGTCCTCTTGCTCTAAGCTCCGCGGCAGATTATCCGACCTTGAGCCAGGGCGTGTCTCTCCGAAATATGATCGCCAGTTTCTCATCGACCGGTAGCGACGTGAGTCGCTTCGCCCCCTCGCCGAGCGGACGCTTGCATCTGGGCCATGCCCACTCCGCGCTCTTCGCGGCGCGCGCTGCCGGCCGGCAGGGCCGCTTTCTGCTGCGCATCGAGGATATCGATGCCGGCCGCTGCCGGCCCGAATTCGAGGCGGCGATCTACGAGGATCTGGCCTGGTTAGGCCTCCACTGGGCGCAGCCGGTCCTGCGCCAGTCGGAGCGTTTCGCAGTCTACGATGCGGCGCTCCGCCGGCTCGAAGAGCGAGCCCTGGTCTATCCCTGCTTCTGTACCCGCAAGGAGATCGCCGCCGAGATTGCCGGCGCGGGCGCCGCGCCGCACGGTCCCGAAGGGCCGCTCTATCCCGGGACCTGCCGCAGCCGCAGCGCGTCCGAGCGTCGCCGGCGTCTTGCCGCCGGAGACCCTCATGCCTGGCGTCTCGATCTGGTTAGAGCCGTCGCGGAAACGCCCGCCTTGACCTGGCACGATTGCGGCAGAGGCACGCAGAGAGCGCAGCCGGAACTTCTGGGCGACGCGGTGTTGGCGCGAAAGGATGTCCCGACCAGCTACCACCTGGCCGTCGTGCTGGACGACGCGGCTCAGGGCGTCACCCTCGTGACCCGCGGCGCCGACCTTTTCGTCACCACGCATCTCCATCGCCTGCTGCAAGCGCTGCTCGATCTCCCGGTTCCCCGGTGGCATCACCATGACCTGCTCTCCGACGCCAAGGGCCGGCGTCTGGCCAAACGCCACGACGCCCTCTCTCTGGCTGCATTGCGCGAGGCGGGTCTCAGTCCTGCCGAGGTCCGCGCTCGGGCCGGCTTTCCGGAGGCCCCGCCGTCGCCCTCTTGAACAGGCCCTGGCCACAACCTTGAATAAGTTAACCTAATATAAAATACCAATTAATAGTATGACGGGCTGGTCGTGGAAGCGGTCGAAGGAGCGGCAAGCGGATCGCGGCGACGGGTTCCCGGAAGAGGGTTACAGGAAGACCATGGGCGAGGAGGTCTTGTCGGAAATCCACGGATATTGGAGCCGCCATCTGAGAGGGCGCCGGATGCCGGCTCGTGCGGATATCGATCCGGCCGACATCCCGCACCTGCTGCCTTACCTGATGTTGACCGACGTTCTGGAGTCCGGGCACTACCGCTACCGCCTTGTCGGCACCGAAGTCGAACGCAGCTTCGGCGCACCCATGACCGGTCGCACACTCGAGGAATTGATGTTCGGCGACTACCTCGTCTACATGACCGGTCTCTACCATCGCGCCGTCTTCGAGAAGCGTCCGATTTTCTCCACGTCGCGCTATGGCGGTGTGGACCGCGATTGTCCGCTCTTCACCAAACGGGTGATGATGCCTCTGTCGAACGACGGCGAGCGTGTCGATATGCTGCTGTCGGCTCAGGTGTTTCTTCGGATGAGCGCCCTGGACGACCGAACGGCCCACATGCTGCTGCATAGTGTCGGCCACAGCAGCTTCGAAGAAACGGGCTACACGACGAAAGAAGCGGAGATGCCTGTCTTGGAAATGCCTGCCGACACGACCTCGGACTAGGAAGTCACCTCGAAGTAGAAAGGCAGCCGCGCGCCGGCGGCCGCCGTTTCCTGGCTCTCCGACAGCTCGACTACTGCTTGAAGGCTTCGATCTCCAAGATGATCGCGACCTCGTCGCCGACGGCTGGGACGAAGGCATTCATTCCGAAGTCGGACCGATTGATTGTCGTAGTGCCGGAGAAACCGGCGGTCATGACACCGTCGTAGCTGGGGATCGGGTGCGCCTTCAGGGCGTTTAGGGTTGTCTCTAAAACGACCGTCTGCGTGACGCCGAGAAGCGTGAGTTCGCCCGTCACCATCGCTGTCTCATCGCCGGTGCGCTCGACCGATGTCGAAACGAAGGTGATGGTCGGATGAGCTTCGACGTTGAAGAAGTCGGCGCCGCGCAGATGACCGTCGCGCTCCTCATGGTTGGTATCGAGACTGGCCGCCTGGATGGTCACCTCCACGCGCGAGTTGTCGGGGTTGGCTTCATCCAGCACGATGACGCCATCGGCATCGTTGAAGCGGCCGATGGTGTCGGAGAAGCCAAGATGGTCGATGCGGAAGACGACGTCCGTGTGGCTCTTGTCGAAGGCATAAGTATCGGCGGCGATGGCCGGCACGGACGAAACGGCGAGCACCGCGACGGCGGTCGCGCCCAGGAGAGCGCCGGTCGGAAAGGCGATAGGGATCATCGATTTGACTCCTTCTCTTGATTGAAAATCTTGCACTTCGGCTCCGGACGGCTATCGCCGCGTCGCCAGAATCTCGAAGACGATGCGAACTTCCGCCGCGATCATCGAGGTGTCGGCCCACAGGCCCTGTCCCACGCCGTAGTCCAGGCGGTCGAGGGCCAGCCCGCCGGCCGCCTCGGCCGTCTCGCCGGTCACCGCGAGGGTGAAGGGCAGAACGACCGGGCGTGTCGTGTCGCGCAGCGTCAGATCGCCATGTGCTTCGAAGCTTCCCTCTCCGGTCGCCTCGAAGCGTTCGGCCAGGAAGCGGGCTTCCGGGAAGGCTTCGACATGCAGCAGCCCGTCGCCCTTGACGGAATCGTCGCGGTCGCGTGCGCCGCTGTCGACGCTGGCCGTCTGGACGACGATCTCCACGCGGCCGGTCGCGGTCTCGGGATCGAACGCGATGTCGGCGCTCCACTCGTCGAAGTATCCCTCCACGTCGCTACCCGACTGGATGGCGATGAAGCCGACCCGGCTCTCGTCATGGTTCGCCACCCAGATGGGCGCCTCTTGGGCGGCTGCCGGCAGGGCGAGCAGAAACACCAGGACGGCGACGACGGGAAACAACGGTGTAAGAAACGGCATGGGCGGCGGATCTCGCTTACTGTTCGGGAAAGGCTACCGGCGTGCCTGCGGCAACATGCGGCGCAACACCGTATCTTTCTTGATGAAATGGTGGCGCAGGGCGGCACCGGCGTGCAGGGCGATCAGCGTCAGGAGAACCCAGGCCGACCAGAAGTGGACGGCGGAGAGCGTGTCGAAGAGCGCCTGGTCGGTCCCGATCGGGTTGGGCAGAATGAAGCTGCCGAAGAGGATGGTCGGGAAACCCGAAGCCCAGGACATCACCAATCCGACCAGCGGTTGGCTGAAGAGGAAGAGGTAGAGGCCAAGGTGGGCGGCGTGGGCGGCCAGACGCTCCCAGGTTGCCATGTTGGCCGGCATTGGGGGCGGAGGGTGACGGAGGCGCCAAGCCAGCCGCAGAACGGCGAGAGCCAGAATCGTCAGCCCCACGGTCTTGTGCCAGTTGTAGAGATCGATCTTGAGCGGACCGAGCGGCAGCTCGACCATGATGACAGCCAGAAGGAAACTGCCGGTCATCAGTAGAGCGGTCAGCCAGTGGAAGATCTTCGCGCCGGCCGTATAGCCCGCTGCGTCGTCCTGCGTCGTCTGCACCGCGGCGGTCCTGTCTTCCGACGCGGGGGATCGTGACGTTGGGGGTCCTTGGGCGGCGGGCGAGTTGCTGGCCATGGGCGCGCGTCCTCCTTGCCATTCATATGGCCCGCCGCGGCGCGCGCGCTAGCCGCGCATCTGGAAACGCTCTGTTCGCCAGAGTTTGTCTGAGGAAACGATCGCAGTTAGGCCGCCTCGCGGCAATTGCCTTCTACGATCTTCAGGATATCGGCCATGATTGCTGTCAGATCGTAGTCCTTGGGCGTATAGACGGCGGCGACGCCGGCGTCGCCCAGCAGCTTGGCGTCCTCCGGCGGGATGATGCCGCCGACGACGACCGGCAGGTCGCCCAGGCCTTGTGCCTTCAACTCGGTCAGGGTGTCCTGGACGAGCGCCACGTGGCTGCCGGAGAGGATCGAGAGGCCGATCACATGGACGCCCTCCTCCAGGGCGGCGTTGACGATCTGCTGGGGGGTCAGGCGAATGCCCTCGTAGACCACCTCGAAACCGCTGTCGCGGGCGCGCACGGCGATTTGCTCGGCGCCGTTCGAATGGCCGTCGAGGCCGGGCTTTCCGACCAGCATCTTGATCCGACGGCCGAGCCGCTCGGAAACTTCAGCGACGCGTCCGCGCAGGCTCTCCAGGCCTTCTCCCGCCTCGGGACGGGCAGCGGCCTTGCCGACTCCCGTCGGAGCGCGGTATTCGCCGAAGACTTGACGCAGCGCATCGCCCCACTCGCCGGTGGTGACACCCGCATGGGCGCAGGCGATCGAGGGCTCCATGATGTTGCGGCTCTCGGCAGCGGCGTCTCTCAGCTCAGTCAGAGCCTTATGGGCGGCCGCTTCGTCGCGTTGGGCGCGCCAGGCCCGCAGGGCTTCGACCGTGGCGCGCTCGCTCGCCGGGTCGACCGTCATGATGCCGCCGTCGACGCCTTCAAGCAGAGGCGAAGGCTCGCTCTCAACGAACTTGTTGACGCCGACTACGGTCTGCGCGCCGCTCTCGATGGCTTGGAAGCGGGCCGTCGCCGCAGCGACGAGCTGTTCCTTCATGTAGCTCGATTCGACCGCTGCGATGGCGCCGCCCTGCGCCTCGATCCGGGCCATCTCCTCGCGCGCGGCGGCGCAGAGCGATTCGACCCGCCCCTCGATCTCCGGGTTGCCGGCGAAGATGTCGCCAAATTCCAGCAGGTCGGTCTCATAGGCGACGATCTGCTGCAGGCGCAGGGACCACTGCTGGTCCCAGGGACGCGGCAGACCCAACGCCTCGTTCCAGGCCGGCAGTTGCACGGCGCGCGCCCGCGCGTCCTTCGACAGGGTGACGGCCAGCATCTCGAGCAGGATCCGGTAGACGTTGTTCTCCGGTTGCTGCTCGGTCAGGCCCAGGGAGTTGACCTGCACGCCGTAGCGAAAGCGGCGGTAGCGCTCCTCCTCGACACCGTAACGCTCGCGGCAGATCTCGTCCCATAGGCGCGTGAAGGCGCGCATCTTGCAGATCTCGCCGATGAAGCGGATGCCGGCATTGACGAAGAAGGAGATGCGTCCGACCGCGCGCGGAAAGTCGCCGGGGTCGATGCGTTCGCGCAGCGAATCCAGGATCGCGATGGCCGTGGAGAGCGCGAAGGCCAGCTCCTGAACCTCCGTCGCGCCGGCCTCCTGCAGATGGTAGCTGCAGACGTTCATGGGATTCCACTTCGGCACCTCGCGATAGGTGAAGGCGACCACGTCGGCGGTCAGCCTGAGCGAGGGCTTGGGCGGAAAGATATAGGTCCCGCGCGAGAGATACTCCTTGACGATGTCGTTCTGCACCGTGCCCTGCAGCTCGGCGCGGGGCACGCCCTGGCGTTCGGCGGCGGCGATATAGAGCGCCAGCAACCAGGGAGCCGTCGCGTTGATCGTCATGGAGGTGTTCATGCGGTCGAGCGGGATCTCGTCGAACAACGCCTGCATGTCGCCGAGATGGCCGACCGGTACGCCGACCTTGCCGACTTCGCCCTTGGCCAAGGGATGGTCGGAGTCGTAGCCGGTCTGGGTCGGCAGATCGAAGGCGACCGACAGACCCGTCTGCCCCTTGGCCAGATTGCGTCGATAAAGCGCGTTCGAAGCCTGGGCCGTCGAATGGCCGGCGTAGGTGCGCATCAGCCAGGGTTTGTCCCGCTCGCGTTGCTCTTCGCTTTTGCGGGAGGATTCTTGCTGCGCTGCATCGGCGCTAAGCCTCTGAACGGTCATGCAATCCTCCGGAATGTCACCAAATTACCTACATGCATATTTTTCAGACCTAAAGTTGCTACAGAACGACCAGATCCGAAAGAAACGTGTTATTGTGCATTGCAAAAGCCATGTTTGGCTTGTAAGAGTCAAGTCCCCGCTGGAAGTAATGGTATGCTAGCCAGACCACCGGTGTCGTACAAGCTGTCGAGAGAGTGACCCCTGCGGCGCCCTTTCCGGCGGTTTCCATGGCGGTGGTGACGGAGCGACAGCGGAGGACCGACGACCCGGCCGAGGGCACGCCAGCGAAGCGAGCGGCCCCGCGCCAACCGAGCGGACGATAACCGATTCGGGCCAACCAGTTAGGCAGAGGACCTTTCACACCCATGACTCAGACATCATCGGAGGCGGCGGAGGTCGTGCAGTTGCACCCCGGACAGTCCGCCAAGGAACTCTATGAACTCGGCGAGATTCCTCCGCTCGGCCACGTGCCGAAACAGATGCACGCCTGGGCGATCCGAAAGGAACGTCACGGCGATCCCGACAAGGCGATGCAGGTCGAAGTCGTGCCGACGCCGGAGCTCGACAGTCACGACGTCCTCGTCATGGTGATGGCCGCCGGCGTCAACTACAACGGCGTCTTCGCCTGCCTGGGCAAGCCCGTCTCCGTCTTGGACTATCACGACTGGGGCTATCATGTGCCCGGGTCGGACGCCACCGGCATCGTCTGGGCGGTCGGCAGCAAGGTGAAGCGCTGGAAGGTCGGCGACGAGGTCGTGGTGCACTGCAACCAGGACAACGGCGACGACGAGGAGTGCAACGGCGGCGATCCGATGTTCTCGCCGAGTCAACGGATCTGGGGCTTCGAGACGCCTGACGGCTCCTTTGCACAGTTCTGCCGCGTGCAAGATCGTCAGCTTATGCCACGGCCGAAGCACCTGACCTGGGAAGAGTCGGCCTGCTATACGCTGACCCTGGCGACGGCCTATCGTATGCTGTTCGGCCATCGGCCCCACATTCTGCGTCCGGGCGACAACGTTCTGGTCTGGGGCGCGTCGGGCGGCCTGGGCACCATGGCGATCCAGTTGATCGCGACCGCAGGCGCCAACGCCATCGGTGTGATTTCCGACGAGTCGAAGCGCGACTTCGTGCTGTCGCTCGGCGCCAAGGGCGTGATCAACCGGAAGCACTTCGACTGCTGGGGTCAGATGCCCCAGGTGAACAGCGACGACTACAAGACCTGGTTCACCGAGACCCGCAAGTTCGGCAAGGCGATATGGGAGATTACGGGCAAGGGCAACAACGTCGACTTCGTGTTCGAGCATCCGGGCGAAGCGACCTTCCCGGTCTCGGCCTTCGTCGTGAAGCGCGGGGGCATGGTCGTCTTCTGTGCGGGCACCACCGGCTACAACCTGACCTTCGACGCCCGCTACGTCTGGCAGCATCAAAAGCGTATCCAGGGCAGCCACTTCGCCAACCTGATGCAGGCCAGCCAGGCCAATACTCTGATGGTGGAGCGGCGCATCGATCCCTGCATGAGCGAGGTTTTCGGTTGGGACGAGATCCCGGAAGCGCACATGAAGATGCTGAGGAACGAGCACAAGCCCGGCAACATGTCGGTTCTGGTGCAGGCCAAACGCCCCGGTCTCCGCACCCTCGAGGATGCGATCGAGGCGTAGATTTCACGCGGGAGTGCGTTATCGAGGGGGTCGCCGGCATAAAGGTGGCCCCCTCGAATCGCCTTGAGAGCGCCGCGTCTCTTGTCTCTCCGGCGGACGTGCTAGATTTCAGACTTCGGCACCGACACACCCGCACCGACGAACGACTTAACGGAAGAGCACGGAAGACTCCCATGACCGATGCAGCCCTTGCCCAGACTGAAGACGACGTTCTCACGCTGCCCGATCTCCTGACGCTGACGGCCGAAGCGATTCCGGCCGCCGAAGCGTTCGAGGCGGCTGCGCGGGACGCGCTGGCGCGCCGCGTTGCGCCCGCCGGCAAGGTGGACGCCGCCGCGCTCGAGCGCGAACAGTTTGCCGGCCATGGTCTGGCCTGGCTTTCGACCTATGTCGCCAGCCTGCGGGAGATGGACCGCTGGGCCCGTCGGCTGCAGGACGAGGGCGGCCTCGGCGAACTCGAGCAGTTGATGCTGCAGGCGGCGTTCGGCGAGTACCTACAGCAGATGACCGGCGGTCTGGCGATGAGCCAGGTTGAGGTCGTCCGCCCGAACGATCTCGGTGTTTCGGCGGAGCAGGTGCTGGCCTTGCGGACGCCGGCCGTCGAGATGCTGATCGAGCGCGGTAACACGGCCGCGGTGCGCCTGCGTCTCGCCGAGCTGATCGCGGACGGAGGTTTCGGAGCGCGCGGCTACGACGAAACCGAGGCCATGATCGCCGAACAGTTCCGCAAGGTGGCCGACTCCTATGCCGACGACGCCCATCATTGGCACCTAGCCGATGAGCTGATTCCGCTGGAGGTGATCGGGCAGCTTGCCGAGCTCGGCGTCTTCGGCCTCACCGTGCCGGAGGAATGGGGCGGCCTCGGCATGGGCAAGACCGCCATGTGCGTTGTGACGGAGGAGTTGAGCCGTGCCTACATCGGCCTCGGTTCGCTCGGCACCCGCTCCGAGATTGCGGCCGAGCTGATCCGCCTGGGGGGCACCGACGCTCAAAAGCGGGCTTACCTACCTAAGATTGCGAGCGGCGAGATCCTGCCAACCGCAGTCTTTACCGAACCCAACACCGGCTCCGACCTCGGCGCCTTGCGCACCCGGGCGGTGCGGGAGGGCGACGCCTACCGCGTGACCGGCAACAAGACCTGGATCACCCACGCCGCCCGAACCGATCTGATGACCCTGCTCGCTCGCACCAATCCGGAGGAGGCGGGGTACAAGGGACTCTCCATGTTCCTGGCGGAGAAGCCGCGCGGGACCGATGCCGAACCCTTCCCTGCCGATGGCATGACCGGCGGCGAAATCGAGGTACTCGGCTACCGCGGCATGAAGGAGTACGAGATCGGGTTCGACGGTTTCGAGGTGCCGGCCGCCAATCTGCTCGGCGAGGCGGAGGGGCAGGGCTTCAAGCAACTGATGGAAACCTTCGAGCCCGCCCGCATTCAAACCGCCGCACGCGCCGTCGGCGTTGCGCAGAATGCCCTGGAGCTGGGCCTGTCCTACGCCCAGGAACGCAAGCAGTTCGGCAAGGCGCTGCAGGCCTTTCCGAGGGTCGCCGGCAAGCTTGCCTGGATGGCGGTCGAAACGATGGTGGCGCGTCAGCTCACCCTTTTCGCCGCGCGCGAGAAAGACAGCGACCGGCGTTGCGATATCGAAGCGGGGATGGCCAAGTTGTTGGCGGCCCGCGTCGCCTGGTCCAACGCGGACAACGCGCTGCAGATCCATGGCGGCAACGGCTATGCCCTCGAGTACAAGATCTCGCGCGTGCTCTGCGACGCCCGCATTCTTAATATCTTCGAGGGTGCGGCCGAGATCCAGGCGCACGTCATCGCGCGCGGGCTCCTCGGCTCCAGCCGGAACTGACGTCGGCGGGCAACGCCTTGCCCCTTTATGAGGATCTCGTCCGAGAACGATGCCGGTCCCGCCCCTGGGACTGCGGGGGGAGGGGGCCACTGGGGGCGGGGCCGGCCAATGACGCGCGCCTCATCCAAAAATGGACTGCAACGCGGGCCATTGAGGTTTGCGCTGGGGACCGGCTGCCCGGTTCCGCAGCAGCTTTCGCCTTAACGGTTTTATAAACCGAACTGTTTAGTCAGTAATTAGATTGGTGGTAGAACCCGAGAGGTCAAGAACGACCTCCGGCTTTTTGCGGCTTTGGAGCTCCTACGATGCCAAGCGGTGACCTCGATGCTTCCGGTCTCGCCGATTCGGGCCGCCTGGCCCACCCCGGTCATCTCGCCGACCCCGTTCATCCAATCGATTCCGGTCATCCCATCGACCCTGGTCATCCGAAGGTCCGGCAGATTCTGGCAGGTGCCCGCGCGACCTTCCTGGAATGCGGCTACGGGGGCGCGAGCGTGGACGAAATCGCGCGCCGGGCACGAGTCTCGAAGGGAACGCTCTACAACTATTTCCCCGATAAACGCAGGCTCTTCGCCGCCGTCGTCGATGAGGAATGTCGGGAGTTGTCTCAGCGACTCTTTACCATCGAGACCGATGGTGAGAGCGTCGAAGCGACTTTGACGAGAATCGCCACGTCGTTCGTGCGCTTCGTCGTTTCGCCTTTCGCTCTGGGCATGTACCGGATCGCCGTGGCCGAATCGCAGCGCATTCCGGAGGTGGGGCGTGTCTTCTACGCTTCCGGTCCGGAGCTCGGCACGGCGCGTCTCGCAGCTTTTCTGGCGGCGGCGAGGGAGAGGGGCGAACTCGTCGTGGAAGACGCCGACCTGGCAGCCTGCCAGTTCGCCGAACTTTGTCGTGCCGAGCTCTTTCACAAGGTACTTTTCGGCGTCATAGAGGCGCCGAGCGGAGCCGATATCGACCGGATTGCGGAAGCGGCGGTTCGCCTGTTCCTGATCGCGCACGGCCCAAAGGCTCGGTGAGCCGCGGCGCTATCCGCGCTAGCCGCGCAGGCTACCGCCGGTCTGCTTCTCGACGGCGGCCACGATCTTCTTCGCCACTGCCTCCAGGTCGTCGTCGGTCAAGGTCCGTTCCGTCGGCTGCAGGGTGATCGCAAGCGCAATGGACTTTTGACCATCCGGGACGCCCTGACCGCGATAGACATCGAAGATTCGGGCAGCGGTGACCAACTGCTTGTCGGCCCCTTTGGCCGCGCGCAACAGCTTCTCGCCCGGCACCTCTTCGGCCACCAGGAAGGCGAAGTCGCGCTCGACCGGCTGAAACGGCGACAGGATGAGGGCCGGTCTTGTCTTTCCGGCATCCTTGCGCTTCGGCTCGGGAATTCGCTCCAGGAAGATTTCGAAGGCGGCCACGGGGCCTTTCAGGTCGAAGGCCTGCAACACCCGTGGATGGAGCTCGCCGAAGGCCGCCAAGACGTTCGGTCCGAGACGCAGACGGCCGGAGCGGCCGGGATGGTACCAGGCCGGGGCGTCCGCCGTGGTTTGAAGATTCTCCACGGGCGCGCCCGCCGCCTCCAGAACGGCCAGGGCATCCGCCTTGGCATCGAAGGTGTCGAGGGCGCGCGCCTCAATTGCCCAGTGCCGGGCCTGGGCTTGACCGCTGCGCAAGCCGGCCGCGACCAGGGTTTGGCCCTCCGGCGTGTTGTCGTCGTACTGAGGACCGACCTCGAAGAGCCCGACGTCGGGAAAACCACGGTCGCTGTTGCGAACGCCGGCCTCGACCAGCGTCGGCAATACGCTGGGCCGCATGATGTCGAGTTCGCTGGAGATCGGGTTGAGCAGTCTTAACTGCGCGTCGGTCCAGCCGAACAGGACAGCCTGCTTGGCGGACAGGAAGGAAAAGGTCACCGCCTCCTCCAGGCCGCGCCAGGCCAGCGCGGTCCGCGCGGCGGCTACCCGTCTCTGGCGTTGGCTCAGCGCCGGCAACGGTAGAGTGGTGTCGAGTTCCAGCGGGGTGATCGGCAACTGGTCGTAGCCGACGATGCGCAGCACTTCCTCGACCAGACAGGCCTCGCCTTCCAGATCGGGACGCCAGGTCGGAGTGGTGACCTGCAGGGTCTCGCCGGCGTCGCCGATGTCGCAGCCCAGCGATTCCAGAATCCGCTGTTGCCGCTCGCCCTCGACGGCCAGACCGCCGAGCGTCTCGCAGCGGGTCTTGCGCAGGGCGATACGCTGGCGCGGATCGGGGCGTTTGCCGGCGCTTACGGCGCGGCTGGCTTCGCCACCGCAGAGCTCGGCGATCAGACGACTGGCGACCTCGACGCCCCAGACGGCGCTTTCCGGATCGAGCTTGCGCTCGAAGCGATAGCGGGCGTCGGAATGGATGCCGAGTTTCCGGCCGGTCATGGCGACCGAGACCGGGTCGAAGAGCGCGACCTCCAGGAAGACCTCCCGGGTCTCGCCGGTACAGCCCGACTCCTCGCCGCCCATGATGCCGCCGATCCCCTCGGGAGCGTCTCCGCCGTCGATGATCAGCATGGTCTCGTCGAGGCCGTAGGTCTTGCCGTCGAGCGCCAGGATCTCCTCGCCGCGACGGGCGAAGCGCATGGTCGGGTTGCCGCTGACCTTGGCCGCGTCGAAGACGTGGAGCGGCCTGCCGAGATCGTAAGTGACGTAATTGGTGATATCGACCAGGGCCGAAATCGGTCGCAGGCCGATGGCCGTCAGGCGGCGCTGCATCCAGGCGGGGGCCGGGCCGTTGGTCAGTCCCCGGAAATGCCGCCCGGCGACGAAGGGACAGGCGCTGGTCGCGTCGGGGTCGATCTGCCAGCTCATCGGTGAGTCGTAGCTGCCGGCGACTTTCGGTGCCTGCAGCGGCTTGAGCTGACCCAGGCCGGCGGCCGCCAGGTCGCGCGCGACGCCGCGCACGCCCAGGCAGTCGCCGCGATTGGGAGTGATGGCGATTTCGACAACCGGGTCGTTCAGGCCCAGCAGGTCTGCGAGCGGCATGCCGACCGCCGGTGCGGCCTCGCCGTCCGCCGGGGTCAGATCGATGATGCCGGCGTGCTCGTCGCTCAGCCCCATCTCCCGCTCCGAGACCAGCATTCCGTTGGACTCGGCGCCGCGGATCTTGCCCGGCTTCAGTTCCATCTCGGTGCCGGGGATCCAGCTGCCCGAAGGGGCGAAGACGCCGATCATCCCGCTGCGTGCGTTGGGTGCGCCGCAGACGACCTGCACGGTTCCGTGGTCGGCCGTCTCGACCTGGCAGACCTTCAGGCGGTCGGCGTTGGGGTGCTGTTCGGCGGAGAGCACGCGCGCCACCGTGAAGGGCGCCAGCTTCGCCGCAGGGTCTTCGACGCCTTCGACCTCCAGGCCGATCAGGGAGAGCTTCTCGACAATCGTCTCGAGGCTGGCGTCGGTCTCCAGATGGTCCTTCAGCCAGGACAGGGTGAACTTCATGGCCGCGCTTTCCGCCCTACCTTAGAGCCCGCGCACCAGAGACGGCGCTTCCAGCGGCACGAAGCCGTAGTGCCGCAGCCAGCGCAGGTCGCTGTCGAAGAAGGTGCGCAGGTCCGGGATGCCGTACTTCAGCATGGCGATGCGCTCGATGCCCATGCCGAAGGCGTAGCCCTGGTAGACCTCGGGGTCGATGCCACAGTTTTCCAGGACCTTGGGATGCACCATGCCGGAGCCGAGGATCTCCAGCCAGTCGCCCCCGGCCCCGATCTTCAGCCGTCCGCCCTCGCGCGAGCAGCCGATGTCCACTTCCGCCGAAGGTTCGGTGAAGGGGAAGTAGCTCGGCCGGAAGCGAACCGGCAGATCGTCGATCCCGAAGAAGCTTCGGCAAAACTCGATCAGGGTGCCCTTCAGGTGACCCATGTGGGTCTTCTTGTCGATCACCAGCCCCTCGACCTGATGGAACATCGGCGAGTGGGTGGCATCGGAATCGGCGCGGAAGGTGCGGCCGGGGCAGATGATGCGGATCGGCGGTGCCACCTGCTGCATGGTGCGGATCTGAACCGGGCTGGTATGGGTGCGCAGCACCAGCGGCGACTCGCCCGCCGCGCGCGGCGGCAGAAAGAAGGTATCGTGCTCCTGCCGCGCCGGATGCTCGGGCGGAATGTTCAGGGCATCGAAGTTGTGAAAGTCGTCCTCGATGTGCGGACCTTCCGCGACCGAGAAGCCCATCTCGCCGAAGATCGCGACCAGTTCTTCGATGGTCTGACTGATGGGATGGATGCGACCGACCGAGAAAGGCCGGGGCGGCAAGGTGACGTCGATCGTCTCGCTTGCCAAACGCGCTTCCAGTTCGGCCTCGGCAAGCGCGGCCTTGCGCGCCTCGATCGCGGCGGAAACGGCTTCCTTGACGACGTTCAATCTTTGCCCGGCGTCTCGGCGTTCGTCGGGTGAAAGACCGCCCAGGCCCTTCATCAGCTCCGTGACGCGGCCCTTCTTACCCAGGGCCGCCACGCGCGCTTCGTCCAACCCGCGGCTGTCGGCCGCCGTCGCGATCTCCGCGAGCAGCTCGTCCTTCAGTGCGTCCAGACTGGTTTGGTCGAGCATGCCGGCCGCTTTCTCGCGCGCTTGGGCGTTCCTGGCTGCTTAAGCCGCGGCGCGGGCGGCCTTGGCTTGCGTGACCAATGAAGCGAAGGCCTCGGGTTCGTGCACGGCCAGGTCGGCCAGGACCTTGCGGTCGACCTCGATGCCGGCCTTGTTGATGCCGTCCATGAAGGTCGCGTAAGTCATGGCCTCGTCGTTCAAGCGCACGGCTGCGTTGATGCGCTGGATCCACAGGCTGCGGAAGCTGCGCTTGCGCACCTTGCGGTCGCGATACTGGTACTGCAGCGCCTTCTCGACGCGCTCGATCGCGACGCGATAGACGTTTTTACCGCGGCCGCGGTACCCCTTGGCCAGCTTGCGGACCTTCTGGTGCCGCGCGTGAGCGGTCACACCGCGCTTGATGCGTGCCATCTGTTTCTACTCCTCGGGTGTGCCTGAACGGGTCAGTCGTTCGGCAGGAAGTTCTTGCGGACGATCTTGGCGTCCGCGGAGGCCAGAATGATGGTGCCGCGAGAGTTGCGCAGCATCTTCTGAGACCGCTTTCGGTTGTTGTGGCTCCGGAAAGCGGCACTGGCCCGAACCTTGCCCGAGGCAGTGAGACGGAAGCGCTTCTTGGCTCCGCTCTTGGTCTTCATCTTCGGCATTTCGTCCTCTTGTGTCGTCGTTGTCGATTGGGCCTCGAGCCGCCGGGCCCCCGGTGAGGGTGGCCTGGAAAGTCGGGCCGGCGAGCGACTGGGCATGCCGTAGCCGCGCCGCTCACGCAAAAACCCACGGCCGCACCGCACTGCGGCACGACCGTCGGGAGCGCGGGTTATAGCTCCGCACCTTTGGCGTTGCAAGGGCCGGTGCCAGGAGGCGGCACTCGCTCGAGAGCCCCTTCGGTCCCGGACCGCGACCCCGGCAGTCGTCAAGAAAGGCCGAGCCGGCCGTTCTTGCTCAGCGCGGCGCCAGGATCATGATCATCTGGCGCCCCTCCATGCGGGGGAACTGTTCGACCTTCGCGATTTCCTCGACTTCGTTCCTGACCTTGTTCAACAGATCGAAGGCCAGGTTCTGATGAGCGATCTCACGGCCGCGGAAACGCAAGGTCACCTTGACCTTGTCGCCCTCGGCGATGAACTTGTTGATCGCCCGCAGCTTCACGTCGTAGTCGTGCTGGTCGATGTTCGGGCGCATCTTGATCTCTTTGACCTCGATGACCTTCTGCTTCTTGCGCGCCTCGTTGGCCCGTTTCTGCGCCTCGTATTTGTATTTGCCGTAGTCGAGAATCTTGCAAACAGGCGGATCCGCCTGCGGTGCGACCTCGACCAAATCCAAGCCCGCGTTGTCGGCGCGGCTGCGCGCATCCTCGATCGTTACGACGCCGACGTTCTCTCCGTGCTCATCGACCAGTCGCACCTGCGGCACCCGAATGTGCTCGTTGGCGCGCGGTCCGTCGCGGGTGGGCCCGCTGTCCATGGGTGGTCTGCGTATGGAGACTTCTCCTACTTCCGTGTCATTGAATCAGGGCGTACATGCCGAGTGTAGACCGCCGAGCCTTGCAGCGGTCTTTATATCTGCCGGCCGGGGCCGGTCTTTTCCGAAGCTCGTCGAACGCCGTCAAGTTCGGGCGCCTCTCACCCCGCAACGGCGGCACTCCCTGCAACGGCCATATCCCTGGCCGGTGAGGCCTCCGCCTCGGGTTCCGCCAAGTCCGGTGCGGTCGCTTCCAGGCAAAGTCTATGAATCGCCTCGGGCAGCGCAAGCACCTCTTGCGATTGCCCGCCGAGCCGGCGCAGCGCGACGGCGCCTTCGGCCGCCTCCCGCGCGCCGACAACCGCGATCACCGGGACTTTCCGCAGGCTGTGCTCGCGGACCTTGTAGTTGATCTTCTCGTTGCGCAGATCGACCTCGGCCCGCAGCCCCGCCTTGCGGAGCGCGGCCAGCACCTCCATCGCATAGTCGTCGGCATCGCCGGTGATGGTGGCGACCAAGACCTGCAGCGGCGACAGCCAAAGTGGCATGCGGCCGGCGAAATGTTCGATCAGGATGCCGGTGAAGCGCTCCAGCGATCCGAGCTTGGCGATGTGCAGCATCGCCGCGCGATGCCGCTCGCCGTCCTGACCGATATAAGTGGCGTCCAGCCGCTCGGGCAGATTCATGTCGACCTGCACCGTGCCGCACTGCCAGTCGCGGCCGATCGCGTCGCGCAGCACGAACTCGAGCTTCGGCCCGTAAAAGGCACCCTCGCCGGGATTTAATTCGTAAGGCTGATCCATCTCCTCCAGGGCGCCACGCAGGTCGGCTTCCAGCCGGTCCCAGACGGCGTCCGATCCGATTCGCTTCTCGGGCCGGTCGGAGAACTTGATCCGCACAGTGCCGAAGTCGAAGTCCCGATAGATGTCGAGAATCAGCCGGGTCGAGTCCTGTACCTCCTGCTTCACCTGGTCCGGCGTGCAGAAGATGTGGGCGTCGTCCTGGGTGAAGGCGCGCACGCGCATCAGGCCGTGCAGCGCGCCGGACGGCTCGTAGCGATGCACCTTGCCGAACTCGGCGAGACGCAGGGGCAGCTCGCGGTAACTGCGCAGACCTTGGTTGAAGATTTGCACATGACCGGGGCAGTTCATCGGCTTGATCGCGAAAGTGCGGCCGTCCTCGGTCTGGGAGGTGTACATGTGCTCGTGGTAGGCCTCCCAGTGGCCGGAGGCTTCCCACAGCGCGCGGTCCATGATCTCCGGCGCGTTGACTTCCAGGTAGCCGCCCTCGGTGTTTCGGCGCTTCATATAGTCGATCAGCGCACTGAACAGGGTCCAGCCGTGGGGATGCCAGAAGACGGCGCCCGGCGCCTCTTCCTGAAAATGGAACAGGTCCATCTCGCGGCCGAGCCGGCGGTGGTCGCGCTTCTCCGCCTCCTCCAGCATGTGGAGGTGCGCCTTCAGCTCCTTCTCGTCGCGCCAAGCCGTCCCGTAGATGCGCTGGAGCTGCTCGTTGCGGGCATCGCCGCGCCAGTAGGCGCCCGAGACCCTCATCAACTTGAAGGCATGTCCCAGGTGCTTGGTCGTTGGCAGGTGCGGGCCGAGGCAGAGATCGAGCCATTCGCCCTGGCGGTAGATCGTGATGATCTCATCGCGCGGCAGGGTCTCGATATGCTCCGCCTTGTATTTCTCGCCTTGCTCCATGAAGAAGCGGATCGCCGCGTCGCGTTCCCAAACCTCCCGTTGGAGGGCGAGTTCGCTGTCGACGATCTCATGCATCCTCTGCTCGATCTTCTCCAGGTCGTCCGGCGTGAAGGGCTCCTTACGCGCGAAATCGTAGTAGAAGCCGGTCTCGGTCGCCGGTCCGAAGGTCACCTGGGTGTCGGGAAAGAGCTCCTGCGCGGCCTGCGCCATGACATGCGCCGCGTCGTGGCGCAGCAGGTCCAGAGCCTCTTGCGACTTGCGGGTGACGATCTCAAGAGCCGCATCGGCCTCTATCTCGCGCAGAAGATCACGCAGCTCGCCGTTCACCTTCACGGCAAGCGCGGCCTTGGCCAGGCCGGGGCCGATCGACTCGGCCACCTGAAGGCCGGTGACCGCGCCGTCGAACTGTTTGACCGATCCGTCGGGCAGGGTAATGGCAACCATTTGCCTAGCTCTCGTCTGACGTCAGCTTACAACTATTGCACCTGCCCAGGTAAGGCGGGGAGGCGCACATTAGAAGGAATCGAAAGGCAGTCAAGGAAGCCGCAGCGGTGGCGGTGCCGTTGCGGTCGCGCCTGCCGGGCTCGAGGGGCCTGAATTCGACGCCGGATCCGGCTCTAGCCTCGGGTGCCGATCCGCTGCATTTCAAGATCGTTCAGCACTTCGCGATAGACCGCCAGCGTTCCGTTGCACATGGCGTCCTTGGAAAAGTGCGTCCGAACCCGGGCTATCGCCCGCTCAGCCAGGGCGCTGCGCGCTGTCTCGTCGAGCGCCAGGGCTTCTCGCAAGGCCTCGGCCAGAGCGTCCAGATCGCCCGGCGGGTAGACGAGCCCGGTTTCGTTGACCAGCAGTTGCTCGGGCGCGCCGCCGTGATCGCTGGCCACCACCGGCCGGCCCATGGCCTGAGCTTCGCCGACCACACGGCCGAAGCCCTCCGGATCGGTCGAGGCCGACACCACCACGTCGCTCAGCATGTAGGCGGCGGCCATGTCGTTGCAGGGGCCGGCGATCATCGCCTTCGAGTCCAAGTTCAGGCGGCCGACCAGCTGCTCCAGCTCCTCGCGGTAGGCCGCTCGGCCCTGGTCGTCGCCGACGAGAACCAGCAGGAAGTCCAGGTCGGTCAGTTTGGCGGCGGCGCGCAGCAGGTCGATCTGCCCTTTCCATCGGGTCAGACGTCCCGGCAGCAGGATGACCGGCACGCCGTCGGGCAGCCGCCAGCGCTGGGCGAGCTGGATCACCCGCTCCGGCGAGACTCGCGCCGGATCGAAGACCTCCAGATCGACGCCGCGGTGAACCAGCCGCAGGCGGGCCGGGTCGATCCCATAAATGCGTTGTACGTGCTGACGGACGAAGTCGGAGATGCAGATGACGCGGGCGCCGCGCGCCATCACCGAATTGTAGAGTCTCTTCAGGGGCAGATTGAGCGCGTAAGGCGCATGAAACGTGGTGACGAAAGGCCGGCCGGTGCGCCGCGCCGCCCAAAGAGCCGACCAGGCCGGTGCCCGGCTGCGCGCATGCACCAGGTCGACCCCGAAGGTCTCGATCACCGAAGCCAGGCGCGAGGCGTTGCGCCGAAGCGTGATGGGGTTCTTGCTGGCCAGCGGCAGTTCGATGTGGCGCGCGCCAGTGCGTTGCAACGCATGCACCATCGCGCCGCCCGCCGAAGCGACAAGCGCCGTGCCGCCGGCCTGGACGATGGCCCCGGCGATGTCGACCGTGCCGCGCTCGACCCCTCCGGTCTCCAAGGCCGGCAGCACCTGGAGGACCACGGGCCGACCGCTTTCGTTCCGAATAGCGCCGGTGCTACCGTCTGCGTGAGTCGTCTGCACGTGAACCGTCATTTCTTGTCATTCTTCAAAGAGGCTCGTCGCCATGATTGAAACACCTGGGAGTAAAACACCCGGGAGTGAAACCCCTGTAAACGAATCGCCAGTGAGCGAATCCGCCAACCCCTCGTTCCTGGAGCGCAAGGGAGGCCACCGTCTTGCCTACCACAAGACGGACGGCGAGACGCCAGGTGTCGTCTTTCTCAGCGGCTATATGTCTGACATGACCGGCACCAAGGCGACCTGGCTAGAAGGACAGTGTCGGGCGCGCGGGCAGGCTTTTCTGCGCTTCGACTATCTGGGGCACGGTCAGGCCTCCGGCGCTTTCGAGGACGGCACGATCGGACGGTGGACGGCCGATACGGTGGCGGCGCTCGACGCCTTGACGAAGGGGCCGCAGATCCTGGTCGGCTCTTCCATGGGCGGTTGGCTGATGTTGCTGGCCGCGCTCGCACGTCCGGACCGCATTGCCGGTCTGGTGGGCATCGCCGCGGCGCCCGACTTCACCGAGGAACTGATGTGGCGGCGTTTCTCCCCCGAGATCCGGGCCACCCTGGCGCGGGACGGTCTCTATCGCGAGCCCAGTCCCTACGGCGATCAGCCCTACACCATCACCCGGCGGCTGATCGAGGAGGGGCGAGATCATCTTCTGCTTGGCAGCGCGATCCCGCTGGCCTGCCCGGTTCGCCTCCTGCACGGCATGGCCGATCCGGACGTGCCCTACCAGATGTCTCTCCGGCTGGCGGAGGCCTTGGCGAGCGAAGACGTCGAAGTCTCTCTGGTCAAGGACGGCGACCACCGGATGAGCGCACCGGAGGATCTTCTGCGGCTCGGCGAGACCCTGCGCGCGCTTTCGGAACGGCTGTCTCGCTAGATATCGGAAGCCCGCGCTTCCGCTTCCAGAACGGCGCGGAAGCCCTCGCGATAGGTGGGGTAGAGCAGCGCCACCCCCAGGTCGTCCTTGATCCGGGCATTCGAGACCCGCTTGCTGTCGCGGTAGAAGCTGCGCCCCATCTCGCTGAGTGCGGCAGCCTCGAAGGGGACCAGCGGCGGCGGTTCGATCCCGAGCAACGCGGCCGCGTAGGCGGTGACCTCGGCGGGATTCGCGGCTTCGTCGTCGCAAAGGTTGTAGGCGCTACCGGGATCGGGTCGGGCCATCGAGGCGGCCAGAACCTGGGCGATATCCTCGACATGGATGCGGTTGAAGACCTGACCCGGCTTGTCAATCCGGCGGCTCTTGCCCTCGCGCAGGGCGCGGAACTGGCTGCGCCCCGGTCCGTAGATACCGGCCAGCCGGAAGATGTGCACTGGCAAGCCGCTGCTTTCGTGGAGGCGGAGCCACTGGCGTTCCGCATCGACCCGGCGCTGCCCGCGCGGGCCGGTCGGCTGCAGCGGCGAGGCCTCCTCGACCCAATCGCCGCCGCGGTCGCCGTAGACTCCGGTCGTCGAAAGGTAGCCGGCCCATCGCAGCGCCGTCAGTGCGGCGATGTCATCGACGTGCGCGGCAAGCACGGGATCGCCCTCCGCGTCGGGTGGGACGGAGGACAAGAGATGCGTGGTGCCGGCGAGAGCTTTCGCCGCGTCTTCCAAGGGCTGGCCTCGGTCGAACAGAAAAACCTCGGCTTTCCGATAGAGATCGTGGTCGGCCAGGGCGCGCGCTTTCTCGGCCGAGCGGACCGTTCCGGCGATCTGCCATCCCTCCGCGACCAGACCGCGGGCAAGCGTCAAGGCGGAGTAGCCGAGGCCGAAGCAGAAGAGGCGTTTGGCGGGAAGCTTGGCTGTCGAGGTATCCGTCATCCTTGACTAGAATGGGATTGCTTCGGCGTCTCGCCAAGGCCAAGGTCTCTATGTTATCTCGGCGCCCATGACGAGACACCTTGCCGCTTTCTGCGCCCTGGTCTGGGTCGCGCTGGCCACGCCTGTCGCCGCGCAGCAGATCAATGCGGAACAAGAGTACATGGCCTGCCTGCAGCTCGCGCGCACGGCGCCGAACGACGCGGAGGCCAGTGCCGAAGCTTGGGAAGAGCAAGGCGGCGCCGGTCCGGCCCGGCACTGCCGCGCCGTCGCCCTGGCTCGCCTCGGCCGTTTCGCGGAGGCGGCGGAGATGCTGGAGGCGTTGATCGGCGACGTGCCGGAGACGATGAAGGCCGGCTTGTTGATTCAGGCGGGACAGGCCTGGCTGATGGCGGACGACGCCGTCCGCGCCTACGGCGCTCAGACGCAGGCCTTGGAGTACCAGCCTAACGACGTCGAACTGCTGATCGACCGCTCGATCACCTTGGCCGGCCTGGGTCGCTTCTGGGAGTCGATCGACGACCTGAACCGGGCCAGCGACCTCGCGCAAGACCGTGTCGATGTCTACGTCTATCGTGCCACGGCCTATCGCTTCGTCGAAGCCTACGACCTGGCGCTCGAGGATGTCGGCCGTGCGCTTCAACTCGATCCGGGTCATCCCGAAGGCCTGATGGAGCGCGGCATTCTGCGCTACCAGAACGGCAACGTCTCCGGTGCGCGCCAGGACTGGCAGGCGGTCGTCGATGTCGCCCCCAACACGCCGGCGGCCGTCGCCGCGCGGGAAAATCTCTGGCGGACGGAAAACGGCGGCGCGCCCTCGCCGACGCCGGGCGGTTAGGGCCCGGAAAGCCCAGCGAAGTCGAAACGCTTTCTGGAAATCCGGGTCGGCCTAGAAATCCAGATCGGCGTAGTGGGCCGGTGGCGGAAAGCCTGGAATCAGGTCGGCGAGGATCGGCCGCATGGAGGGGCGCGACTTGATGCGTCCGTACCAGTCGCGTGCGCCGGCGTGCTCGTCCCAGGGCACGCAGTCCAGATAGTCCAGGCAGGACAGGTGAGCCGCCGCCGCGAAGTCGGCCAGGCTCAGGTCCTCGCCGGCCAGCCAGTTCCGCCGGTCGCTCAGCCAGCCGATGTAGTCCAGATGATAGTGGATGTTCTGGTTGGCGGCCCGGATCGCCGAGGAGTCGGGCGTACCGACGCCGAGAAAGCGCTTCATCACCTTCTCGTCGATCATGAGGTCTGAGACCTCTCGCGCGAACTTCCGGTCGAACCAAGCGACCAGCCGGCGCACCTCGGCGCGATCCAGCGCGGTGGTGCCCATCAGGTTCTCGCCGACCTCGGCGTAAGCGTCGTTGAGATACTCGGCGAGGACCCAGGCGTCGGGGATGCTGCTGCCGTCCTCCTCGATCAGGACGGGAACTTCGCCGGCCGGATTGAGCTGCAGGAAACCCTCGCGCCGTTCCCAGGTCTTCTCAGGCTTAAGCTCGACCTCCACGCCCTTCTCGTGCAGCAGGAGACGGACCTTGCGGCAGCCGGGATCGAGCGGCAGGTGGTAGAGGGTACGCATAAGGCTGGGCGTTACCCCCTGCCTGCCGCGCCGTCAAGCATCCTCGGAGGTCCGTCGGTCCAGGCCGCCGGACCGCGCCGGAGACCTGGAGCCGTCGCGAAGGAGCACCAACAGAAGGCCGGCGCCGGCGATCAGGGCCATGCCCAGCAGCGTCGCGAGGTCGGGGATTTCACGGAACAGCAGAAAGCCCCAGATCGCCGCGAAGACCAGATAGCTGTAGTCGAAGGCCGCGATCGTTTGCGGCGGCGCGGACTGGTAGGCCTTGGCGAGCGCCAGGTGAATGATGACGTTGGCGACGGCAAGCCCGCCCAGGACTGCCCATTCGCTCCAGGCGACCGGCACCCACGCGCCAAGGAGGAAGGGATTGACCGCCACCGTCTTCGGAGAGAGCTGAAGCACGGCAAGCAGCGCCGTGAGCCCGCCGCCGCAGAGAATGAAGCAGAAGTTGAGGGCGAGCGAGAGCGACAGAGGCGATTCCTCGAGGCATTTCCCGCGTGTCAGAATATTTGCCAGTGCATAGAAGACAGCCGCCGCAATCGGCACCAGCATCGCCGGTGAAAAGGCCTCCGTACCCGGCCGCAGAATCACGAGCACGCCGGCAAAGCCCAGTAGAATGGCGAGAATCTCACGGCGGCCGACATGTTCGCCGAGCAGAAGGGCCGCGAAGAGAGTGATGAACAAGGGGCCGGTGTAGTAGGCCGCCGCGACCAGGGACAGGTCCAGGAAAGGCAGGCTGGCATAGAAGGCGATGTACATCGCAACCAACAGCCCGCCGCGCAGCATGGCCCACGACAGGGCGCGCGGCCGCAGCGTCGTTGCGCCGCCGAACAGAAACACCACGGCAACGAGCATCGGGATCGCGATGAAGGATCGCAAGGTGTAGATCTGCCAAAGCGGAAAATCGGCGCTGACGAACTTCACCACGGCGTCCTGAAGCGCCATGGTGAAGACGGCACTAACGATCAAAAAGATACCCAACCCAACGCGGGCTGGAGGTACGCTCCCGGCCACTGTCACGCTCCCCCATTTCGCCACCCCGATCGACGTCCCAGTCTATCGCGGCAAATCACGCAGGAGCGAGTCTGGGGTCAGAGCGTCACGAATAAGGAGCGATCCGTCGATGCGGAGCCGATCCAGGCCGCCCGACGCTTTCTGTCCGAAGATCGACGGCGCTACTCGGCCGGCAGGGAGGCGACGTGCGACGGCGTCGCTTGCGGTGCGCCTCCGGCGGCACGCGCGCTGCGCGGGCCCATGCGGGCCTGCAGGTCGCAGACCACCCGGCTCCCCGTTGTGACGAAGAGAAACGGGAGGACGGCGTGGACCAGGCAAGCCAAACCGGCCAGGACCATGGCGAACCCGAAGCTTGCCGCATGGCGGGCGTGGGTGCCGTAGCTCTCGCCGACCGCTTCGGGATGTTCGGTGAAGATCCGCATGATCGCGCTCGCTCGCTCGCTGCCTCGACTTAACGCCTGGGAGTCTAGGCCAGCGCGCTTGGAATGTGCTTGCAAAGCTATGGCGTCCGGGTAGGGTTTGGGGTGAAATTATTCTCAGAACTCAAAGTTTTTGAGATTTTTCTTCCTTATTCATGCCGAGGCTATGAAACTTGGACGCAATCGACCGCAAGATTCTGGCCGAACTGCAGCGCGACGCCTCCTTGGCGAATACCGACTTGGCGGAGCGGGTCGGTCTTTCGCCCACACCCTGCTGGCGGCGAGTCAAGCAGTTGGAGGCCAGCGGCGTGCTGCGGCGGCGGGTGGCTTTGCTCGATCCGGCTGCGCTCGGCCTCGGCACCACGGTCTTCGTCGCGGTGAAGACGAGGCATCACACCGCCGACTGGCTGGACCGCTTCGCCCGCGTCGTCTCGGCCTTCGAGGAGATTACCGAGTTCTATCGCCTCTCGGGGGAGATCGACTACCTGCTCAAGGTCGTCGTGCCGGACATCGCGGCTTACGACGCCTTTTACAAGCGCCTGGTGGCGGCGATCGAACTCAGCGACGTTTCCTCCTCCTTCGCCATGGAGGAGATCAAGTACACGACCGAACTGCCGCTGGGATAGCCGCCTCCCGCGACCGATCCCCCTCCAACCGGGCGAGAGCGCAGGTTTTACGTTCTAGAGTTCGCCTGCATGGGCGCGGTTGCGCTCGGTCGTATCCGTCGAACTGCCGCCGGACGTTCCGAAGAAGGCGTGGCGCGTCATGTCCGGGGAGTAGCGGCTGGCGGCGGGCTGCCGTCCCCAGGCCTCGGCCATGGCGCGGACGTGGTGGGGTGCGCCGCCGCAACAGACGCCGATGTAGCGAAGGCCCAAGTCCCAGCAGTCGCTGGCGAAGGCCCCGACTTCGTAGCGGTTGCAGGTGAAGGGATCGAGCGCTGTCGGGAAGGGCCGCTCTCCGGGAATGCAGCCGCAGGTCGGATCGTCCAACGACTGGAAGGTCGGGTGCGCCGCGTCGGTGCGGTAGGGGACCGGCAAGGCGGCGATATGGCAGGAGACGGCGAGCCGCAACTCCTGCACCAGGGACAGCATGGTCGCCGGGCCGCGCATGCAGTTCAGCCCGACCACATCGGCGCCGGCTTGTTCGAGGCGTTTGGCCGCTTCCAACACCGGTACGCCGTCCCACAGCGTCGGATCGCGGTGGGCGGAGAGGGTGACGACCGCCGGCAGGCCGTGTGCCTTGATGACCTCAAGCGCCGTCGCGGTTTCGCCGAAGTAGTCGTTGGTTTCGGAGACGATGAAGTCGACGCCGGCTTCCGCCGCCCAGCCGATCTGCTCCTCGTACATCGCGCGCACGTCGCGTTGCGACTGCGGGTCGTTCGGGCTCCAGTGGTTGGTGTTGCAGACGTTGCCGGCAACCAGTGACCCGAACTCCTCGGCCACCTCACTGGCGAGCTTCAGGGCTTCGCGGTTGAGGGGCTCCAGCAGGTGTTCCTTGCCGACCAGCCGCATTTTTTCGCGGTGCCCGTAGTAGGTGAAGGCAAGAACGACGTCGGAGCCGGCGTGGGCGAACTCCCGATGCAAACCCTGCACCACCTCCGGGTGGTCAAGGACGACTTCGGGAACGAAGGGGCCAGCCTGAACGTAGCCGCGCCGCTCCAGTTCGAAGAGATAGCCTTCGGCGCAGATCACGCCCTCGGCCTCCAGCCTGTCCTGCAAGCTCCTTACCGATCTCGTCACTGTGCCTCCTTCTCTGGTGCCAGATATTCTGCTCGTTTCGGTGGCTGCACCGCCGTCCGAAAGCGACCGCGGTCTACAGTCGGCTGCCGGCGGTCATATCGCCTGCATACTGACGATTATGTTGCTTCAAGGAGTCATGATCGCCAAGCGCATAGTGCTTGCTCATGTCCGGGCTGTACTTGCTGGCTTCCGTCTCGCGGCCCAGGGCTTCGGCCATCGCGCGGATGTGGTGTGGCCCGGTTCCGCAGCATCCGCCGACGTAGCGCAGGCCCAGTTCCTTCGTCCGGCGCGCGAACTCGCCCATCTCGAAACGGGTGCAGACGAAGGGGTCGAGACCGACCGGAAAGGGAATCCCGCCCGGCACCTGCTCCGGATAGGGCATGGCGGGGTCGCGCAAAGCCCCGAAGGTCGGCTCGTCGGGCGTCGTGCGGTAGGCGACCGGGAAGGCGCAGACACGGTTCGCCGCGACGCTGCCGACAATCTCCTCGACCAGCGGCATCATGGTCGCCGGACCGCGATGGCAATTGACGCCGACCACGTCGGCACCGTGATCGCGCACGACCTCGCAGGCCTCGGCGATCGAGCCGTCGAAGTCGCGCAGGGCGCCGCTGCGATGCACGGCGAAACCCAGTACGAGAGGCAGATCGAAGGCCTGTGCCACTTCGACCGCGATCTTGGCCTCGCCCAGATAGGCGATGGTTTCGCAAACGACCAGGTCGACGCCTTCTTCGGAGGCCCAGGTGAGCTGTTCGGTGAAGATGCCGCGCACCTCCGCCTCGCTCTTGGCGTCGCCGGGTTCGAAGACGTTGGTGTTGCAGATGTTGCCGGCGACGAAGCAGTTCGGATGGCGGTCCGCCACGCGCCGGGCGATACGCACGGCTTCGCGGTTGAGCGGCTCCAGCAGGTCCTCCTTGCCGATCAGCCGCAGTTTCTCGCGGTGGCCGTAATAGGTGAAGGCCAGCATGATATCGGTTCCGGCGCGGGCGAACTCGGCGTGGAGCTCTTCTAGAGCTTCGGGATGCTCCAGGACCACTTCCGGCACGTAGGCACCGGCCTGCAGGTAGCCGCGCCGCTCCATCTCGAAAAGGTAGCCGCCGGCATGCAGGACGGGGTCGTCACTCTCCAACCTGCTCAGGAACGCGCGACTCTTCTCACTGCTCATCTGGATCTCCGTTGTTCTCCTCGGTTTCGGCGCACCCGGGCCCTGCGGGCTCCGCTCGTAGCACTGCGAACCACTGCGGATCGGCGACCGAAACGACCTGTTCAAGCAACGTATTTAGCCGGAAAGCGCGGCGGGGCGGTTGCCTGAAATCGACGGCTAGTGACGCGAAAAGTCGCGATTTCGATAGATCCGAAGCCCGGGTCGAGGCCGGTTCCGGAGAGGATTCGCTGTCGCGAAATCGAAAAAAGCGTCGTGATTTGACCATAAGCCGCGAGCCGGTATAGTGCTTCAGTGTAAAAACGACGTTCGGGAGGTCGTAAATGAGCGAAAATATTCTACGCTTTCCGACCGAGCGCTGCCGCGGCGGCACTCAGTCTTTGCTCGCCCAGGCCTATCGCTTCGCAGCCGAGCATCCTCGATTCGCCTATGCCGGCGTCGGTCGTGCTCCGGGCCTGACGACCCTTGTGTTTCGGGATCGGAATCCTGGCCGCGACGGCGGCTTCAGCGCGCATATCCGTGAAAACGGCGTGGCCCACGCGCTGGACGAGGCCGGTGCGTTCCTGGCCGGCGGCAGGACCTTGCAAGCCGTGCTGGCCCGCGTCGCACGCCGCTAAGCGGGATCGCCTCTCACAGCGAAAAAAGAAACCCCCGCCGGCTTGGCCGGCGGGGGTTTCCCGTCTCGATAATCCCGACGTTTAGAAGGCCGCGTCGCGGCCTTCGGCCTTGGCGATTTCGCGCGCGTTGGGATTGACCGAGGGGCGGAATGGCATTTCCACCACTTCCGCCTCGACCGCTTGCCCGGGCGATTCGGCGTAGAGGTCCGGCAAATGGACCTTCAAGCGGGTGCCAAGGGTAGCTTGCGCCAACGGAACGTACCCCATGGCGATGTTGCTGCCGAGTTCCGGCGAATACCAGGGGCTGGTGACATAGCCCAGCGCCTCGCCGCCGCCCTCGCCGGAGATCAGCCAGAAATCGTTGGCGTAGTCTTCGATCGGCTTGCCGCCCAGCCTGAGGCCGATCAGCGTCTGCTTGTAGGGCGGATTACCGGCTTCCAGTTCGGCGCGGACCTCCTCCAACTTCGCCTTCCCGATGTAGTCGGCCGTCTTGAGCCGCGGCACCTGGTAGCCGAGGTTGCACTGGAACGGCAGGGTCTCGGCGTCGAGATCCTGGCCCCAGGAGAGGATGCCGGCGGCGATGCGGCGGTGGTGCGCCGGGGCGATCACCATCAGATTGTGGGCCTTACCCGCCTCCAGCACGGCGTACCACATGTCCTCGGCGTAGAGCGTGGCGTCGCGCAGGTAGATCTCGTAGCCTTTCTCGCCGGAGAATCCGGACTGGGAGATGACGACGTCACGGCCGCCGACCTTGGCCTCCAAAAGGCCGTAGACCGGCACCTCCTTGATCGCCTCGCCGACGAGATCGGCCAGCAAAGCCTCTGACTTCGGTCCCTGGATCTGCACCGGAGAGACGTCGATCTCGTTGATCTCCACGTCGAACTTCCTGCCGACGTTGACGCCCTGCAGCCAGAACATCAGGTCGCTGTCGGAGAGGGAGAACCAGAATTCGGTCTCGCTGAGACGCAGCAGGACGGGGTCGTTGAGAATGCCGCCCTGATCGTTGCAGAGGATGACGTACTTGCCGTGCATCGGCTTGATGCGTTTGGCATCACGGGTGATGACATAGTTGACGAAGGCCTCGGCGTCGGGACCGATGACCTGGATCTGCCGCTCGACGGCGACGTTCCACATGGTGACGTGATTGACCAGCGCGTCGTACTCGACCATCGCCCCGCCGTCTTCCGGCCGAACGTAGCCGCGCGGGTGATACATGCGGTTGTAGACGGTGGCGCGCCAGCAGCCGGCCTCCATGGAGAGATGCCAGTAGGGCGACTTGCGCACACGGGTGGAAATCAGCATCTCGACCGGCGTCGGGCCGGACTGACGCAAGTTGATGGGCACCTTGCGATCGGACTGGTCGACGCCGGTGGGCATGCGGGCGGTGGTCTGGGCCATGATCTGCAATGCTCCTCTCGGGCAGCGGTCTCTGGGCGGGCGGTCCTTGGACTGGCCGAACCGGGGCATGCGGAACGACCCTCCGGAAGACTGCTATCGAGCCGATGGGGCGAGTTTCCGAGAAACGACGCCTCCTGGAGGGGCTGCGACCCGCAAATCCCAGGGACGACCGGCTTTTTCGTGAAAGCGACAGGACAGTTCGGCGGCAGTCGCAAAGCGCCGGAAGGCCGTGTCTCAGTCGCGTTCGAGGAGCGCCATCAGCTCGCGCCATTCGCGCGGCGAGAGGCCGGAGTCCGCCTGCTCGACGGTCTCGCCCGCCAGCAGGCGCTTGACCACCGACAGACCGGCGGCCGAGAGCTGCGCACCGCCCACGGCATAGTCCTGAAAGGCCTGATAGGTGATCGGAACCCAGCGGCGGACAACGTCCAGCATGGCGTCGGCGTAGGCGCGGATCTCGTATTGGGCGTGGCTGTCGGCGCGCAGCGACAGGAAGTGCAGCAGATTGTGCAGGTCGATCTTCCAATACCACTGGGTATAGGTCGACAAAGGCAAGGTCATGCGGGCCAACTCGCGCGCCAGGCCCTGGCGATTCGGATCGCGCGGCTGGCCGTCGGGCGTCTCGTTCAGCATGGTTTCGTAGTGGCCGAAGGCCTGCTCCGCGTCGTCCCGCAGCCAGGCCAGCACTTCGGTTGCTTCCTCGCCCTCCAGGACGTCGCCGCGGCCCTGGCGGTTGGCCGTCGACTGGGCGGCCAGGTGCTCCGGCGCCGGCGTATAGAATTCCCGGTCGAGAATGGAATAGCGCGCGGAGTACTCGTTGACGTTGGCGGTGCGATGGCGGATCCACTGCCGCGCCACGAAGATCGGCAGCTTCACGTGGAACTTGATCTCGCACATCTCGAAGGGCGTCGTGTGGCGATGGCGCAGCAGGTAGCGGAGCAAGCCTTCGTCGTTGCGCAGCGACTTGGTGCCGCGTCCGTAGGACACGCGCGCCGACTGCACCACGGCCGCATCGTCGCCCATATAGTCGACGACCCGGACGAAGCCCCGATCGAGCACCGGAATTGCCTGGTAGAGCACTTCTTCCAGCGCCGGCGCGACAGGTCGCAGGGTCTGGCGCGTCTCGTTGCGCGCCTCTTCGATTTCAGCTTGTTGGTCGGGTGTCAAACTCATGGTGAGCGGAACCTAGCGCGACCGACCCGAGTCGGCTAGAGCCGGCTCTTCCACACCTGCGCGATCAGGTTCGCCGTCATGAGATCCAGATGCGCGCCGCCGCCGTTCTTGTAGAGGGTGACGGCCTGCGGGCCGCTGCGTCCGGCACCGCCGCCGGCCAGGTCGTGCAGGTCGCCGCGCAAGTCGCTCTCCGAAATGACGCCGGCGGCAATGGGGATCGCCAACTCGCCGATGTCGTGGATCGCGGTCTCTCGGCTGTCGACGAAGAGCTCGGCCTTGGCGATCAGGGCATCGTCGGCCTCGCGCATGTCGGGCCGGAAGGCGCCGATCAGATCCACGTGGCAGCCGGGCCCGACCCAGTCCCCGCGCAGGATCGGCGCGGTCGCCATGGTGGCGCAGGCGATGATGTCGGCCTGCCGCGCCGTCCGCTCCAGATCCTCGACCGCGCGGACCCGGACCGGGTCGTCCGGGTAGGCGGCGGCCAGTTTGGCGGCGTTTGCCGGCTTGCGGCTCCAGATCGCAATCTCCCGCAAATCCGGAAAGATCTCGCGGTAGGCCTCGATCAGCGAGGCCGCGACCACGCCGGAGCCCAGGATCAGCAACCGCCGGGACTCCGGCCGGGCGAGCAGGCGGGCGCCCAGCACCGAATCGCCGGCCGTCTTCCACTTGGTCACCAGGGGGCCGTCGATCAGCGCCGTGACGCTGCCGTCCGCGTCGTCGAACAGCACCACAACGCCCTGAACCGAGGGCAGCGGCGGGTGACGCGCGACGTTGCCGGGAAAGACGGTAACCGACTTGAGCGCCAGACCGACTCCGTCGAGCCAGGCGGCCCGGTTCAGGCAGGCGTCGGTGCCGCGCCGCAGCAGCAGGTCGCCGATCTCCGCCTTGGGGCCGCGATGGCCGGCCGCGATGGCGTCGGCCACGGCGGTCCAGGTCAGCCGGTCCTCGACGGCTGCGGCGTCGATCAAGGGAATCTGCATAAGCTGGGATCTCTCGAGGTGGGAGGCAGGGGTAAATCCTTGTCGGACGGGGCCTTTCGCCACGCCGCCAAGGGTCTTATACTCTTTTACTGCCGGGTAACCGGCTATGGCGCTAAACGGGCTAACGAAATAAGCGCAGTGGACCCGGGGGCAGTACCCGGCGCCTCCACCATTCACCGGCCCGGGTAGGGGCGGGCGTGGCACGCAGCCGCAACCGTTCTTCCCGGTCCGTCTACGGGGGCGAAACAGGATCGACACGCGTGGTAAAGGCTGGTTCGGCGCTCGGCATGGTACCGCCGTTATCGGGCCGTTCAATACGTGCGAACGACAACTTCGCTGAGGCTCGTGCTGCCGCGTAAGCGGTTTCACGAACCACGTATTTAAAGCCCTTGAGGTCTAAGCCCCTCAAGGCGGGGTTCGGGGCGCACCCGTCAACAAGAAGCGCCCCACTTTATTTTCGCCGGCTCGACCCTCCAGACAGTCCGGATCATCGACCGCTACAGAGACACGCATGACGACGTCTGAAGATCTGATGCGTTACGACCAACTGGTCGAGGAGGCCATGCGCGGCGTGGTTCGTGCCGCGCTGGAGCGCGCCGCCGAAGAAGGGCTGCCCGGCGAGCATCACTTTTACATCACCTTCCGCACCGGTCAGGACGAGGTGGAGATCCCCGGTTGGTTGCGCGAACGCTATCCGGATGAAATGACGATCGTTCTGCAGCATCGCTTCAGCGATCTGGAGGTCGATGAGCAGGGCTTCGGCGTCACCCTCAGTTTCAACGAGATTCCGGCGCGGTTGCAGGTACCTTACGTGGCGATTGCCGCCTTTGCCGATCCCAGCGTGCGGTTCGGTTTCACCTTCGCGTCCGGTCAGCAACTCACGGACCTCGAGTCGGAGGGCGAGGCCGCGGAAGCGCCGGAAGCCGAGGCCCAGCGGCCGTCGTCGGACGGACTCCCGCACGGCGAGGCACCGAACGATATGTCGGCTGACGATCTATCGGGAGGAAATGTTTCGGACGAGGCCAAGGCTGACGATGCCCCAGCCACCGGCGACCAGACCGTGGTGTCCCTCGACCGCTTCCGTAAAAGCAAGAGCTAGAGCCTGGTCGGCCTGTTCTAGCGTGCCGGTCCGCTCTTTCCGTTGAGAGTCCTGGCGCCGAAGGTGCGCGGATCCCACCGCTGGGCCGACTTCGCCGGTGCCTTCTCCGCGGTCGGGCGGGTTTTGCGCATCGTCTGAACGAATTCTTCGAAGCGACGCTTCATCTCCAGCCGTTCGGCCGGGGTCATGTCCTGCACACGCTTGCCGGAAAGGTCGCGCTGGGTCAGGTCATCCTGCATCGTGGCTCTCCTAGAGCGGGGCAGAGGTGCGTGGCGACACTTGCAATTCCCCGCAGCGCCGGACTCCCGCTCTACTCCTGAACGTTAGAGTGAGACCTCCAGCTTGGCGCGCCATGCTTAAAAGAGCGTAAAGTTCGCAATCGAGCCATCGCGGTGCGGTCTCGGAACCGCACAGGACAGGTGCGCTCGGAGCGCCGCGCTCGGAGCCCTCTTCCCGTCGCCTGCGGGCATGCTACAAACCGGCTCTGAGTTCTCAAGCCACTACGAGGGGCCGCAACAGACATGTCCGCGCAATCGACCGGTGCGACCGCCACCCGCAGCGAATCCGACACCATGGGCGAGGTCCAGGTGCCTGCCGAGGCTTACTGGGGCGCGCAAACCCAACGGTCGCTGCAGAACTTCAAGATCGGCGGCGAGACCATGCCGCCGGCCATCGTCACGGCGCTGGGCGTGCAGAAGCTGGCGGCCGCGCGGGTCAATCTCGCCATGGGCCGCCTGCCCGAGGAGATCGGCAAGGCAATCTGCCAAGCCGCCAACGAGGTGATCGAGGGCCGGCTCTCCGACCAGTTCCCGCTGGTGGTCTGGCAGACCGGATCCGGCACCCAGAGCAATATGAACGCCAACGAGGTGATCGCCGGGCGCGCCAACGAGATCCTGTCCGGGACCCGAGGCGGCAAGTCGCCCGTGCATCCCAACGACCACTGCAACATGGGTCAGTCGTCGAACGATACCTTTCCGACCGTGATGCACATTGCCTTCGTCAGCCAGATCGCCAGCGAGACCGTGCCGAAGCTCGGTCGTCTCCATGCCGGCCTGGCCGAGAAGGCCGACGCCTACGGCGACATCATCAAGATCGGCCGGACCCACCTGATGGATGCCACGCCCCTGACCCTGGGTCAGGAGTTCTCGGGCTACGCCAAGCAGCTTGAGAACGGGATCGAGCGGATCGAGCAGTCCCTGCCGAAGCTGCACGAACTGGCCCAGGGCGGCACCGCGGTCGGCACCGGCCTCAATGCCGTCGAGGGCTTTGCCGAAGCCTTTGCGGCGGAGGTCGCCCAGATCACCGGTTTCCGGTTTGTCACCGCCCCCAACAAATTCGAGGCGCTGGCCAGCGAGGATGCTGCCGTGCAGGCTTCCGGCGCGCTCAACAGCGTTGCCGTTTCGCTGATGAAGATCGCCAACGACATCCGCCTGCTGGGGTCCGGCCCGCGCTGCGGCCTCGGCGAACTGCTGCTGCCGGCCAACGAGCCCGGCTCCTCGATCATGCCGGGCAAGGTCAATCCGACCCAGGCCGAGGCCATCACCATGGTCTGCGCCCAAGTGATGGGGAATCACACCGCGATCACGGTCGCCGGCTCCCACGGCCACTTCGAGCTGAATGTCTTCAAGCCGGTGATCGCCTACAACCTGCTCCAGTCGGCGAAGCTTCTGGGCGATGCCGCCGTCTCCTTCCTCGAGAACTGCGTCGCGGGAATCGAGCCGAACGTCGAGCGGATCACCAGCCTGATGAACGAGTCGCTGATGCTGGTCACGGCGCTCAACCCGCACATCGGCTACGACAACGCCGCCAAGATCGCCAAGAAGGCCTATGCCGAGAATTCGACCTTGAAGGATGCCGGCATCGCGCTCGGCCTGCTGACCGCAGAGCAGTTCGATGACTGGGTTCGGCCGGAGATGATGGTCGGGCCGTCGAAAGCCTAGGTGAAGGAAGCGTGAGGGTGGAGTCGGGCCGCTCCGCCAGCACACCGTCGGAGCCGAAAGAGCGGCCGCGATGAAAAAGCGCTCCGTGGTGATCGCCGGGCATGCCACCTCTCTCACACTCGAGGAGCCTTTCTGGCAAGCGCTCAAGGAGATCGCCCTGGCGGAGGGCACGACGGTCAGCGCGCTGGTCGAAGCGATCGATGCGCGGCGCACCGAGGCCGGCGAGACCAACCTCTCCAGTGCGGTGCGCGTCTGGGTGTTTCGGCGCGTGAAGGAGGACCGGTCGTAAGCGACTTCAAGTGTCGGCCAGGCTGCTGCCGTCTGCGAGACGCCGGAACCATTCACGCGGCACGCGCGGTGCCCGGCCGTCGAGATTGGGCGCGCCTCGGTTGGCCTCCAGATCTGCCGTCCAGACTGTGCGTGTCTCGAGCGAGAAGCGGGTGACGCCCGTGTGGTTGGGCACGCTGGCGTGGAGTTGAGCGGCGGAGAAGGCCACGACATCGCCGACCTCCGGCAGCACGAGCAGCGCTTCGCCTTCGGCCACCGGTTCCAACGGTTGCGGCAAGGTCGGGTAGGCGGCATCGGGATCGCGGCCTGCGTCGCGGGCGCGCCGGCGGGCGGCCTTCAGTTCCTCCCAGTCCCAATCGGCGCTGTCGTTGGCGATCGGCTCAGCCCAGTAGCGCGGGAAGAGCGCCAGGGTTCGGCCGGCGGTCAACGGCGTGACCGGCAGCCACCAGTTGACCTGCGCCGTCAGATTGGAGCCCCAGGTATCGCGGTGGGCGTGCAGCGGCTTCGTGCGGCGGTGCGTCCGGCCGAGCTGCGAGGGCTGCGTTCTCAGGTAGAAGTCGTCCACGTAGGTCTCGGCGGGGTCGCAGCCGAGTGCCGTCAGAAGCCGGGCGAAGGCGACGGTCACCTCCGGGTCCTTGCGCCAGGCGGCCGTCAACGCAACCACACGCTTCAGGAACTCGGCTTCGGCCAGAACCCGCTGTGCCGTCGCCGGGTCTTCCGTTTCGGGAAAACAGCTCCGCAAACGCCGCAGAGCCAAGGCGACGAGATCCTGGGCGGCGGGCACCTGGCGAAAGATCAACACCTCGCCCGCGAACAAGCGCGGACCGCGCAGCGCGTCGCTCAGGGGGCTGTCGAGTTGTACCGGCATGGCTGCCCTACTGCAGATTTCGGAACAAGCCCCTCAGAATTTCCTCGCCTTGCTCGCGCAGCTGGTCTTCCGGCGACGGCTCCTGTTGCGGCGCCGACGGTGCCTGGTCTTCGGTCGTTGGCCGTTGCTGCCCGCGCTGGAAGGGCTGGCCGGAGACCTTTACGTCGGGTTCGTCCAGCGATCCGCTCAGCAGAGCCGTCAGGTAGGGCTGTCGTTCCTGTCCGCGATAGAGGTCGGTCCGCAGGTCGAGTGTCCAGGCCGGCAGATCGGCGGCAATGCCCTGGCCGCGGGCTACGGCATCGCGGCCGGTCAGGGTAAGATCGCTGGTGCGTACGACGCCCTTCTCGATCGCGAAGCTGCCGCTCAACTGCGCCGGGGTACCGGCAAAGGCGCTGAAAACCGCGTTGACCGTATTGCTGAGTCCCCGCAACTCCCGGATCTGCTGACCCAGGATGCCCAGCAGCACGTTGCCGACGGCCTCCTCCGCGGTGGCCCGGACGGTGATTTGGCCGCCGACAGTGCCCTGACCGGCCAGGTTGCCGACCAGCTGCGCTTCGCTGGCTCCCAGGCTGTTGCCGGTGATCCGCAGATCGATCGGACCGCTGACGCGCCCGGCGGCCGTCCCCTCCGATGGCGCCAGCTGCGCGCTGTCGAGTTGCGTGCCCGTCACATCGAAGTCGAGCCCGGCCGCGCGCGGGTCGCGGGCGTCTAGAGAGAGCGCCATGCGCAGGTTGCCGCCGAGCGCCCGGCCCGTCAGCGCGTCGATTTGCAGAAGCGAGTTCTCCAGACGCAGCGGGATCGTGGCGTTGGACAAAGCCAAATCCCCCTGACTGATCGAGGCCGCGGTGACATCGGCCGTGACGTTGAGCCCGGCGAGCGCGTCGAGGGGCAAGGGCTCGTTCGACCAGCGGCCGGGCGACTGCCCGCCACCGCCCGAAAGGCCGTCGTCAAGCAACCGATCGAGCGGGATCTGACCGAGCTGCAGGGTCGCCTGGATCGCCGGCCGGGCACCGGTCAGGGTGACGGCGGTCTCTCCGGCCAGGTCGGTCGGACCCAACCGACCGGTCAGGCCGCCAACCTGGATTTGCAGCGGCGTGCCGCTGATCCGAGCCGTCGCATTCAGCCCGACGCCGTCGCGCAGCGTCTGCTCCATACCCAGGGTGGTCAGCAGTCGGCCAAGCTGTGGAAGGTCGACGGCGGCGTCGAAGCTGTAGCTCATCTGCGAGCCGGTCACGCCGCTGGCCGTTCCGTTGCCCCGGATCTCTCCACCGAGCAATCCGAGCGTGGTGTCGTAACTCAGTTCGCCGTCGGGACTGCCGTTCATCGTGGTTGCGAGATTCAGAGCGCCGAGTCCCGCCAAGCGATCGGCTGCCGGGCCGATCAGGTCTGCGATTCTGCTCCCCGTCACCTCCCGCGCCGTCACGCGTAGATTTTCCAGGCGCAGCGTCTTGCCTTGCTGCACCCGGCCGGCGGCGGCGATGTTACCGCCCAGCGCCTGCCCCGACAGGTCCAGTGTGAGATCGTTGGCGTTTCCGGAGAGGGGACCCGAGATCTGCAAGGCGCCCAATCGGGCCACGGGCGAATCGGCGAGCCCGGCGATCTGCGCCAGCCGCCGGGTATCGGAAAGCTCGAGAGACAGGCGCCCGTTCTCCACGGCAAGATTGCCAGCAGGCTGGCTCACCTGCCCGGCGAAGGCGAAGCTGCCTTCGGGGATCCGTGCGCGGAGATCGGTGCCGAAGGCGTCGAGGCTGCCGCTTGCCGTCCCGTCGACCGAGAGGCTGCCGAGCTGGGCGAGCGCGCCGGAGGCGGGCTGTTCCAACAGCCTGGCAAGCCGCTCGGTGTCGGGCACCTCGAGCCGAAACTGTCCGTCCGCCACCTCGGGGTTGTCCGGCAGACCGCTGATCACGCCGGCGAAGCTGGCGGACCCGCCCACCAGATCGCCCACGGTGAGGGACTGAACGGTCAGGTCGGCGTCCTTCACCTGGGCCTGGAGCGTGAGGTCGTTGGTCTGTTGGCCGCCGTAGGTCAGATTGCCGACCAGGATGTTGAGATTGGCGTCGAAGCTCTCGAGCGGGTTCGCGGCTTGCGGCTGCGCTTCGCCCGTTTCCGGGGTCGCCTGCTCGGCCTGCGCGACCTGTAGGTCATCCGGTCCGCCGCCGCCGCCCGACCCGGTCAGGTAGGCGTCCAAGTTGATCCGGTCGACGCTGAGTCCGGCGCCGAAGGCCGGTTTGGCCCGTCCGAGGGCCAGGTTGATGCCGCCCTGAACTGTGGTGGAGTCGATTTCCAGCACCAGGCCGCTGAGTTGCGCGCGCGCCGGCGTGACGTCGACTGCGGTGGAAAGGGAGGCGCGGCGCAGTCGGTCGTTCGGGGCCGGCGGGAGCTCCAATTCCAGCCATTGGGCGAGGCCACGCAGGTTGTCGCTGGCTCCCTCCAGCGTCCCGGCGAAGCGCGGTATTCCTTCCTCCGCCGTCAGTCGACCGCTGACCGAGAGGTCGCCACCCGCCGGCAGCAGGGCCAAGGCCTGATCCAGCGTGACGGCCCCTTCTGCCAGGCGCCCGCTGACCAGGACCTGCCGTACGACCTGACCCTTGTAGACCAGCGCGTCGACGATCAGCTCGAAGCCCAGCGCGATATCTTGCGGCAGCACGAAGCCTCCGGCGGGTGCCTGGCCGCCGCCGCCGTCGAGCGGTGACTCGAGCAGATCGTCGAGGTCGAGGCGAGCGACGTTCAAGGCGACTTGCCCGTCCAGTTGCGACGCCAGGATCACCTCGGCGTCGCCGGTGGCGTTGGTGCCGCCGAGGGTGAGTTGCAAGTCGTTCAGATTCAGCGTCTCGCCGGCCAGAGCGATATCGCTGGAGAGCGCAAAACTCTCCGCCAACTGGGCCGGCAGTCCGCTGCCGGGGGCGAGCGCCTCGGCCAGCAGGGCGAGGTTTTCGCCGCCTGCCTCTAGCCGGCCTTCAAAGGCCTGAGCTGTCCGGTCGAAGCTGCCGCGCAGATTGACCCTGGCCGTGCCCGCTTCCGGCAGGGCGAGCTCCAGCGCGATCGGAGCGGCGCCATCGCCCAGACGGCCGCTGCGTGTTTCGAAGGCGACGGCCTGGCCGCGGGCAATTGCGGTGCCGGAGGCCTCGAAGGGGCCCTGAAGGCTGTCGGCCGAAATCTCCGCGTCGAGCTGTTCGAGCCGTTCTTCCGTTCCGGTCGCCAGGTCGCGATAGATGACGGTTCCATCCTCGATGGAGACGGAATCCAGCCGAATTGCCGGGCTCGAGCTCGCTGCCGGTTGCGGCTGGCTTGACGGTTCGCTCGGCTGAGCCGGCTGGTCGCTCGCTGTAGTGTCTCGGGTCGTGACGTCTTCGGCCGCTGTCTCTGGGGCCGCTGTCTCTGGGGCCGTTTCGGTGCCGAACTGCCAGTTGGCGCGGCCATCGGCCAGTCGCTCCAGGCTGACCGTCGGGGCGACCAGGACCAGCGACTGCACCTGGATGTCGCCGGACAGCAACGGAGCCAAGGCAACGCGCACCTCCAGGGCTTCCAAACTCGCCATTTGCGGTGCCTGGCCGCCTGCCACGTTGCTCAGGCTGACCTGCCCCGCGGTCAGACGGGGGGTTGGCAGCAGAGACAGGCCGACATCTCCTGCGATGGTGAGCTGGCGGCCGGTCGCGGCCTCGATTTCGCGCGCGATCTGATCCTTGTAGGCGTTCCAGTCGACGAAGGACGGCACCACCAGTGCCGCGCCGACCAGCAGCGCCAGCAGGACCACGAGCCCGATCAAACTTCTTTTAACCAACCGTAGAACTCCTGCAGGTATTAACAACTAAAGGCTGGCACAGGCCGCTTTTACCTCTATCATGGCGTCGTTCGTCGTCGCTTGAAGGCCGCAAAGCACCCTAGGAGACCATGAAAGATGGGCGAGGTGGTGTCCCTGCGCCAAGTGCGTAAAACCAAGGACCGGGACCGGAAGCAACTCCAAGCTTCGGAGAACCGTGCGGTTTACGGCCTCAGCAAAGCCGAGAAGGCCCTCGCGTTGGCGGAGCGTGATGCGGCCCGGCGCAGACTCGAACAGCATAGGCGTGAAGACGAGCGGCCCTGAAGGCCAGCGGTGCCGCAACGCTTACCTGCCCGCGACCTGTTTTTCATGATCAAGCAAGAACCGCTTCGCGTCCAGTCCTCCTCCGAAGCCAGTCAGGCTTCCGTTGGTGCCGATGACGCGGTGGCAGGGAACCACGATGGGCAGCGGATTGGCGCCGTTGGCGGCACCCACGGCCCGAACCGCGCTTGGCCGCCCGATGCTCAGGGCAAGCTCCGCGTAGGTGACCGTCTGTCCATGCGGAATCCGGCGTAGCGCGCTCCAGACCGAGGTCTGGAAGGCGGTTCCGGACGTTCGCAAGGTCAGGTCGAACTGCTTCAACTCGCCGGCGAAGTAGCTCCGAAGCTGCTCGGCGACCGACGCGAAGCGCCCGTCGTCACGCCGCCAGCCGGGGCCGGGGGTTGTCGCTCTGCTGCCGCTGGGAAAGCCGATGAGCCGCAGGCTCCGCTCATCGCCGGCGATGAGCAGCTGGCCGAGCGGACTATCGACGTAGGTGAACGCGTAGAGGCTTTCGCGCCGTCCGGCCGGACGGCGGGCGCGCGCGTCGGCTGCGCGTTGCGTCGCTGCGGGTAGTTCCGGTGACCGGTGGGTTCGTTTCGACGGCATCCCTCCAGTCTATCAGTGAGACATGCTCGTTTGGGATATCGGCCGGCTGATGAGGTCCGTTTCCGGCCAATACCCCTTAGACCCGTACCACCTTGCCGGGATTCATGATGTTGTCGGGGTCGAGCGCCAGCTTCACCTGACGCATCAAGGCGACGGCCTCGCCGTGTTCGGCCTGCAGGAAGTGCATCTTGCCGTAGCCGATGCCGTGCTCGCCGGTGCAGGTGCCGCCCATCCGGAGGGCCCGGGCGATCATGCGGTCGTTGACCGTCTCGGCCTTGTCGTGCTGCGCGGCGTCGCCGGGATCCAGCAGGTAGACCAGGTGAAAGTTGCCGTCGCCGACATGTCCGACGATGGGGGCCAGCAGGCCGCTGTCCTGGACGTCCTGCTTGGTCTCCAGGATGCATTCGGCCAACCGCGAGATCGGCACGCAGACATCGGTCGCCCAGCCCTCCGACCCCGGCTTCAGCGCCTTGGCCGCCCAGTAGGCGTCGTGCCGGGCCTGCCAGAGGCGGCTGCGATCCTCCTGCCGCGTTGCCCACTGGAAGTTGGCGCCGCCGAACTCGCCGGCCAACTCGCCGACCGTCTCGGCCTGCTCCTGCACGCCGGCCTCGGTGCCGTGGAACTCGAAGAAGAGAGTCGGCTGCTCGGGAAAGTCGAGCTTGGAGTAGAGGTTGCAGGCCCGCATCTGCACTTCGTCCAGCAGTTCGATCCGCGCGACGGGAACCCCAAGCTGGATCGTGGAAATCACCGTGTTGACCGCACCTTCCAGGTCGGCGAAGGCGCAGACGGCGGCTGAGGTCGCCTCCGGAATGCCGTAGAGCCGCAACTGTACCTCGGTGATCACGCCGAGCGTACCTTCCGAACCGACGAACAGCCGTGTCAGGTCGTAACCCGCCGAGGACTTGCGCGCGCGACCGCCGGTCCTGACGACCCGTCCGTCGGCGGTGACCACCGTCAGCCCCAGCACGTTCTCGCGCATGGTGCCGTAGCGCACCGCGTTGGTCCCGCTGGCGCGGGTGGCCGCCATGCCGCCGAGCGAGGCGTCGGCGCCGGGGTCGATGGGGAAGAACAGCCCGCTGTCGCGCAGATACTCGTTGAGGCCCTTGCGCGTGACGCCGGCTTGAACCCGGCAGTCCAGATCCTCCCGATTGACCTCCAGCACCGCCGTCATGCGGCTGACATCGAGGGAGACGCCGCCGCGCAGCGCCGCGATGTGACCCTCCAGGGAGGTGCCGGTGCCGAAGGGGATGATCGGCGTCTTGTGGCGGGCGCAGATCTTGACGATCTCCGCCACTTCCTCCGTCGTTTCGGCGAAGGCGACCGCGTCGGGCGCGGCGCCCTCGTGATAGCTGACGTCCTTGCCATGCTGTTCGCGGACGGCGGCGGCGGTCGAGAGCCGCTCGCCCAGCAGAGCCTGCAGCTCGGCGATGGCCGGCGCCGGGTCGCTGCGCGGTGGCTCGATGTGGCTTTCGGCGATGCTCATGGCACGATCTTTCCTGTTGGTCCGCATTTCCCCCGCGGCAAGGGTACTGCAATATGGGGCCTCAACCCAAACCGCTAGGAACCGGAGCCCGCGAGCCAACCATGACCAACCAGCCATGACCCAGTTGCCGACCGCGCCTGCCGTCGCCACGGCCGAGTTGACGATCCATCGCATCACCGCCCGGCCGGTCCTGGTCCCGCTCGCCCTGCCGCTCGTGACGGCCGGCGGCGCGGTCGACAAGGCGCCGCTGGTACTGGTGGATCTGGAGACCGAGGAGGGTGTGACCGGCAGCGCCTACCTCTTCACCTACACGCCGCGCGCCTTGGCGGCGACGGCCCGGCAGGTCGAGGAGCTGACACCGCTGATTGCCGGCCAGCGGGTCGCGCCCCTGGCCCTCGCGGAGCGCTTGGCAGCGGCCTTCCGGCTGCTCGGGCGTCCGGGTCTGGTCGGCATGGCGCTGGCAGGGCTCGACATGGCGGCCTGGGATGCCCTGGCCAAGTCCCAGGGCCTGCCGCTCTACCGGCTCTTGGGGGCCGAGGCGCGGCGCCTGCCGGCCTACAACAGCAAGGGTCTGGGCATGATCGGCGCCGTTATGGCGGCTGAAGAGGCCGTGGCGCTGCTGGCCGAGGGCTTCCAGGCGATCAAGCTCCGCCTCGGCTACCCGACCCGTGCCCAGGACCTGGATGTGGCCGCCGCCGTGCGCAAGACAATCGGGCCGAACCCCCGCCTTTTCGTGGACTTCAATCAGACGCTGACGCTGGCGGAAGCCAAGCACCGGGTGCCGCCGCTTGAGGACTTCGACCTGGAATGGATCGAGGAGCCGCTGCCCTGGGATGACTACCGGGGCCACGCGGCGGTGGCGGCCGAGACGGCTCTGCCGATCCAGCAGGGCGAGAACTGCTGGGGCGCCGGCGACTTCGACAAGGCCCTGGAGGCGGGGCTGGATGCCGTCTTCATGCCCGATGCCATGAAGATCGGCGGCGTCACCGGCTGGCAGCGGACCGCCGGCCTTGCCGCAGCCCGCGGCGTGCAGGTTTCCAGTCACCTTTTCCCGGAGATTTCGAGCCATCTGCTGGCGGCCACGCCCACGGCCCACTGGCTCGAATACGTCGACTGGGCCGCCCCGGTCCTGGCCGAGCCTTTCGCGGTGACCGATGGCGTCGGGCGCCCGAGCGAGGCGCCCGGAATCGGCATCGCCTGGGACGAGACGGCGGCCAAGCGCTTCGCGGCGGAGATCTAACGCGCCGCCATTTGGGTGGGCAGCCAGGTCGCCAGTTCCGGGAAGATCACCAGCAGTACGACGGCCAGAACCATGATCAGGAAGAAGGGTAGAGCCGCGTAGGCCACCTGAAGGATGTTGCGGCCCGTCAGACCCTGGATGACGAAGAGATTGAAGCCGACCGGCGGGGTGATCTGGCTCATCTCGACGACCACGACGACATAGATCCCGAACCAGATCCGGTCGATGCCGGCGGCGTCGATCATCGGCAGGACGATCGCCGTGGTCAGCACCACCACCGAGATGCCGTCGAGAAAACAGCCGAGCACGATAAAGAAGAGCGTCAGGACGAAGATCAGTTCGTAGCGGCTGAGCTCCAGTTCGCCGATCCAGGCGGCCAGCTCGCGGGGCAGGCCGGTGAAGCCCATGGCCGTGGTCAGGAAGGCGGCGCCGGCCAGGATGAAGGCGATCATGCAGGACGTGCGGGTCGCCCCCAGCAACGAGGCCTTGAAGCTCTCCCACGTCAGCGTGCCGGACGACCAGGACAGCAGCAGGGCGAGGGCCACGCCGACGGCCGCCGCGTCGGTCGGGCTGGCGATACCGAAATAGATTGAGCCGATCACGCCCAGGATCAGCCCCACCACGGGAGCCAGCCGCCTCAGACCGACGAAGCGCTCGCGCCAACCGTAGATCCTCTCGGCCGGTGGCACCTTGTCGGTATTGAGCAGCGACCAGACGCCGACGAAGAGCATGAAGAGCGCCATCAGCATCAGGCCCGGCACGACGCCGGCCATGAAGAGGCGGGCGATCGACTCCTCGATCGCGACGCCATAGACGATCAGGATGATCGAGGGCGGGATCAGCAAGCCGAGCGTGGCGGACCCCGCCAGGGTGCCGATGGTCATGCGCTCGTGGTAGCCGCGGCGCTGCAGCTCGGGCAGCGACATCTTGCCGATGGTGGCCGCCGTCGCCGCCGAGGAGCCCGACACGGCGGCGAAGATGCCGCAGGCCAGGATGTTGGTGTGCAGCAGCCGTCCCGGCAGCCGCGCCATCCAAGGCACCAATCCCGTGAAGAGGTCGGAGGAGAGCCGCGAGCGGAACAGGATCTCGCCCATCCAGATGAAGAGCGGCAGCGCGGCGAGCGCCCATTCCGCCGAGGCGCCCCAGACACTGGAGGCCAGGACCTGGCCGACCGGCCGGCCGGTGAAGAGCGCGATGGCGACCCAGCCGCAGGCCATCAGTGCGAAGGCGACCCAGACGCCGCTGGCCAGGAAGGCCAGCAGGGCGACGGCGAGAAGGCCGGAGAGCAGCAGTTCGTCCATTTTGATCCCTAAACGCGGCCGTCCGGTTGCCGACGTCGTCTAGCTGTTGGGGCCGAGCAGATCTTCACCCTGGTCGTAGGCCGGTGGCTTGCCGCGCGCGACGCGCTGCAGTTCGTCGAGCAAGGCGACCGTGAGCACGAGAGCGCCCAGGGTCATCGCAAGCTGCGGCAGCCAGAGCGGAATCGGGACCAGGCCGTAGGAGACGTCGCCGAAACGCCAGGACTCTCCGGTGAGCCGCGCGATCCAGAAGGTGAAGTAGCCCGACACAGCAACGCCGACGCCGCAGCACCAGATCTCGATCGCCCGGCGCAATCCTGCAGGCAGATGCTGGATCACCAGCGTCACCCGGATGTGGCCCCCCTGTTTCAGCGTATAGGCCAGGGCGAAGAAGGAGGCGGCGGCCAGAAAGAAGCCGGCGAACTCGGCGTAGGAGGGAATCAGCAAGCCGATGGGTTTGCCCAGAGTCCAGCGCAGCAGAACGTCGATCAGGTTGAGCAGGACCTGGCCCAGCACGACGGCGAAGATGGCCAGCAGGAAACCGGCGGCGATCCAGCCTGACGCCAGATAGAGCCGGTCGAGCGCGGTGCGCAGCATCAGAGGCGACCTATCGAGAAGGGAGGGTTCGTCCGGCGAAGCCCGGCGCATGAGAGACGGGTCGGCAGAATCCGCCCCCAAGCGCCTCGATCGCCCGCCTCAATTCCGGTAGTTCTCCAGGATCGCGGCGCCGTCGTCGCCGGCCTGCTCGGCCCATTCGTCGGCCATGGTCGCGCCGATCTCGCGCAGGCTGGCCGCGAGAGACTCGCTGGGATCGGCTACGGCGATGCCGTTGTCCAAGAGGATCTGGGTCTTCTCGGCGGTTTCGTTCCTGGAGGCCTCCCAACCGCGTTGCTCGGCCGCGGCGGCGGCAGTCTTTACAGCCTCTTGCAGCTCCGGAGACAGGGCTTCGAAGGCATCGACATTGACCACCGTGACGTTCTTCGGCAGCCAGGCCTGGGTGTCGTAGTAGTGGGACAGGAAGTCCCAGGCCTTGATGTTCACGCCGGTGGAGGGCGAGGTGATCATGGCCTCGACGCGACCGGTCGCGAAGGCCTGCGAGATGTCGGGCACCTCGACCTGGGTCGGCACGGCGCCGGCGAGTTGCGCCAGACGCTCCGTCGCGGCGTTGTAGGTCCGGAACTTCAGGCCGGACATGTCGTCCAGCGTGGCGACCTCGCCGTCGGCGTAGATGCCCTGGGGCGGCCAGGGCACCACGAAGAGAATCATCAGGTTCTGGCGGGCGAGCAGGGCCTCCGTCACCTCGCGCGACGCATCCCAGAGTCTTTCCGCCGCGTCGTAGCTGTTCGCCAGAAACGGCACGGAGTCGGCGCCGAACACGGGGTTCTCGTTCGACAGGCGCGAGAGCAGGAATTCGCCGACCGGCACCTGGCCGGAGCGCACCGCGTTCTTGATCTCCGGATGCTTGATCAACGAACCCGCCGGATGCACGACGACCTCCAGATCGTCGCCCGCCGCCGCGTTCACCTCCTCGGCGAATCGCATGATGTTCTGGGTGTGGAAATTGCCCTCCGGGTAGGGCGTCGGCAGATCCCAGGTCTCGGCGAGAGCCGGGCCGACGGCCAGGCCTGCCATCAGGCCGACGGTCAGCGTTGCGGCCTGCGCGACGCGAAGAGTTTTGCGCATCGATGAAGTTCCCCTGTCGTTCGGCAGTTCCCGTGCGCTGTGACCTCTTTTGCAAGTCCGGTTGCGCTTATCGAGAAACTGTTTTTCCCTGTGGATCCAAAGGTCAACATGCAAGACGCGACGATGCAAGGCCTGTTAGACTCGGGAGCATGACACCGGATTACGACATCCTCGTCCAGGGCAACAATCTGCGCCTGAAGGACGATTTCCTCGGCATCGCCAACATCACGCTGGTCCAGACGGGCGAGGGCCCGCTGCTGTTCGATACCGGCGGCTACGTCTCGCGCCTGGGCCTGGTCAAGGCCCTGGCGGCGCGCGGCCTGGAGCCGGACGATATTCGTCTGGTCTTCCTCTCTCACCTGCACTTCGATCACGCCCACAACGTCGATCTCTTCCGCAAGGCGAAGGTGCTGGTCAGCAAGTCCGAGTGGGATTATGCCGCCGCACCGCACGACAAGGACCTCTTCATGCCCTGGGGCATTCACGCGCAGCTGGAACGCCACGACCTGGAACTGATCGAGGGCGAGGGGCAACTTTCCAACCGCATCGGCTGGTTCCCGGCGCCGGGTCATACGCCCGGCTGCTATGCCCTGCGGCTGGAAACGGCGGCACGCGGCACCGTGGTACTGGCGGGCGATGCCATTAAGTACGCCAAGGAAGCCATCGCCCGGCGCTGCGACATGGCCTTCGACACCGTCGAGCGCGGCACGGCTTCGATCCGGCGGATCCTGGAAATGGCCGACCGCATCGTCCCCGGCCACTTCCCCGAACTGATCCGGCAGGATGACGGGAGCTTCCTTTGGGAAGACGCCGCGCCCTTCGACCTGAGGGTCCGATGAGCGCGGTCGACCGCATCGATGCCGTGGTGATCGGGGCCGGCGTGGTCGGACTGGCGGTGGCGCGGGCGCTGGCTCTTGCCGGCCGGGACGTGGTCGTTCTGGAGCGGGCCGGTGAGATCGGCAGCGAGACCTCCTCGCGCAACTCGGAGGTCATCCACGCCGGTATCTACTATCCGACCGGCAGCCTGAAGGCACGAACTTGCCTTGACGGCAAGCAGGCGCTCTACCGCTACTGCGCCGAACACGCCGTCGGCCATGCCCGCTGCGGCAAGCTGATCGTCGCGACCGACGCGGCGCAGATCCCGACGCTCGCCGAATTGAAGACGAAGGCAGCGGCCAACGGCGTGTCCGATCTCGTCTGGAAAACGCCGGAAGAGGTGCGGGATCTGGAGCCGGCGGTGAGCTGCGTCGCCGCCCTGCTGTCGCCCAGCTCCGGCATCGTGGATAGCCACGGCCTGATGCTGTCCTACCTGGGCGACGCCGAGGCGGCCGGCGCCATGGTTGCCTTTCATGCGCCCCTGGAAGCTGCAGCCGTCACGCCCGAGGGTCTGCGCCTGGAGGTCGGCGGCCAAGCACCCATGACTCTGCTGGCGGAGACGGTGATCAACGCCGCCGGTCTATCCGCCGTGGAGACAGCCCTGCGTATCGAGGGGCTGCCGAAGTCGGCGATCCCGACGGCTTACTTCGCCAAGGGCAGTTACTACACCCTCGCCGGCCGTTCGCCCTTCGCGCGGCTGATCTATCCGGTGCCCGAGGCGGCCGGGCTGGGCGTTCACGTCACCGTCGACCTGGGCGGGGCGGCCCGTTTCGGACCTGACGTGGAGTGGGTCTCGCGGCCCGACGACTACGACGTCGACCCGGATCGCGCCCTGGCCTTCTACGACGCGGTGCGCCGCTACTGGCCGGAGCTGCCCGACGGCGCCCTGCAGCCCGGCTATGCCGGCATCCGGCCAAAACTGCAGGCGCCCGGCGAGCCGGCCAGGGACTTCGTGGTCCAGGGAGCCGAAGCTCACGGCGTCCCCGGCCTCGTCAATCTCTTCGGGATCGAGAGTCCCGGCCTGACGGCCTCACTGGCCTTGGCGGATTTGACGCTGGACACGCTCGAACGTGCGCGGGCGCAGGCCGCGTGATGGCCGGACCGCGAACGAGAGTATGAGCGACGCGCGGATCCCGGTCACCCTGATCACCGGCTTTCTCGGCAGCGGCAAGACCACCCTGCTGCGCAAGCTGCTGGTCCGGCCGGAGCTGGCCGACACGGCTGTCATCGTCAATGAACTGGGCGACGTCGGCCTTGACCACGAACTGGTCGAGACGGTGACCGACGAGGTGACGGTGCTGACCTCGGGCTGCCTCTGTTGTGCCCTGCGCCAGGACCTCGTGAGCACCCTGCGCGATCTCTACCTGAAGCGGGAGGCTGGAGAGATTCCGCGTTTCGCGCGGGTGGCGGTGGAGACCACGGGGCTGGCCGACCCGGCGCCGGTGCTGCAGACTCTTGTTGCCGATCCGCTGGTCGGCAGCTTCTTCGTCCTCGATGCCGTGGTGACCTGCGTCGATGCCGTCACCGGCCTCGCGGCGCTGGAGGCCCATCCGGAGTCCGTCAAGCAGGCCGGTGTCGCCGACCGTCTGCTGCTGACCAAGACCGACCTGCAGCCCGACACGGCGGCCTTGGAGCTGCGTCTGGCGGTGCTCAATCCCGGTGCCCCGCGCCAACGCGTGCTGCAGGGAGACCTGGATCCGGCGCTCGTTCTCAACCAGGCGCGCCGGCCGGAGGCGGACCGCCTGGCGGATCTCGACCGCTGGCTCGATGCCGCGAAGGATCCGCATCGCCACCGTCACCATTCCGACATCGCGGCCCATTGCCTGAGCGTGGAGGAGCCGCTCGACTGGACGCGCTTTACCAAGTGGCTCGGTGAGCTGTTGGAGCGGAGCGGCGCGGACCTGCTACGGGTCAAGGGACTGATCCAGGTTGCCGGCGAGGCGCGTCCTCTCTTGGTCCAGGGCGTTCAGCATGTCTTCCACGAGCCGCAGTGGCTGGAGGCTTGGCCGCCTGCCGCGCCGCCGTACAGCCGTCTCGTCTGCATCGGACGGAACTTGGAGACTGCGAGCCTGCGGGCCGGTCTCGACTCCTGCCGTGCGCCGACCCTCGCCGAGGCCCGTTGACCTTCCCGCGCCAAGCTGCTGCTTTAGCGCCTGGTCTGCAGAGCGACAAAGAGGATCTTCGATGCCCGAGGGAAAGCGCGGCTGGCAGTTCTGGGTCGACCGGGGCGGAACCTTTACCGACGTGGTGGCGCGGCGGCCCGACGGCGGGCTGCTGAGTGCCAAGCTGCTGTCGGAGAATCCGGAGCTCTATGCCGATGCCGCCATCGCCGGCGTGCGCCGACTGCTGGAGATCGAGTCCGGGGCGACGATTCCGTCGGCGGCGATCGAAGCGGTCAAGATGGGTACCACCGTCGCGACCAACGCGCTGCTGGAGCGCAAGGGCGACCGCACGGTGCTGGCGATCACCCGTGGTTTTCGCGATGCGTTGCGCATCGCCTACCAGAACCGGCCGCATCTCTTTACCCAGCGGATCGAACTGCCGGAGCTGCTCTACGAGCGCGTGGTCGAGGTGCCGGAGCGCCTGAAGGCCGACGGCGAGGTCCTGCTCGCGCTGGAGGAGGCCGTCGCGCGCCAGGGCCTGCAGGCGGCTTACGATGCCGGCATCCGGGCCTGCGCCGTCGTGCTGATGCATGGCTACCGCTACCCGGAGCATGAGACGCGGGTGGCGGAGATCGCCCGCGAGATCGGCTTCACCCAGATCAGCGTCAGCCATGAGGCCAGCCCGCTGATGAAGCTCGTCAGCCGCGGCGATACGACGGTGGTCGATGCCTATCTCTCGCCGATCCTGCGCCGCTATGTCGACCTGGTGGCCGGCGAACTGAATGCGGATGGGGCGGAGACCGTGCGGCTGATGTTCATGCAGTCGAACGGCGGCCTGACCGATGCCCAGACCTTTCAGGGCAAGGACTCGATCCTCTCGGGTCCCGCCGGCGGCATCGTCGGGGCGGTGCGCACCGCGGCCATGGGCGGCTTCGAAAAGATCATCACCTTCGACATGGGCGGTACCTCGACCGACGTGGCCCACTACGACGGCGCCTACGAGCGGGCCTTCGAGACTCAGGTGGCCGGCGTGCGGATGCGCGCGCCGATGATGCAGATTCACACGGTGGCGGCCGGCGGCGGTTCGATTCTGCATTTCGACGGCGCGCGCTACCGCGTCGGGCCGGATAGCGCCGGCGCCAATCCCGGCCCCGCCTGCTACCGGCGTGGCGGACCCCTGGCGGTGACGGACGCCAACGTCATGCTGGGCCGTGTGCAACCGGACTTCTTCCCGGCCGTCTTCGGACCCGAGGCGGATGCCCGCCTGGACGCCGAGGTCGTGCAGGAAAAGTTCCAGGTCCTGGCGCGCGAAATCGGCGAGGCGAGCGGCGACAGCCGGGCGCCGGAAGAGGTGGCCGAGGGCTTCCGCCGCATCGCGGTCGAGAACATGGCCAATGCCATCAAGAAGATCTCGACCCAGCGCGGTTACGACGTCACGGAGTATGCCCTGCAGTGCTTCGGCGGCGCGGGCGGCCAGCATGCCTGCGACATCGCCGATACCTTGGGCATGACCCGCATCTTCGTGCATCCCTTCGCCGGCGTGCTCTCAGCCTACGGAATGGGCCTGGCCGACCTGCGCCTGATGAAGGAGCAGGCGGTCGAGGCGCGCCTGGAGACGGCGCTGGACGATCTGCCGGCGATCTTCGTGCGCCTGGGCAGGGAGGCGCGCGACGAGCTGCGCGGACAGGAGATCGAGGACGCGCTCATCTCCGTCCTGGAGAAGGTGCATCTGCGCTACGAGGGCAGCGACACCGCCCTGATCGTCGAGAACGGAAGCCGCGCCGAGCTGATGGAGCGCTTCGAGGCGGCCTACAGTCAGCGCTTCGGTTTCCTGATGGCCGACAAGCCCGTGCTGGTCGAGGCCGTCAGTGTCGAGGCCATCGGTGCCATGGAGACGGTCGAAGATCCTATTTTGGCGAAGACGGCAGGTGGGGTCGCGCCCGCGCCGCAGGCGGTTCGGCCGCTCTATGCCGGTGGGCGCTGGCACGACGCGCCGGTCTACGACCGCGCCGATCTCGCTGTCGGCGATAGCCTGTCCGGCCCCGCCATCATCATCGAGCCCAACTCGACCACGGTGATCGAGCCCGGCTGGCAGGCGGAGCTGACCGACCGCAATCATCTGGTGCTGGAGCGCCGCGTGCCGGTCGAGCGCGAGCTGGCGGTCGGTACCCAGGTCGACCCGGTGATGTTGGAGATCTTCAACAATCTCTTCATGTCGATCGCCGAGCAAATGGGCTCGGTTCTGGAGAACACCGCCCACTCCGTGAATATCAAGGAGCGGCTCGACTTCTCCTGCGCCATCTTTTCGCCGGCGGGCGATCTGGTCGCCAACGCCCCGCACATGCCGGTTCACCTCGGCTCCATGAGCGAGTCGATCCGCACGGTGATCCGCCAGAACGACGGCCGGATGGCGCCCGGCGACGTTTACGTGCTCAACGCGCCCTACAACGGCGGCACCCATCTGCCGGACATTACGGTGATCACGCCGGTGTTCGACACGGACGGCGCCTCGGTCCTTTTCTACGTCGCCAGCCGCGGCCATCATGCCGACGTCGGCGGACTGACGCCGGGGTCCATGCCGCCGGACTCCAAGACCGTTGCGGAAGAAGGCGTGCTGATCGACAACTTCAAGCTGGTCGACCGCGGCGCCTTCCGCGAGCAGGCCCTGCGGGACCTCCTGGCCTCCGGCGACTATCCGGCGCGCAATCCCGACCAGAACGTCGCCGATCTGCAGGCCCAGATCGCGGCCTGCAACAAGGGCGTGCAGGAATTGGGCCGCATCGCCGATCACTTCGGCCTGGAGGTGGTGCAGGCCTACATGCGCCACGTGCAGGACAATGCCGAGGAGCAGGTCCGCCGCGTGCTCGATCGCCTCGCCGACGGCCACTTCGTCTATCCCTTGGACGACGGCAGTCAGATCGAGGTCGAGGTCCGGATCGACAAGCAGGCGCGCTCCGCCCGGATCGACTTCACCGGCACCAGCCCGCAGCAGGACAACAACTTCAATGCGCCTTCGGCGGTCTGTCGCGCCGCCGTCCTCTATGTTTTCAGGACCCTGGTCGACGACGAGATTCCGATGAACGAGGGCGTGCTCAAGCCGCTCGACATCACGATCCCCGAGGGCTGCATGCTGAATCCCTCCTACCCTGCGGCTGTCGTTGCCGGCAACGTCGAGACCAGCCAGGCGATCACCGACTGCCTCTACGGCGCCACCGGGGTCCTGGCCGGGGCCCAAGGCACCATGAACAACCTGACTTTCGGCAACGCCACCCATCAGTATTACGAAACCATCGCCGGCGGTTCGGGCGCCGGGCCGGACTTCGACGGGACCGATGCCGTTCACACGCACATGACCAACTCGCGGCTGACCGATCCGGAGGTGCTGGAGTGGCGCTTCCCGGTGCTGCTGGACTCCTTCGAGATCCGGCGCGGCTCCGGCGGCGCGGGGCGGCAGCGCGGCGGTGACGGCGCCGTTCGGCGCCTGCGCTTCCTGGAGCCCATGACCGCCTCGATCCTCTCGAGCCACCGCAAGGTGCCGAACTTCGGCGTCGCCGGCGGCGAACCCGGCGCGCTCGGCCGCAACGCCGTGGAGCGGGCCGACGGGACGGTCGAGGAATTGTCGGGGACCGACAAGGCGGAGATGCGCCCCGGCGACGTCATCGTCATCGAAACGCCGGGCGGCGGCGGCTACGGCCCGGCTGCCGAGCGCGCGGAGCCGGCGGAGGGGAAACAGGCGGACCGGAAACAGGCGGCGGAGTAGTCCAAGCCGGGGCGTCGTGCCTGCCTCTTGTCGAGCCTGCCCGTTGACAGTCCCGCGGGGGCGTCGGAAGCTCTCGTCATAATCGAGCGGCTGGGGTGGCCGTTTCGAACCTCGGGCGATTTCGGAGAGGGAGGCGGAAGCGTGGCTTCGCGTGACGACAAGCAGCGGGACGGTGACAAGCAGGACAGCTCCTTGGATTCCAAGGGCAGTGGCCGAAGGAACTTCCTGAAGGGCACTGCGGCGGCGGCGGCCACCGGCGGCGTGATCATGCATGAGCTCAGTCATGCGACGCCGGCTGCCGCGTTGGAGGGGGGCGTCTCAGAGGACGCCGGCTTCGCTCCGAACCGCCGCAGGGCGGCGACCGAACTGTTCGGCGAGGACTGGTGGCCCTCCAAATGGGGGGCGGAGGATCAAGCCGGCGCGGCGAATCACATGGGGCCGGCCAAGACTCTGGAGGCCGTCAGTCGCATCACGACCGGGACGGTCTATCCGATCGGGCGGGTCTACGAGGCCGGCATGCCGCTGTTCGGCAGCCGCGTTTTCGGCATGCGCATTCCCGGTGCGCCGACCGGCGGCGTTTTCGGTCGCAACAAGATCATCTGGAACGACGAGTTCCTGGCGACGGAGATCGGGCAGGTCGGCACTCAGTTCGACGGCCTGGGCCATATCGGAGTCGAGGCGGGCAACGCGGGCGACCAGAACGAGCGGCGCTTCTACAACGGCGTTCCTCTCTCGGAGATGGCGGGGCCCTATGGCCTGCATAAGCTGGGCATGGAGCATGTCACACCCTTCTTCACACCGGGCGTGCTGATCGACGTGAAGGGTCTGAAGGGCGGCATGATGGAGGCCGGAACCGAAGTCACCGTCGCTGACCTGGAAGCGGCGCTGGAGCGGCAGGGGCTGTCCGGCGATAGCATCACGGCGGGCGACGCGGTGGTGATCCGCACCGGCTGGGGCGATCTCTGGATGGAGGACAACGCGCGCTACAATTCCGGCGAACCGGGCATCGGCATCGAGGCTGCCGAATGGCTCGCCGCCAAGGACGTCTGTCTGGTCGGCGCCGACTGCTGGGGCATCGAGGTGGTGCCGAACCCGGATGCCGATCTGGCTTTTCCGGCGCATCAGATCCTGCTGACGAAGTACGGCATCTACCTGCACGAAAACCTGGACCTGGACGCTCTGGCCGAGGCGGAAGCCTGGCAGTTCGCCTATATCTTCGCGCCACTGCCGATCAAGGGCGCCACCGGGTCCCCGGGCGCACCCGTCGCGGTCGCCTAACATTCCCCGCGACCTGCTGTGGTTCCGGGCGCTCGAAACCCGTTCTCGAGTGCCCGTGCGACCTCTTCCGAATCGATTGAAAAGGACGGCTGCCATGCCTTCTCGCGCGCTCTTGCCAGTGATTTGGTTCTGGTTGCTGGCGATTTGCCTCGCCGGGCCGGCTGCCGCAAACGATCTCGACGACGTCCTGGAGCGTGGCACGCTGCGTGTCGGAACGGCGCTCTTCTCACCCTGGGCGATGCGGGCCGAGGACGGGGCGCTGATCGGCTTCGAGGCGGAGGTAGCGGCGAAGCTGGCTCAGGACATGGGCGTCGAACTGGAAACCGCCGTGATGGCCTTCGACCAGTTGATCCCGGCACTGGAGGAGGGCGCGATCGATATGATCGCGGCAGGCCTGTCGATCACGCCGCGCCGCGCCTTGGTCATCTCCTTCTCCCAGCCTTACGCCACCAGCGGTATCAACATGCTGGTCAACCGGGAACTCGGCGAGACGCTCGGCAATCTCAGCGACTTCAACGATCCGAGCGCACGCATCGCGGTCGTCCGCGACACCGCGGCGTCGGACGTCGCGCGCTCGCTCTTCCCGGAGGCGGAGATCTTCCTGCTGGCCAACGAGGAGGAAGTGGCCACTGCCGTGCTGACCAAGCGGGTGCTCGCCGCCGTTGCCACGACCCCGTTTCCGGAGTTGCGGCGCCTGGCACAGCCGAACCGGGTGTTCGTACCCTTCGAGCAGCCCTTGGTCACCACCGGCGAGGGGTTCGGACTGAGCCGGGGTGCCTACGATCTGAAGGCTTATCTCGATTCCTGGATCGTCTTCCGCAGCCTGGACGGTTGGCTGGGCGACCGCCGCGACTACTGGTTCGGCACCTTGGCCTGGCAGTCCCAACTGCCGCCGGAAGAGCGAATCACGCGCGAGAGCCAGTAGCCAGCCGGTCCCGGACCGACAGCAGCGTCCAGGCCGCGGAGAACAGACGCCAGCCGTCCGTGACGGTCGAGAGATCCAGCTCGACGTGGGCGAGACTGTCGAGCAGATAGAAACGTGCCTCCGGCGCGGCGGCGGCCAAGGCTTGGCTTTCGGTGTAGGGCAAGATGGGGTCGTCCCGCCCGTGCACCAGTATCAGTTCGGCCTGAAGGCGCGACAGGTCGCGCTCCGCGAGACTGAGGGCCGCCAGTTCCTCCCGGATCGACGGCGGCAGCGCGTCGATTAGCGGACCGACCCGATCGGGCGAGTCGTTGGTCAGCACGGCCCAGACCGCTTCGCCCTCCGGTCCCAGCAGTTCCACCAGATGATAGATCGGTGCGTTGGGGTCGGAGCGGCGCACCCGCGCCATCTCCAGCAGCAGGGCGCGGTCGTTGGCGCTGGGCAGCAAGCCGACGTTGGCGCGCAGGAACACCCAGCGTCCGTGGTTGGCGGCCTCGGTGGCCTGCCATTCCCCCTGGGGACCGCGGTAGGATCCGGTGGTCAGGAAGGTGACGGCCGCCCGGCTGTCGTGATAACCGCCGATGCCCAGGATGGCTGCCACGCTGTCGGAGACATCGGGGTCGAGGGCGGCCAGCACGGCGGGCCCGACGGCGTAGGAGATGGCGGCCAGGACAACGCCCTCGCGGCCCAGCGGCCGTTCGGCCATATGGGCAACCGCGCCGGCGATGCGCTTGGCGTCGGCGGCGGAAAGTCGCAATTGCCGCAGGGACTCGATATCCGGCACCAGGACCAGAAAGCCGGCCGAAGCCAGGGTTTCGGCGAAAGCGATGAACAGGGGATGCTGCTGACCGGCCATGTCTGCGCCGGGAACCAAGACGAGGGCGGCCTCGGCCCTGCGGTTGGCGGGCCGGTAGAGCAGACCGCTGCGCGCCGCCCCTTCCTCCGACCAGATCGCGGTTTCCTGCAGGGCGACCACGGCCGATTGAGGGGTGGCGCCGCCGAGGACGGCGACCAGACGCGCCGCTTCCCACGCGCGCTGAGGCGTGCCGCTGGCGAAAGCGACCGTCAAGGCCACCGCCACCAAGGCGACGAAGAAGGCTTTGCGACGCATGGCTGCTAGGGACCCTGGGCGGTTACGACCCTGGTATGTCGGGGCTTGTGATTCCAAGCTCGTTACAGTTAAATCCCAGGATGGCAAGACCAAGGCAAGCTTGGAAGATGTTTTCCTGGCGGTCTTCGGAGACATAAAGACGATGCGCGAGACCCGCGCCAGCACCGCAAACCCGACGACCGGCGCCCAGATGCGTCTGCCGGCCGGCCGGTCTATCGCGGTCTCTGCTCCGATTATTCTTGCCGGCCTCCTCCTTAGCCGCCCCTGAGCGCTACAGCCGCCTGCGCGGCACGCACTCAGGGGATCGAAGCCAGCCGAACGCAACGACGGCCAGCGCAAGACCAGATGCGCGGCCCGCTAAGGATAGACAAGGAAGATCCCGACCATGACCAGCCAGACCGGCCCCGCCAGCACCGCAAGCGTTCATAGCGAACGCGCCAAGGTCGACGCCGACCCGAACCGCGTCATCGTTTTCGATACCACCCTGCGCGACGGCGAGCAGTCGCCGGGCTGCTCGATGAACCTGGAGGAGAAGCTCTCGGTCGCGACCCAGCTCGAGGCCATGGGGGTGGACGTCATCGAGGCCGGTTTCCCGATCGCCTCCAACGGTGACTTCGAGGCGGTGCGAGAGGTTGCCAAGGCGGTCAAGACCGCCACCGTGGCCGGTCTGTCGCGCGCCAGCCGGAAGGACATCGACCGTGCCTGGGAGGCGCTGCGACATGCCGCCAGCCCGCGCATTCACACCTTCATCTCGACCTCGCCACTGCATATGAAGCACAAGCTGCAGATGGATCCGGAGGATGTGATCCAGGCGGTCGCCGACAGTGTCGGCCATGCGCGCAATCTCTGCGACAACGTCGAGTGGTCGCCGGAGGACGCGACCCGCACCGACCATGACTTCCTCTGTCGCGTGGTCGAAACGGCGATCCGGGCCGGCGCCGGTACGATCAACATCGCCGACACGGTCGGCTACACCATTCCCGGCGAGTTCGCCGAACTGATCGCCATGCTGCGCGACCGGGTGCCGAACATCGATCAGGCGATTCTCTCGGTCCACTGCCACAACGACCTGGGCCTCGCCGTTGCCAACTCCCTGGCGGCCGTGCAGGCGGGAGCGCGCCAAGTGGAATGCACGGTCAACGGGATCGGCGAACGGGCCGGCAACTGCGCCATGGAAGAGGTCGTGATGGCGCTGCGTACAAGGTACGACTCCATGCCCTACGGCACCGGCGTGGATACGACTCAGATCACCCGAGCGTCGCGCCTGGTCTCGGGCATCACCGGTTTCGCCGTGCAGCCGAACAAGGCGATCGTCGGTGCCAATGCCTTCGCGCATGAGTCCGGCATCCATCAGGACGGCATGCTGAAGAACGCCCAGACCTACGAAATCATGACCCCGGAGTCGGTCGGACTGACCAAGTCCAACCTGGTCATGGGCAAGCATTCCGGGCGCCACGCCTTCAAGACCAAGCTCAAGGAACTGGGCATCGACCTGTCCGACAACCAGTTGATGGACGTTTTCGGACGCTTCAAGGATCTCGCCGACCACAAGAAGGACGTCTATGACGAAGACATCCTGGCTCTGGTCGACGACGCGGCGGTCCGTCACAACGATCATGTGCAGTTCGTCGCTCTGGGTGTGCGCTGCGGCAGTCACGGCCCGCAGTCGGCGGACCTGGAGCTGACGGTCGAGGGGGCCTCGCGGCATGCCACCGCCCAAGGTAACGGCCCGGTCGACGCGCTCTTCGCCGCGATTCGCGCGATCGTGCCCCACGAAGCCAAGCTCCAGCTCTATCAGGTGCATGCGGTGACCGGCGGAACTGACGCTCAGGCTCAGGTGACCGTGCGGCTGGAGGAGCAGGGCAAGACGGTCAACGGCCAAGGCGCCGACTACGACACTCTCGTCGCCTCGGCCCGCGCCTACGTCAACGCGCTCAACAAGCTGCTGGTCAAGCGCGAACGCAGCGCGCCCGACGATGTGGATCGCAGCGCCCCGGCCGCGGAGTAGCCTGGCAGCGGAGTAGTCTGATCGCCTCCTCTGTCGCCAGAGAGCCGGGTTGGAGAGGAGCAACAGGAAGTGGAGGGACGGGCATGCGCCTCGTGATCTCGCTGACATTGCTTCTGTCGCTGACCGGCTGCTCCACTTGGAACTGGCAAGCGACGCTGGGCAACTGGCTCGGATCGGCCTGCGACGAGTCGGACGACTGCACGCGAAGCCGTCCGAAGGGCGAGCGTCCGATCGGTCCGTCCGATAGCCGTTAGAGCGGAGCCACAGCACCCGACCGCCAAAGCAATCCGGGGTGGCTCGCTCCGGTTCGGGAGTCACTGCAGCCGTCACGGCGGGCTCTGACAGGCGGTCGCGGACGTGTGCATGCAAATTCTTCGGCAACGCTCGCGAAGCGTTAACCATTTTGGTAAAGATTGCCGTTAGGCTCTGCCTTGCAAATAGAAAGCGCAGACGCTATCCGCTCAGGGCGCGTCGGTCCTATTCGTCCGCACGTGTCCAGCGCGTCGAACCGAAACTAGAAATCGGTCGTCGCGTCCCTTCCACAAGCCTTCGGGTCGAGGATCCCCGCCATATGATGTCTCGCCTTCTTGGCGTACTTTCCGCCGACATGGCCATCGACCTTGGGACCGCGAATACGCTGGTCTACGTCAAAGGTCGCGGCATCGTTCTCAACGAACCCTCCGTGGTTGCCATTGCCGAAGTGAAGGGCAAGAAGCAAGTCCTCGCCGTGGGCGACGAAGCCAAGATGATGCTGGGCCGCACGCCCGGCAACATTCAGGCTATCCGGCCTCTGCGCGACGGCGTGATTGCCGACTTCGAGGTCGCTGAGGAGATGATCAAGCACTTCATTCGCAAAGTGCACAATCGCCGCTCCTTCGCCAGTCCGCAGGTCATCGTCTGCGTTCCCTCCGGCTCGACCGCGGTCGAACGCCGCGCGATCCAGGAGTCGGCCGATGCGGCCGGCGCCCGCCGGGTGTTCCTGATCGAGGAGCCGATGGCGGCCGCGATCGGTGCCGGTCTGCCGGTGACGGAGCCGACCGGCTCCATGGTGGTCGACATCGGGGGCGGGACCACGGAAGTGGCCGTGCTGTCCTTGGGGGGTATCGTCTACTCGCGCTCGGTGCGCGTTGGCGGTGACAAGATGGACGAGGCGATCATCGCTTTCATCCGCCGGAACCATAACCTCCTGGTTGGCGAGGGGTCGGCGGAGCGGATCAAGAAAGAAATCGGCTCGGCCTGTCCGCCGGAAGACGGCGAAGGCTCGACGATGGAAATCAAGGGCCGCGACCTGATGAACGGCGTTCCCAAGGAGTTGGTGATTTCGGAACGCCAAATCGCCGAAGCCTTGGCCGAGCCCGTCTCGGCGATCATCGAGGCGGTCAAGGTTGCATTGGAGCACACGGCGCCGGAACTGGCCGCCGACATCGTCGATAAGGGTATCGTCCTGACCGGCGGTGGAGCGCTGCTGGGAAATCTCGATTTCGTCTTGCGTGCGGCCACCGGTTTGCCGGTCTCGCTGGCCGACGATCCGCTGTCTTGCGTCGCGCTCGGGACCGGCCGCTGCCTCGAGGAAATGAAAACGCTTAAAAATGTTCTGATCACGATGTACTAAATCCCAGCGAATCTGAAAGCAATTCTTTATCTTCTCTGGGTTAGCATCTAGGTTGCTTTGGTGATTCAAGACTTCGCGGTTCGACCTTTGGTCGTGCGGCGATCTCGGAGGGGGTTCGTGAAACAAAGACCCGGCACGGTGGTGCGCTTAGCCACGCCATTGAAGGCGTGGGCGCAGCGCTTCGCGGTCTTTCTTCTGATCGGCGCCACCTTTTCCCTCATGATGCTCGGTAAGGTTGACACCGTTGTGGTGGAGCGGGCCCGGATCGCTGTTCTGGATGCCGTCGCACCGATCCTCGACGTGGCTTCAAGGCCGGTCTCCAGCATCAATCATGCCTTCGACGAGGCGCAGAGTCTGGCGGCCGTCCGCGAACAGAATGCGGCGCTTCAGGAAGAAGTCCGCCGTCTCGCTGGCTGGTACCAAGAGGCCCAGCGCCTATCGGACGAGAACCGCAGTTTGCGCAGTCTGGTCAATCTCGCGCCGGATCCGCAGCACCGTACGATCGCCGCACGCGTGGTCGGTGACCAGGGGAGCGCGTACGTACGCTCGGTTCTGGTGACGGCCGGCTCGCAGGAGGGGGTTCGTAAGAACCAAGCGGCCTTGACCGGTTCGGGATTGGCCGGTCGCGTGATCGAGGTCGGGTGGCGTGCTTCTCGCATTCTCCTGATCACCGATATCAACAGCCGGATCCCCGTTCTGGTCGGACAGGCCAGGGATCGCGCCGTTCTTGCAGGCGACAACTCGGAGCATCCGGAACTTCTCTATCTGTCGCCCGGAACGTCGATCTCTCCCGGGGACAGGGTCGTGACGTCGGGCCACGGTGGCGTGTTTCCGGCCGGTTTATCGGTCGGCATCGTCGCGGCCGTGGATGAGCAGGGTGTACGCGTACGGTCCTTCGCCGATTGGTCGCACATGGAGTTCCTGCAGCTGATCGACTATGAACTGCCCGATTTGCTGGGGCCGTTGACCAACGGCGCGGCGGTTGTGAATCCATAGGAACCGGCGGCTTTGCCTTTGCCTGTCTGTTCCTCAACTGCGGCCCGACCGCCTAACTGAGGCCGGACTGCGGCGACACCCGAGGGTGTGGGACCTACGCTACAGATGGAACAGGTCAGTATTTGGCAGCGTTTGGATTTGATGGCACGCGGGCTTGCACCGCTCTCCATCACGTTCCTCCTGATGATCGCCACCGTTCTGCCGACGCGCACGCCCGAGATCGCACCCGTGATGCCGGCCCTGGTCCTGACGGCCGTCTATTACTGGGCCATTTTCCGTCCCGATCTGCTTCCAATCTGGTTGGTCTTCCTGCTCGGCATCGTTCACGATTTGCTGACCGGTGCTCCGCTCGGTCTCGGCGCCGCCGTGTTTCTGACGGCCTATCTTGCGGTTGCCGCCCAACGCCGTTTCTTCGCCCATGCGACCTTCGCTATGCTTTGGGCGGGCTTTCTGTTGGTCGCCGCCATGGCGCTCACGGTCGAGTGGCTGTTCGGTTCGCTGCTTCAACTGCGTCTGGTCGATCCTCTGGAGACACTGCTGCGCTATGCGGCCACCGTTGCCGCTTATCCCTGTCTCGCCTGGCTGTTCGGCCGGGCGCAGCAGGCCTTTCTGAAGTAGGGCTGCCGTGATGCAGAAAGTCCGCCACGAAGAACAGATGCGTCATCGCAGCTTCACCCGTCGCACGCTGCTGCTGGGCGGAGGCATGTCGCTGATGCTCGCCGCCCTGACGGGACGGATGTACGTCCTGCAGGTCGAGCAGTCGGATCGCTTCGCCATGCTGGCGGAAGACAATCGCATCAATCTGCGTCTGCTGCCGCCCTTGCGCGGCCGTATTCTCGACCGCTTCGGTGCTCCGGTCGCCGCGAATCGCCAGAACTACAGGGTGTTGCTGGTGTCCGAGCAGGCGCGCGATCTGGACGCCGCGCTCGACCGGCTCGCCGACATCCTGCCCCTGACCGCTGCGGATCGCGCCCGGATCCATCGGGAGGTTGCCCGCAAGCGCAATTTCGTCCCGGTGACCGTCGCGGAGAACCTGACCTGGGATCAGGTCGGCGCCGTCGAAGTGAACGCACCGGATCTGCCCGGTGTCTCGATCGATGTCGGGCAAATTCGCACCTACCCTTACGGCGGTGCCATGTCGCACGTCCTGGGCTACGTCGGCGCGGTCTCGGAAAAGGATCTGACCGGCGACCCGGTGCTGGAACTGCCGGGCTTCCGTGTCGGGAAGAATGGGATCGAGAGGCTGCATGACGAACGGCTGCGCGGCGAGGCCGGAACCAGCCACGTCGAGGTCAATGCCTACGGGCGGGTGATCCGGGAGTTGCGGCGCGAAGAGGGAACGCCGGGTCAGGACGTCGTGCTGACCCTGGATGCCGGCCTGCAGAACTACGTGCATCAGCGTCTGATGGGCGAGCGCAGCGCCTCTGCCGTGGTGATGGACACGGCCAATGGCGACGTTCTGGCCATGGCCTCGGTGCCTTCCTACGACCCCGATGTCTTCACCCATCGGATCTCCTCGGCGGAATGGCGGCGTCTGACGGAAGACCCGCTCGGTCCGCTGTCCAACAAGTCGATCGCCGGCATCTACGCCCCTGGATCGACCTTCAAAATGCTGGTGGCTCTGGCGGCCTTGGAGCAGGGCATCGACCCCGATTTTCGCGTTTGGTGTCCCGGCCACTACACCCTCGGCAACCATCGCTTCCACTGTTGGAAACGGCCGGGCCATGGCTGGATGGACATGCACGACGCCATCGTCCAGTCCTGCGACGTCTATTTCTACGATGTCGCGCGCAAGCTCGGCGTCGACCGAATCGCTGAGATGTCGGAGCGCTTCGCCCTGGGCTTACCGACCGGGATCGATCTGCCCGGCGAACGCGGCGGTGTGATTCCGACCCGCGCCTGGAAGCTGGCGAACATCGGCGAGCCCTGGCAGGGCGGCGAGACACTGGTCACTTCGATCGGTCAGGGGTTCGTCCTGACGACACCGCTGCAGCTCGCCGTGATGACGGCGCGTCTGGTCAACGGCGGCCGTGCCGTGACCCCGCGCATGACCCGCGGTTTCAAGCTGTCCGGCGCCGGCGACGAGCCGCTGGTCGCCCCGGCGCCCGATATGAGGATCGGCGGGCCGGAACTGGAGATCATGCGGGTGGCCATGGATGCCGTGGTCAACGGCCGGCGCGGCACCGCCCGGGGCTCCAAGATCACCGAGGAAGGCTGGGAGATGGGCGGCAAGACCGGCACCAGCCAGGTGCGCCGCATCACCAAGGCGGAGCGCGCGGCCGGCGTCATCAAGAACGAGGACCTGCCCTGGCGCCGGCGCGACCACGGTCTGTTCGTCGGCTATGCACCGATCTCCGACCCGCGCTATGCGGTCTCCATCGTGGTCGAACACGGCGGTGGCGGTTCCAGTGCGGCGGCACCGATCGCCAAGGACATTCTGCTCGAAGCCCAGCGGCGCGATCCCCTCGGCACCTCTCCCTTGCCGCTGGTCGCACGCAGCGGCGACCAGGCCTGAGCCGGGACGCCACGGGTCATGTCCGTCCTCAGCGAAATCACCCTCAGACGCAATCCGGAGCTGCAGCTCGGACAGAAGATCTGGCAGCTCAACTGGGGTCTCGTCCTGTTGGTCCTTCTGCTCGCCGGCATCGGCTTCGCGATGCTCTACTCCGCCGCGAGCGGAAGCTGGGATCCCTGGGCCGTACGCCAGGCCATTCGCTTCGGCGGCGGTTTGCTTCTGATGTTCGTGGTCGCCCTGATCGATATCCGCTTCTGGTTTCGGGTCGCCTATCCGATTTACTTCTGTGCCTTGGCGCTGCTGGGTGCCGTGGAGGTGATGGGCACCGTCGGCATGGGGGCGCAGCGCTGGATCGATCTGGGCGTCATGCAGCTGCAGCCCTCGGAGCTGATGAAGATCGCGCTGGTGATGGCCCTGGCGCGCTATTTTCACGGCATCACCTATGCCGATATCGGCCGGCCGACCTATCTGATCGTGCCGCTTCTGCTGGTGGGCGCGCCGGCGCTTCTGGTGCTGAAGCAGCCCGACCTCGGGACAGCCGGGATGCTGCTGACGGTCGGCGGCGCGCTCTTCCTCGTCGCCGGGGTGCGTTGGTGGAAGTTTCTTCTGGTGATCGCCGCCGCGGGCGCGGCCTTGCCGGTCGCCTGGAACTTCCTGCACGACTATCAGAAGAACCGCGTGATGACCTTCCTGGATCCGGAGTCAGATCCGCTCGGCGCCGGCTACCACATCCTGCAATCCAAGATCGCCCTCGGCTCCGGCGGCATCTTCGGCAAGGGCTTCCTGCAGGGCACGCAGAGCCATCTGAACTTCCTGCCCGAGAAGCAGACCGACTTCATCTTCACCATGCTGGCCGAGGAATGGGGAATGGTCGGCGGGCTGGGTCTGCTGGGGCTCTATCTGCTGGTCTTCGTCTATGGTTTCGCCATCGCGCTCCGCAGCCGCAGTCACTTCGGCCGGCTGCTTGCGATGGGTCTGACCGTCAATTTGTTCCTCTACGTCTTCATCAACATCGCGATGGTGATGGGTCTACTGCCGGTGGTCGGCGTCCCGCTCCCGCTGGTGTCCTACGGTGGAACGGTGATGCTGGCGACGCTGATCGGTCTCGGCCTCCTGCTCAGTGTCTCGATTCACCGCGACCTTCGCATCCCCCGCCGCGGACCCCGAGAAGACTAGCTCCAGAACGTCCAGTCGGCCGGTGGGCCGGCGCGAGGGCAGGTCTCTGCTCGGCATCGCCGCCGCCGTGCGAATCTTGTCCGCGTCGGGTCCGCCGATCGGCAGCAACTCGTATCCGTCCCGCGGCCAGAGGTCCTGGCGCTCATGTCTCTAGTCGCCTCCTGAGCTGTGGCACGGTGCCGCCCGAGTTTGCTCGTCAGCCCCCTTCCGGGATTCCGGTCGGAACGGGCGCGTACCGCCGAAGAGGCGGATAATGGGCTTACAAATCATCGCGAACGGCACAAGTTGAATTTCTGCGGTTGAACTTCTGCGGCGGATCACATGAATTTCCGACCGGGCCAGCAGGTTGGCGAAAGGCAGGGCATGCAATTACGCGAAGGTCGACGCAGGCTTTGTGAGCCGGTCGCAGGTCCCCGCGCGGGGGACAAGCGGAGGAGTCTCTTTTCACTGCCACAGGGCTCGCGCAAGACGAACCTCCAGCTCATGGGAGTCACAGATGAAATCCATCGCCAAGGCAGCCAGCTTTGCGAGCGTTCTTTTGGCAATGCCCTTGCTGGCGACTGCCGAAGAGCGGCAGATCGATGTCGTCACCGCCCAGTACGCCTTCAAGCTGACACCGGTCGCCACGGGTTTGGAGAATCCCTGGGGTCTGGACTGGTTGCCCGACGGCCGGATCATCGTGACCGAGCGGCCCGGCCGCGTGCGGCTCGTCGAGCAGGACGGAACGGTTTCGGAGCCGCTGAGCGGTGCGCCCGAGACCAGCAGCGGCTTCCGTGATGGCCTTCTCGACGTTGGCGTCAGTCCGAAATTCGCCGAGGATCAAACGGTTTATCTCGCCTACTCGAAGGTCGAACTGGAGGGCGAGGTCGAAATGCGCTGGCTGGAGATTGCGGCGGCGCGTCTCGGCGAAACCGGTTTCGAGGATCTCCAGACGATTTTCAGCTCGGAGGTGAAGGTCGACCAGCTGGAGGGATTCGGCGCGCGGATCCGCTTTGACAGCCAAGACACGATGCTCGTGACCGTTGGCGACCATGCCGTCCCGATGGAGGCTCAGAATCCGGAGAGCAAGGCGGGGACTCTGGTTCGGCTCAATCTCGATGGAACGCCGGCGGCTGGCAATCCCGGCGGCGCCCTGCATCCGGCGATCCTGGCTTACGGTTTCAAGAATCCGCAGGGTTTGGCCATCGATTCGGCGACGGGCGCCGTCTGGCTGACCGATCACGGGCCGCGCGGCGGTGGTGAACTCAACCTGCTTGCGGTCGGAGCGAACTATGGCTGGCCACTGCGGACCTTTGGCGATTTGAACGGCGAACCGGGCGCCGCGACGACAGGCGATTTCGTGGACCCTGTCTTCACATGGGGCGTTGCCCCGACGCTCTCCCTATCAGGCCTCGAGATTTACAGCGGAGAGGACTTTCCGGATTGGACCGGCGATCTCTTCGCCGGCTCCCTGAGTCAGCTTGCGCTTCTGCGCGTAATGCTGAACGCGGATGGCTCGGTCGCCGGCACCGAGTACGTTCTGGATGGCCAAATCGGCCGCATACGCGACGTGCGGCAAGGCCCCGATGGCCGGCTCTATCTTCTCAATGACGAGTTCGAGGGCGGAATCTACCGGGTGGACCCCTGAAAGCAGGTCGTGACCTCTAGGTTTCATCTCGCGATCCTAGAGGTTGCCTGCCTCTCCACATCCGTTTCGATGAAAGACGGAGCCGCGTCTTGAGTCCGATCGCCGGGGCGATCTGATTCTAGAGCGTCGGCAACAACCACAGGACGACGGCGCAGGTCAGGAGCAAGGCTCGCAGCAAAGATGCTCGCAGCGCCGCATTGCTCGGCAACCGCAGGCCGGCCTCCGTCGGCGCCAGCGGCGTCGAAACTGGGAGGGTTTGCTGTCTGTCAGCGGCGGTCTGCATGGCCGAAGTATCCTGCGGAGGTGATACGCGATATTGCTCCGGCATTCCTTTCCGAAGTCTCACTTTTGCATATGATACGAGATAAATTCTGCCGCCGTGATCGACCTCACAGGTAAGTGTCCGCTGCCCTTGGTCTCCGAAGCCTGGCCGGAGGAGGTAGCCGGCCCGGATGTGCCCTCGCGCCGGATGGGCTCAGCAGGTGGCCAGGCAGGTGGCTCTGGGGGCTGGACAAGCCGAGGGGCTGTTGCTATCTACGCGGCCTCCCGGGCCTGGGACAGGGCTCGAGGGCACGGTGGGCGCATAGCTCAGTTGGTAGAGCAGCTGACTCTTAATCAGCGGGTCCAAGGTTCGAGTCCTTGTGCGCCCACCACTTAACTAGCTGAAATCGATAATTTTTCGCATTCGTGGCGGGAGCCGCCAGACTATCGCCAGGTCGGCCGGCACACTGCTGGAGGAACGGGCAACACCGTCGCTTAGGTCACGCGGCTCGTTCTCCGGAAGGCCGGATCGTCCCATAGCCGATTGTCCAATACATCGGTCAGCACGTCCACTGCGCGGCGGACGTCGCCTTCGTCAATGTAAAGCGGCGTAAAGCCGAAGCGCATGATGTTGGGGGCGCGGAAATCGCCGATGACGTTGCGGGCGATCAGCGCCTGCATCGCGGCGTAGCCATGCTCGAAGGCGAACGAGACCTGGGAGCCGCGTCGTGCGCTCTCGCGCGGGCTGGCGAGCGTCAGGTCGGGACAACGCGCCTCGACCTCGGCGATGAAGAGATCGCAGAGCGCCAAGCTGGCGGCACGCAGTTCTTGCATGTCGACGTCGCTCCAGACCTGCATCGCAGCCTCCAGCGCGGTCATTTGCAGAACGGGCGGGGTGCCCACGCGCATCCGCTCGATGTCCTTCGCGGGCCGATAGGACTGTTCAAAGGCGAAGGGCGCGTCATGACCCAGCCAGCCGCTGAGCGCAGGCACGATATCCGCCGTGATGTCGGGCCGGGCATAAATGAAGGCGGGCGCGCCGGGGCCGCCATTGAGGTATTTGTAGGTACAGCCAACCGCGAATTCGCAGCCCGCGGCGGTCAGATCGACCGGCACCGCGCCAGCGCTATGGGCGAGGTCCCAGATCGTCACCGCGCCTGCGTCTCGTGCGCGCTCGGTGATCTCGGTCATGTCATGCATCCGGCCGGTGCGGTAGTCCACTTGCGTGATCATCACCGCCGCAACCTCGTCGGTGACAGCGTCAGCCACATCCTCCGGCGCCACGATCCTCAGCTCATGACCCTCATTCAGTTGGGCGATCAACCCTTCGGCCATGTAGAGATCGCTGGGGAAATTCCCGCTATCGGACAGGACGACCTTCCGCTGAGGGCGCATCTGCAGGGCGGCCGAGAGCGCCTGGTAGACCTTGATCGACAGCGTGTCGCCCAGCACGACCGAGCCCTCGGGAGCGCCGATCAGACGGGCCACAAGATTGCCGACGCGCAGGGGCTGCCCCATCCAGTCGTCGACGTTCCATCCGGTGATCAGATGCTGGCCCCATTGCTCCTCGATCATCGCGGACAGGTGCCCGACCACGGATTTGGGCATCGGCCCCAGCGAGTTGCCGTCGAGATAGATCATGCCTTCGGGCAGAACGAATCGATCCTTGATGGGGAGCGTCACGGCTTGTCTTTCATCACAGCTGGCCTCGCATGTTCCAGAGTTCGGGGAACAGTTCGACCTCCAGCATCTTGCGCAGATACTTCACTCCTGAGGTGCCGCCGGTGCCGGGTTTGAATCCGATGATGCGTTCCACGGTCGTGACGTGGTTGAAGCGCCATCGGCGGAAGTAATCTTCCAGATCCACCAGCTTTTCCGCCAGTTCGTAAAGGGTCCAGAAATCGTGTGGGGCCCGGTAGACGCGGGTCCAGGCATCCATCACCTGATCGTTTGCGGTATGCGGCCGATCCATCCGGTAGATCGCGGGGTCGAAGCGAGTGTTCAACTGCTTGGCCAGGCTATCCAGCGCCACGTGATAAAGCGATTTCGTCTCAAGCTCCTGGGCAAGCATATGCCGCAGTTCCGGCCGGTGCTCGTGCACCTTCAGCATCGCCCGGTTGCGATTGCCGAGAATGAATTCGATCAACCGATACTGATGCGACTGAAACCCGGACGACGTTCCGAGTTCAGCGCGAAACTCGGTGTACTCGCTTGGCGTCATCGTTCGCAGCACATCCCAAGCATTGTTCAACTGCTCGAATATGCGGGCCACGCGGGTCAACATTTTGAAGGCCGCGGGGAACTGGCCTTGAGTGAGCTCCTCCCGTGCGGTTGACAGCTCATGCAATGCCAGGCGCATCCACAGCTCCGACGTTTGATGCTGGATGATGAACAGCATCTCGTCGTGGGCATCCGATCTTCTGTTCTGCGCCCCTAGGATCGGGTCGAGCGATAGGTAGTCGCTATAGCTCATGCCCTTGGCAGAAGATGTTTTGGCGCCGTCGCCAGCGGAGTCATAGGCTCTGGTCACAAGGTGGCCTCCGTCAGGTTTGGGCGCTGCGGGGCGACACCGACCTGATCCGGCAGCAGCGCCACGAGATGTTCGAAGGCTTGAATCGACAGGTTGGAATGGGCGTTGAAGAGTTCCCGCGCGGCTTGGGCGTCACGCGCCAGCGCCACGTCGTAAAGCGCCTGGTGAGGACCGAGCGCCATGGCGCTGGAAAAGGCCTGGGCCGCCGGGCCGGCCGTGTCGGGTTCGGTTTCCGAAAGCTCGCGCAGGCCCGCTTGGATGAACCTGTGATAGCGCCCTAGCTGATCGCCCAGCGCGGTGCGGAAGCGGTGCATCCAGATCGACGACGCAGCGCCGATCAAGGCGCTGTGAAAAGCGGCGTGGTGTTTGGTCCAGACCTCCAGCTCTTCCGGCGCGTGGAGGACGGATGGGAAGGGCGTTTTCGAAAGGTGATGGAAGCTACCGACAATCTCGGCTTCCCAGGCCTCGTCGCCACTGGCGACGGCCTCGGCGAAAAGCGCACCTTCGATGATGCTGCGCGTACGCTCCAGGTCAAGCAGGTCCGGAAGTGACAGGGGCGCCACACGGAAGCCCTTGTTATGCTCCGGCACCACAAATCTTTCGGCGCTCAGCCGGTTCATGCATTCCCGAAGCGGCGTAAGACCGAGTCCATACCGGTCCGACAGGGTCGGCAGGCGCAGCGCCGCACCTGGAGGCAGGCGGAGGGTCAGGATATCCTGACGAACCCGCTGATAGAGAGCATCGGATTTCGACTGCGGCGCGGACATCGGCGATTTACCAAGGTTTCATATGCAATCCTCCATATCGCATATGAATGGATAAATCATATATTATTTCTCGATAAAGGCCTTGGTGATGGCGCTGTCCACAGCGCGCAGCCCTTCAATTACGGTGAAGTGGTTATGGAGCCCCTCCACGATACAGTTCGTATCTGCGTCCAAACCCTCCCAGATTTGAGCGATGATCTGCGCCTGCCGGATAAACTCGGGCCGCTCCCCGCCGCCGACCCAGGCCGTCAAGCGCCGATTGCCGGCTGGCCGATGCAGAACGGCGCTTTCGGCGGCCGCTTCCGCAAGATCCAGATGCAGGGTCTTGTTCATCTCGGTATGCAACAGGGGGCGCAGATCATGAAGCCCGCTGATCGAAAGCGTGTGATCGATCCGCCCCACCAGGTCGCCTGCCAAGGGTGTGTCCGTACAGATCATCCGTGAGACCAGATGCCCGCCGGCTGAATGCCCCGCCAGTCGGAGCGGGCCCGCAACACGCGCCGCCGCAGCGGTAACCGCCTTCCCGATCTGCCGGGTCATCTGACTGATCCGGACCTCGGGCGCCAGTGTGTAGCTGGGCAGGCAGACGGCCCAGCCGCATGCCCTCGCGCCTTCAGCCAGGTCGGTCCAGTAGGATCTGTCGAGGCGCATCCAATAGCCGCCATGCACAAAGACGGCCAGGCCTTTGGGCGTGCTATCGGGCCAGACGATATCGAACCGTTCGCGGGGGTGGTCGCCATAGGGGACGTCCTGCTCGATCCGCAAACCGCTCTCCCGATAGGCGGCGGCCCGTGCTGCCCACTTGCTGGGCAACTGCGCCGAGCCCGGGACGTGGGCCATGTTGGCGAACGCGTCATCCCAATCGCGGGAAGGGGTCGTATCCATGCTTGCTCCGCCTGATAGGCTGGGGGGCGAGGCCAGGAAGGTGCCACAAGCCGCCGCCTTGGCATAAGAGGCTTGCCCGGCCCGCGGGCCGCGCTTAGCTCTCCGGTGCCGGTGAGGAAAGGGCGACGACGCAGCCTTGGCGGTACGCCGACCGGTACGGAAAGGCGATCGGGCAACTCGCCATCGGAGGTTCCCTGCACGGTCTCCGGTGCCAGTACGCAAACGATCGTCGTGGGGTCGCCGGCCGCCTGCCATGGATCGGCAGGCCACGGACATGCCTCCAGATCGAATACAATGATACTTCTCATGGGAAACTGTCGCATAGATTGCCGAGACTCGATTCCACCCCATAAAGGAGATAGCCTTCCGAGGCCATCGACCGGGTTGCCTAGATGAGACAGAGAGGAGGCTGCCTTGCTGTTTCGGCTGCCTTGCGGAGTGAGCTCTTGGTTAGGGTGCTGGTGCAAAGGCCGTGCCGTGCGATGTTGTTCTGGGAGGACGATGGGGTGCGAGCGGTACCGAGGGCTCGTGAAATGGTAGCGGTATAGGGGGACGAAGACCGTAGGCGAACGGTCGCCGCCGCGATGGCGGATCTGGGAGAGGCCCGCGGCATCCGGTGTAAGTCGCTTGAAAGTCAGACTCTGCAGCTTGACAGCGTTCCTCGCCGTAGCTGCGGGAGAAGCCGCCAGGCTGAAGACGTTCGGCTGGCCGGCAACTCATTGCAATCGTGCTTCGCCGTGGCGACTTTCCCGGCCTCGAAGATGCGTTAAATGATCGTGTGCGAATCCAAAGTTGGGACAAGGATGTCTGTTATGCCTTTCCGGCCCATTGAGTCAGAGAGCATTGCCGAGGCCGCCGCCGCGCAAATCCGGGAACTGATTGCGGAAGACGTGCTGCGCCCGGGGGACCGCCTGCCGAGCGAGCGCGAGCTGTGCGAACACATGAAGGTTTCCCGTACTTCCCTCCGCGAGGCGGTCAAGGCGTTGATTTCCGAAAAACTGCTGGAGTCGCGCAGGGGGGCTGGGCTTTTCGTTTCGACGCATGTGGGCGCCGACCTCGCGTCCCCGCTACGCAGTCTGATCGAGGCGCAGCCCAGGGCGATCGATGACTACATCGTGTTCCGTCGGATGTTGGAAGGCGAGTGCGCCGCCGCCGCGGCGACAACGGCGACGAAGATCGAGCGGCTGCGGATTCTCAGACTGCTGCAGCAGCTCGAAGAAGCCGCCAAGAATCACGATCAAAATACCGAGGCCGCGCTCGATACGGAATTCCACATGGCTATCGTCGAAGCGGCCCGTAACGTTGTCGCTATTCAGGTCACCCGAAGCTTGCTGGATCTGCTCCGCCGGGGCATCGGCTATAGCCGGGCGCTTATCTTCGACGATGCGGAGGCGCGAGCGAAACTGCTGGATCAGCATCGGGCCATCGCGCAGGCGATCGATGCGCGCGACGCCCAGAAGGCCCGCGAGAAAATGCACGTTCATCTCGATTTCGTTCTCAAAATGCTGCAGCAGAAGCGAAAGGATGCCGGTGCGCATGCACTGGCCAGCCGTCGTGCGGCTTGGGAAAAAAGAGCGTGAAGACCAAGTGCGAAGAGGGGGGGCGGATGCTCGCGTCCGCTTGCGCAGTTGGACTTTGGTGTGCCAGAGGCTGACAGCTGCCTGGCGTGTCTTCGGTGACGTGCAGCCCCTTCATGAACCGCACCTAACCCCTTCTCCGACAGCCTTTTGAGACGGCTTCCACGGCGGTTCGCCGCGCGATACCAATCCCACGTTCTTAAGAAAATTGGTCATACCACTAGACTGCCTTATTGACAGACCAAAGTTGTGGTGAGAGGATTTCAATCAGTTAGATGGCGAACGCTTACAAGGCGTCGTCGTGCGGGCAGGTGATTTGAGGGAGGCGTTGATGGTGGGCGAAGATCCCCACGCGCTTGAGATCGGTCTCGACGTGCACGCAAAGCCGGTCGGGCGGACATCTATCAAGCGAGGACGGCTCCGCTGCGGCTCCCGCGAGCGTCCGATCGCCCGCTTTCCATCTCTCTCGGCGACGCTTCGTCCACTTCCGGAAAAACACCAGGCGAGACGGAACGGCACTCCGGCAGCTCCGAGCCTAGCGCGGGAAGGTTCGGGTTTTGCGGGTGGCGGTCGTTTTCCGTCGGCCCGCGATGTGCAGAAAGTGTCGCTCCACAAGCCAAACCGTTCAATCGGCCATTCGCGGACCCATCGCGGACGGAAGCGCTTTGCCCCTGCAGGAACGTTCCGCAGCCGGTGGAACGATCTCGATAACTATCCCCATCACGTCTCATTTTGCGCGGAAGCGCTGCAAGGAGCGGAGCATCCGTTGCTCGCGCTGCGTGGACCCGCCATGCCGTGAAGTGAAGAGTTTCGGCGGCCTCACAAGAGACCGTCTCTGCAAATAATAAAGGGAGGATCGAAGATATGGCGGTTGTGAGGATCAGCGGAGAGGACCGTGATCTCGATGGCCCCGACGACATGACCTTGTTGTGGGCGCTTCGAGATCTGGCTGGGCTAACCGGGACGAAGTACGGGTGCGGCGTCGGTCTCTGCGGCGCCTGCACGGTGCATGTCGACGGCGTCGCTGCGCGTAGCTGCATGCTGACCGTCGCGGAGGTTGCGGGCAAGGAAATCACGACGATCGAGGGGCTCTCGCCGACTGGCGATCACCCGGTGCAGGCGGCATGGCGTGAACTCAACGTGCCGCAGTGCGGTTTCTGCCAAGCCGGCCAGATCATGCAGGCCGCAAGTTTGCTGGCCGCGAATCCAAGCCCGACAGACCAAGAGATCCTTACCGAAATGGAAGGCAACGTCTGCCGTTGCGGCTGCTACGAGCGCATTGTCGCCGCCGTCCGTCTTGCCGCTACGGGGAGCTGAGTCATGCTGCACTATCTCGAGCAAGCCGCCATCACGACCTCGACGACATCGCCGGGTGCCAATTGGGAAACGAGACTCGCGAAAGTTTCGCGTCGCGGATTCCTGGCCGGCGGTGCCGCCGCCTTGTCGATTGCCGCCTTCGCTGGCCCGGCCGAGGCTTTCAAGCGCTATCCCGTCGGCGGCGAGCAGATGCCCCACGGGCTGCGCGACAACCCCCTCGTCTTCGTCACGCTCTATCCCGATGGCAGCGTCGAGATCGTCGCCCATCGATCGGAGATGGGCCAGGGCGCGCGCACCTCGCTCCCGATGGTGGTCGCCGATGAGATGGGTGCCGACTGGTCGCGTGTAACCCTGATCCAGGCCGAGGGTAACGAGCCGAAGTACGGTAATCAGGATACCGACGGTTCGCGGTCCATGCGGCATCACCTGCAGAGTATGAGACAGATCGGAGCGTCGGTCCGGCTCATGCTCGCGAGAGCGGCGGCCGAGCAATGGGGTGTCGAGATCGACAAGGTCGAGGTTGGCGTCCATGAGGTTTCGAGCGGTGCCAACTTGGCCGGCTTCGGCGAGCTGGCGGCGGCGGCGATGCTGCAGCCGGTCCCGGCCTTCGAGGAGCTGTCCTTCAAGGAGGAGTCCGAGTTCCGCTACATCGGTAAGGGCAATGTGGAGATCTACGATCTGCACGACATCACCACCGGTAAGGCCATCTACGGCGCCGATGTGAGGCTGCCGGGCATGAAGTTCGCCGTGATCGCGCGTCCGCCGGTCGTCGGCGGCAAGGTCCGAAGTTTCGACGCGCGTCGGGCATTGGAGCTTCCCGGTGTCGAGCAGGTGATGGAATTGCCGGGGTCGATCCCGCCGGCCAAGTTCGCCCCGCTCGGGGGCGTTGCAGTCATCGCCAGCAACACCGATGCCGCGATCAAGGGCCGCGATGCGCTCGAGATCGAGTGGGACGATGGCCCCCATGGCGGTTACAACTCCGCAGCCTTTCTGGCCGAGATGCGCGAGACCGCCAAGAAACCAGGCGAAATACTGCGCGATGAGGGGGACGTCGACGCAGCCTTCGGATCGGCGGCGCGTTCCTTCGCACGGGAGTACTCTCAGGCTCACATGGTGCACGCCGCCATGGAACCGCTGGTTTCCGTCGCGAACGTCACCAACAGCGGCGCCGAGCTTTGGGCCCCGGTACAGTCTCCGTCGGCCGCCCGGCAGGACGTTGCGACGGCACTCGGTATGGACATGTCGGACGTCAGGATGAATGTCACCTTGCTGGGCGGCGGCTTCGGGCGGAAGTCGAAATGTGACGACGTGATCGAGGCCGCGCTGATCAGTCAGGCGATCGGCTCACCCGTCAAGGTCCAGTGGACTCGGGAAGACGACATTCGTCACAGCTTCAACCACACCACCTCGGTGGAGCGGATCGAGGTCGCGCTCGATGCCTCGGACAAGATCGTCGCCTGGCGCCATAACTCCGTGGCGCCCTCGATCCTCTCGACCTTCGCACCGGACAGCGGTCATCAGTTCTTCATCGAGTCCGGCATGGGACACGTCGACATGCCGTTCGAGATCCCGAACGTGCGCTGCGAGAACGGCAAGGCGATGGCGCATACCCGGATCGGTTGGTTCCGCGCGGTCTCGAACATCCCGCGTGCCTGGGCGATCCAGTCATTTGCCGCCGAACTCGCGGATGAGCTCGGCAAGGATCAGCGCGAGATGCTGCTGGAGTTGATCGGTGCCGATCGCCAGCTCGACCCGGAAGCTCAAGGTTTCCCCGATGACTACTGGAACTACGGCGAAACCTATTCCGCCTATCCCATCGACACCAAACGCCTGAAGGGCGTGTTGAACCTCGCGGCCGACAAGGCCGGTTGGGGCGCAGAGATGCTGGCCGGCGAGGGCTGGGGTCTCGCGGTTCATCGCTCCTTCGTCACCTACGTCGCTTCCGCGGTGCGTGTGAAGATCGAGGAGGGTCGGATCACCGTGCCCGAGGTGCATATGGCCGTCGACTGCGGCTTTGCCGTAAACCCGGAACGTATCCGCAGCCAAATGGAAGGTTCCGCGGTGATGGGGATGACGCTCGCGCTCCACAGCGGCGTCACCTACGAGAACGGTGCCGTCGTCCAGTCGAACTTCAACGACTACCCCATGGTCCGCTCGACCAACTTCCCGAAGAAAGTCCACACCCACATCGTCGAGCATCCCTTCTCCGTGCATGCATCGGGAGTGGGGGAGCCCGGATTGCCGCCGATCGCACCGGCACTTGCCAACGCGGTCTTCAACGCGACCGGCAAGCGACTGCGCGACCTGCCGATGGGCGATACCGTCGAGACTTGATCGGTTTCGTCGCTGACCGGGCGTGCGCGTCCAAAAAAGGAAGAACTCAAGACGTCTCCCAACAAGAAAAATTTGGAGGAAACATCTTATGAGGACGGTTCGATCGAAGCTGCTGCTCGCCTGCAGTACGCTAGCCTTCAGTTTGGCTTCCCTTCAGGCTTTCGGGCAAACCTTGAACCGGGTCAATCAGGAGATCACTGACTACAGCCCTGTTACGAAAGAGCGTCTCATTGAAGCCGATCCAAGTGACTGGCTGCTCCCGAAAGGCAACTACGAAGGGTGGATGCACAGCGCGCTCGATCAGATCAACACCGAGAACGTTCGGCAGCTCACGCCCGTCTGGACCTATTCGACGGGTGTCGATTCAGGTCATCAGGCTCCGGCCCAGGTGAACGATGGCGTGATGTTCATCACCACGCCGTACAATCACGTCATCGCCCTCGATGCGAAGACCGGTCAGCTTTTCTGGCGATACGAGCATGACAACCCGAGCGATCTGGGCGTCATGCACAACACGGCCCGCGGTGTCGCGCTGTGGGAGGATAAGGTCTTTGCCGCCGGCCTCGACGGAACCTTGAACGCGCTTGACGCGAGAACCGGCGAACGCCTCTGCCAGAACGTCATCGGCGACTGGAGCATCGGTGCCTACATCACCTCTGCGCCAATGCCGATCGAAGGCAAGATCATGGTCGGTCCGTCTGGTGGCGAGTTCGGTGTTCGTGGGTTCTTGGAAGCGACCGATGCCGACACTTGCGAGACGGTGTGGAGAACCTACAGCGTTCCCGGTCCCGGCGAAGCGGGCCATGAGACCTGGCTCAAGGAAGGTCAGCGTCCCGACGCCTGGAAGTACGGCGGCGGCAGTATGTGGATGCCGGGGAACTATGATCCGGAGACTGGGGTGCTCTACTGGGGCGTCGGCAATGGATCGCCGTGGCTCGGCGACCAACGCCCCGGCGACAACCTCTACGTCGCCTCGGCGCTCGCGATGGACCCCGAGGACGGCGAGATCGTCGGGCATCACCAGTACCACTGGAACGACTCCTGGGACTGGGCCGCGATGAACGCCCCCATGCTGCTGGACTTCGAGCACGACGGCAGCACCGTCAAGGGACTGATGTCACCCCAGCGCAACGGCTACATGTTCTGGATGGAACGCATGCCGGACGGCGAGATCAAGTACCTGGAGGGCAAGCCGTACGTCTACAACAACGTCTTCACGGAACTCGATCCCGAGACAGGGCGTCCCTCCTACGACCCGAACCATACTCCGGTAACGGGAAAGCGGGTGGGCTATTGCCCGAGCCTCTGGGGTGGAAAGAACTGGCCCTATGAAGCCTTTAATCCGCAGACCGGCCTGATGTACGTCCCGGCGAACGAAAACCTCTGCAACTCTTTCATCGGGATTTGGCAGGACGATGTCGACCCGGCTTCCGGCCAGTTCTGGGCTGGGATCGATATTCCGGACTTGGACGTTTATGTCAACGACCCGAGCAAGGGCGTCGGACAGCTCCAGGCTTGGGATGTGAACACCCGCGAGATGGTCTGGCAGCACGACTTCGGCAAGACGATGAACTGGGGTCCGGTTCTGTCGACCGCCGGTGGCCTGGTATTTGGAGCCGGTACGAACGACAGGAAGTTGCGGGCCTTCGACGCCGTAAGCGGTGAGATCTTGTGGGAGTTCCCGCTGAACTCGACGGCCATCGCACCGCCGGTCAGCTACACTGTGGATGGCAAGCAGTACATCGCAGTCACCGCCGGCTATGGCGTCGACGCGCAGTGGACCAACGGTGTGCTGGCGGCCAAGGACGAGACCAACGAGTGGATCGCAGACGTGCCCGAAGGCGGTGTCGTCTGGGTCTTCGCGCTTCCTGAGAGCTAAGCACCGAAAATCCTGCGGGAGACTCTGGCAAGCCGGATCTGCGGTCCGGCTTGCCTGTCTCCACGGGCGACAGTCGAAATGAAATTCCTGAGTTTCGCCAATCCGCGGCGATCTCGGTTGAACGTGCGACAGACGTGGGAGATCGACTAAATGGTGTCTTTCAAGAACTCTGAAGACGGGAACTGCAACGACACGGCCGAGGGCTGCGGGTGCTCGGGGCCTGCCAGCGAAGGCGTCGGGACGGAAAGCCGTCGAACGGTCGTGAAGAGCTTCCTGCTGGCCGCTTTCGCCTTCAAGGGATTGGTTTCAGCCCGGTCCGCGCTGGCCGATACGGCGGCCTTGCCGGACGAGGAGAAGAGGAAGCTCCCGCCGCAGGTGGGCGACCGCCTGACCTATTTCAGCAAGAGACGGCGTGGGCCCTTCCTGAAACTCGAGGATCTGGAGACGGCCGGCAAGCAGCTGGTGGTGGTTCCCATCGAGAAGGAAAGTGGAATTGTCCGCGATGGATCGCGTCACAACCAGATCCTTCTGCAACGTTTCGATACCTCGGACCTGATGCCGGACACATTGGCCAACTCCGGTGACGGGGCGGTGGCCTACTCGGCCATCTGCACGCACAACGGCTGTCCAGTGACGGCGTGGGACAGAGATGCCCAAACCTTCATGTGCCCCTGTCATCAAAGTCAGTTCAATCCGAAGAACGCCGCTTCGGTCGTGGAAGGTCCGGCGCCGCGCGAGCTGCCCGCCCTCCCGCTTCGTGTCGAGAACGGCGAAATCGTCGTGGCCGATGCATTCACCGCCCGCGTGGGTCATGGCCGGAAAGGAAGCTGAGAGAGCGATGACGATCCGGTTCGGCCCCGCAGCTGACGGGAGCGGCAAGCGTCGGCGTTTCACCGGCTGCTTCGTGGCGGCACTCTGTCTGCTTCTGCTTGCTCAACCTGGTAACACAGTTCAGGCCGCGACGCCGATCACGGGCGTGAGTTGCGGCGGTGGCTTCTTCGTCAAGATACGCAGTCACGAGGTTTTCTGGATTCAGACCGAAGAAGAGAAACGGACGTCCGTCTACAATGGCGGATCGCCGATCTTTGCAATGGCGCAGTGTGGAACGGGCGTCTTGACGGTTTTCGGAACGGGCGATCAGGAAACCCGGAACTATGACATCTACCATAGTCCCGACTGTCGGAAGATCGGAGAGGCCGGCGGCAACACGACCCTGGTTCACAGCAGTCCTCTGCAGGTCACCAGGATCACGCCCGAAGAGTCAGGCGTCAGTCTGCGGTTTTCAGATGGTAGCGTCGTGCGCAGCGACATCTGCAGCTTGCCGGGAAGGTAGAGGCCATGCCGCCGTGCGAGCGACTGCGTCTCCTCTTTACCCGACTGGCTAAAGCGGCGGTCTGCCTTGTCTTGCTGTGGCCTCCCGGTCTTTCGTCTGAGGTCGAGGCGGAGGACGGGCTCTTTTCGGAGGACGCCCTTCTCGACGCGCAGCTGGATCTGATAAAGGCGCGTCACGGAGCGGATCTCTTTCTCGACTCCGACGATCTGCCCGCGCCAGCAAGCCCGGGCCTGGTGAAGTTGGGGCGGGAGCTCTTCTTCAGCAAGTCGCTCAGCGGGAACATGGACGTCGCCTGCGCGAGTTGTCATCACCCGCTTCTTGCCGGCGGGGACAAACTCAGTCTCCCAGTCGGCGAGAGCGCTTACGATCCGGACCTGTTGGGACCGGGGCGGTGGCACGACTGGAGGGCGTCGGGCGACCCGAAGGCGAATGGCGCACCCAATGTGCCCCGGCACTCGCCGACGACCTTCAACAGCGGGCTCTATCGGCATGCGATGTTCTACGATGGGCGCCTTTTTCTGCTCGACCCCGACAGGCCGGAACTGGGTCTGGCGGCGCGGCATCGAACGCCCGACAGCGTCCTGCTGCACGCGGACCCCGGTGCAGGCAGGAGCATCATGGCTTCGCAGGCACGCTTTCCCGTGGTGTCTCCGCAGGAGATGCAGGGCTTTCACTTCGGAGCCGACCGGTCTCACGAGGAAGTGCGCGATGCTCTGGTCGATCGACTGAGAGGGACCACGGGTGAATTGTCCAGGAACGCCTGGCTGACATGGTTCCGTGAGGCCTTTCAGGCACCGGACGGCACGGCCGCCGAGCTGATCACCTTCGAAAACCTGCAGGATGCGCTGGCTGCCTACCAGGATTCGCAGATCTTCGTTGACAACGATTGGACTGCATACCTGGCTGGCGACGAAAGCCGCCTCGATACGCAGGAAAGGCGGGGAGCGGCGATCTTCTTCCTGCCTCCTGAGCAGGGAGGGGTGGGCTGCGCCGTTTGCCATACGCCACCGATCTTCTCCGATGAGAAGTTTCACAATATCGCGGTGCCGCAGTTCGGTCGCGGTATCCAAGCGGACGGCCAGGATTTCGGCCGCCGTGGTGTGACCCAAAGAGACGAGGATCGTTTTCGCTTCCGGACGCCTTCCTTGTTCAACGTCGCGCGAACCATGCCCTACGGACATACCGGGGCGTTTCTTGATTTGCGCGATATGCTGGATCATCATCTGGACCCCCAGCAGTCGATCTCTCGTTTCGATTTCGATTTCAGCGATAACGGTCAGCTTCGCCATGTGAGTTCGCTCTACGCGAATGCCGAGTCCTTGACCCGTGCGGCGCTTCGCGATCTCGAGAAAAAACAGTCGCTCGGCCTGAGTGCCTTGCCGTCGGGTCTGGAGCTTTCGGACGCGGACGTCGATGCGCTCGAGCGTTTCCTGCATGCCTTGACCGACCCCTGTCTCGACAGCCACAGCTGTCTGAGTCACTTGAGTCCCGATGAAGACGAGCCAAGCCCCGACAACAACCGTCTGGTCGCGCGCTTTGCACCGCATGGGCCGCCTCCCTCTGGGCTCGCGACGGAACGTCATGCCGATGAGACGCCCCGATCCGGCCGTCACGATCCGCAAGTCGGAAGCGCGGACCCCGTAGTACGAACTGACTGTACGCACGGCCTGCCGGGCGCGAATGCCGGCGGTTTCGTCTTCGACGAGGTGGCGCTGGAGGCCGGACTCACGGCGAGGCATCAGGTTTCCTGGGAGCTCTATAGGTTCGAGACGGCGCAGCGTGTGCTCTTTACCGGCGGTGTCGCCGCCGGCGACCTGGATGGCGACTGTTGGCCGGACATCTATTATCCGACGGGGGATACCGCCGCCGATGTTCTCTACCGCAATGACGGAAGCGGTGGGTTCGAGGATATCTCGGAAGCCTGGGGTATCGTGAAGACGGACTTTTCGAACGGTGCGGCGATGGCCGACCTGGATGGCGATGGCCACCTCGACCTGATCACGACGAATATCGTGCACCCCGAAAAGCCTTCGATCCTGGGACAAGCCTCTGGAGCGGAGCGATCGCAGATCCCGACGATCTATCGCAACGAGGACGGGGAGCGGTTTTCCCTATGGCACGGCTTGGGAATCGGGGCCGATTTCACGAGCTGGTCCTTCTCGTTTGGAGACTACGACGCGGATGGCGACCTCGATGCGCTCTCCACGCATTGGCGTGGACCGGGCTTGGGCGGAGCGCAACCGAACCATCTCTGGAGGAACAACGGTGCCGACGAAGGCAAAGCCTTCACGCCGGAGGATCGTCCCGCGGGTCTGCTGGGCATGGTTGGCAAGTCGGACTTCACCTTCACCGGAACCTTCTCGGATTTCGATCTGGACGGCCGGCCCGATATTCTCATGGCGTCGGACTTCGAAAGCAGCCAAGTCTACAGAAATCTGGGGAATGGCCGCTTCGCCAACGTGACCGCGGCCAACGAGATCAGCGACGAGAACGGCATGGGCTCCGCCGTCGCCGACTACGACAACGATGGGGATCTGGACTGGTTCGTCAGTAGCATCTGGGATCCCAACGGATTCGCCGAGGGAACCTGGGGCGTCACCGGAAACCGGTTGTATCGGAACGACCGGGGTGTGTTCGTCAATGCGACAAAGGCGTCCGGCGTTACCGAAGGCTACTGGGGATGGGGTGCATGCTTCGCCGACTTCAACAACGATGCCTGGCCCGATCTGTTCCACGTGAATGGCTTCGATCTGCAGACCCAGATGGCACGCCATCTCGGACCGCCGCAGGTTTTCGTATCCTTGCGGCGCTCGATGCTGGAGTTCGAGAAAACGCCGAGCAGACTTTTCATGTCAGATCGAGAGGGTGGGTTCGTCGAGCGTTCCGCGGCGTGGGGCATTACGGATACGAAGTCGGGACGGGGCGTCGTTTGCTTCGACTATGACCGCGATGGCGACGTGGACATCCTGGTGAGCAATCACAACGACCGGCTATTGCTCTATAGGAACAACGCCCGTTCGATGCCCGACACGAATTTCATCACGGTGTCCCTGCGCGGGCGCGGCAAGAACTCCGGGGCGGTCGGGGCCAGAGTCTACGTGACGGCGAACGGCACGACTCAGCTCCAGGAAGTGAGAGCGGGTGGAAGCTTCCTCTCGTCTTCGCCGCAGGAACTGCATTTCGGCTTGGGAAGCTCCGAAACAATCGATCGGATCAAGGTGGTTTGGCCTCGACCGTATTACGAGAGCAACGTCCTGACGGATGTATCGGTCAATCAATTCGTGACCATCGAGCAGCCAACCGACAACTGAGGGCCGCCGCTCCCTTTTTTCGCGCCGTCGTTCTTGCCGTTGCCTGCAACGGCCGCGTGATGAGGGCGGCACGGGCCGGCGATAGATTTGAGCTGTTCGGAAGGGTTCTGTCGGTGACGTGCGGCGGGCCAGATGGCCCCGACATCCAAGCCGATCAAAAGGACCGAGAGTCCGGCGGCGATCAGGGCCGGTATCCGGACTGTGTGCAATGTCTACTGAAGGCTATGCGCCGCTGCTGATTTTTTGGCGGCTGAATGCCGGAAAATTATCGGCCGGCCGCCTCAGAACAGCGAACCAACGGAGTGCTTGCGATTCTAGAACGGGTCGCTGCCGTTGGCCGCCGAACTGGGACCGATAGCGCCGAGGCGACCTAACTCGAAGGGCGCGTGAAGCTATCGTGACATCGGACTTAGAATTCGGCTGGAAAGTAGCCGTTGATCTCCATACCGATGCAGATCTCCTCGATCCGTGGTGCGCTCCAGGTCATATCAATCCTCCGAATGAGTTTTCACAGTTGATCTGTCGCAAACCAACATTAGCCATAATACGATCTGTGCCCGCCGAAGCCAAGGATTAGCGTGCCTTCGATCGTCGATTTCGTGAGTCACTCCTATCCCAATTTCATTTTGCTTATTCGAGCTTGGCTTGCCTCCGACCCCTAGAGTTAGTCCGCGTCGAACAGATGTACCGAGAAGAGGTTCTCCGCATCCGTCCAGGCCTTTACGGCGCTGAAGCCGGCGTCCTTCGCAAGGGCTTGGAATTCAGGAACCGTGAACTTGTGGGAATTCTCGGTGTGAATGGTCTCCCCGGGTTCGAAATGGAACTTGTGCCCCGCGACTGTCACGGTCTGGCGGTTCCGACTGCGCAGATGCATTTCGATGCGGCCCGCCGCTTCGTTGAACAGAGCCAGATGCTCGAAGGCGTCGAGGTCCAGATCGCCGCCGAGTTCTCGTTCGATGCGGACGAGGATATTCTTGTTGAATCGACCGGTGACGCCGGCGCTGTCGTCGTAGGCCGCTTCCAGTCGCGCCTTATCCTTCTTCAGATCGACGCCGATGACGAGAGCGCCGCCGCTGCCGACCGCTTCGCGTATGCGCTCCAGCAAGAGCCGGGCTTCCAAAGGATCGAAATTGCCGATGGTCGAACCCGGAAAGAAGGCGCAACGCCGTCCCGCCTCGCCCAACCAGGCGGGGAGACGGATCGGCTTCGTGAAGTCCTTGGCGATCGTGTGAACGCGGAGGCTCGGATAGGCGGCTTCCAGGCTCTGCGCGGACTGCTCGAGCTGCTCTTCGGAGATATCGATGGCGACGAACGCGTGAGGGTCTTGCAGGCAGTCGAGCAACCGTCTGACCTTGGACATCGCGCCGGAGCCGTACTCCACCAGAACCGGCCGCAGCCCGAGCGCCTCGGCGATGGCGGGTGCGACTGTCTCCAGGATCCCGGTTTCCGTCCGCGCTGGATAGTATTCGGGCAGATCGCAGATCGCCTCGAACAGTTCGGCGCCCGTCTCGTCGTAGAACCATTTGGCCGGCAGGCTCTTCGGCGTATCCGATAGCCCCACGACCACGTCATTGAGAAACGCGAGGGTCGAGGGGTCGGCGGGCGTCTCCTGCGGTTCCTCGGTCTCCGTCAGCGGGGGAAGCTCCACGCTGCGCTGTGCGCAGTCGTCGGCTAGGCGGATGCCGGTGAACTGCCAACGATCGGCTGGATAGAAGAAGTTGCGGTAGGTCGGCCGCACATGTCCCTCCGGCGTGACGCAAGAGCCGCCACGCAGGACCATCTGGCCCGACATGAACTTGCCGTTGTATTCGCCGACCGCGCCCTCGGCGGCTTTGAAGCTGGGATAGGGACGGTAGGCGTTGGCGGTCCACTCCCAAACGTCGCCATAGATCTGCCGGAGTCCGTCCCCACGAGCCGGGACAGGATGGTATTCGCGAGACCCTGCGAAGTTGCCGGCTGGTGTCAGCGGTGTGGCGACGACCTCCCATTCCGCCTCGGTCGGAAGGCGTTTTCCGGCCCAGGAGGCGTAGGCGTCGGCCTCGAAAAAACTGACATGACAGACCGGCGCGTCGGGGTCGAGGGGGCGTAGACCGGCGAGCGTGAAGATTCGCCAGTCGTCGGTCTCGGTGCGACTCCAGTAGAGGGGAGCCTGCCAGCCATGCGCCTTGCAGGCCGCCCAACCATCGGCGAGCCACAGCTCCGGACGTGTGTAGCCGCCGTCTTGCATGAAGGCCAGGAACTCGCCGTTGGTGACCGGCCGGCTCGCCAGCTTGAAGGGCTCCAGCCAAATTCTGTGGCGGGGACCCTCGCAATCGAAAGCGAAGTCGTCGGCGCCGTGCCCGATTTCGACCAGTCCCCCCGCGTGTTCGATCCAATCCCAGGTGCGGGTCCGGCTTGCGTCTCTTGGCCGCGGTGGCTGATAGGCGGGCTTCAGCGGATTGCACGAGAGGACATGCTTGATGTCGGTCAGCAGCAGTTCCTGATGCTGCTGTTCGTGATGGCAACCGAGTTCCAGCAGCGTCCAAGGCCCCGCATTCGTGTCGTCGTGGCCGGCCAGGACCTGCTTGAGCGCATCTTCGACATGCGCTCGGTAGGCGAGAACTTCGGAGAGGGAGGGGCGGGACAGGAGGCCACGCTTGGGGCGCTCATGGCGTGGACCGACTTGCTCGTAATAGGAGTTGAAGAGGAACCCGAACTTCGGATTGAACACTTCGTAGTCGTCGGAAAAGGCCTTGAGGATGAACTCCTCGAAGAACCAAGTCGTGTGCGCCAAGTGCCATTTGGTCGGGCTGACATCGGGCATGGACTGGATGCACTGATCCTCGGCGCTTAGCGGCTCGGAAAGGTCCAGGGTTCGCCGGCGCACCGCGCTGAACTGATCGAGGCGGCGTTCCACTTCCGGCGCGCGCGCAGTGTCCGCCTGCTCGGGAGGGTCCTGCGGGGGATAGGGACGATGGTCCATGACGTCACACTTCCGTTCAAGCATTCAAGTCAGGGGATAAGCGGATGGGGCGGAGGGGCCTGATCTATCGGAGCGATCGACTCCTCAATCGGCAGGTCTCCGTCGTAATGCACTCTCAGGCGGTAGCGTCCTGGGCAGCTACGATCCGATATCGAGGGGCGAGTTCAAATGTCCCGGCTCTTGGCCAAGCATTTGGGGGCGAGGTCTCTCGTGGCCAGGGATCTTGCCGTGGGGATTTTGTGGCCTGAGAGTCCAGGCCCAAAGCTTCGGTCCGCATGCCACCCGCCTCGCTGGTCCGTTTTTGCGGTGCCTATCGTTAAACTATCGAAAGGCTGGCTCGGTTCAATGCCTCACGGGTCGCGGACAGAAAAAAAGTCACACGGCGGCGAAAGCTCGAGGATCGTCCGGCCGGGATTTTGCGGTCGAAGCGCGCTTCGTTGTTGCCCGCTGGTCGTTTTGAACCGCGGGCGTTTTTGACCCTGCTTACAGTTGATTTATGGGTGTATGTCTCTCCATGACGACGCGCTATACGAAAGTAAAAGCATCGAATATATTCGTGCGCAGATATTTTTTATAATTCTCATGGTTGCTATCTAAGGTCGAATAGTACGTATATTAACGTGTCTCGAGGTGTTAACTTAAAATTATCCGACATTGTATTACTTCATAGCCCTACTGGGCGCCGGCTTGTACGGCGTCGATCAACCGATCGGCTCGGCTATGACCGTACCTGCACCCTTACCGCCGACAGAGATCGAGCGACTGGCAGCGCTGCGTCGCTACGCGATTCTCGATACGGCGCCAGATCCGATGCTCGACAGGATCGTTCGCTTCGCGGCGAAGCAGTTCAAAATGCCGATCGCGATGATCTCGCTGGTCGATCAGGACCGACAGTGGTTTCAATCGATTTGCGGACTGGACGCGAAGGAAACCGGGCGTGACGTGGCCTTCTGCGGCCATACAATTCTCCAGGAGGATGTCTTCGTCATTCCCGACGCGCGGCAAGATTGTCGCTTCGCCGAAAATCCTCTCGTAACGGGCGACCTGCAGATTCGCTTCTACGCCGGTGCGCCACTGATCAATCCGCAAGGACATGCGCTCGGCGCCCTGTGTCTGGTCGACACCGAGCCACGCGGCGATTTCTCCGAGGACGACAAGGCCGCTCTCCAGGATCTGGCCGTGATGGTCGTAGATCACATCGACACGCGCTACACGGCGGGTGACGTCCTGCGTGAAGTCGAAGCGCGCGCCCAGGTCGAAAACAGTCTCGCCATCGCCGAGCATCAACTCGAGTTGTTCTTCGAGTACGCACCTGTCTCCGTCGCGGTCTTCGACACCGACATGTGTTACCTGGCGGTCAGCCGCAGCTGGTGCGAAGCCTTCGAGCTCGACTCCGGATCGCTAATCGGCCGACCCCATGACGAGGTCACGTCTCATATTCCACCAGGATGGCACGAACAGTACACGCGGTGTCTGAAAGGTGAGGCGGTCGATGTCGATGAAGAAAAGTTTCCGAAACCAGGAGGCGGCTTCCAATGGGTCAGACGGCAGATGCGGCCTTGGAAGAACCGTCACGGAGAGATCGGCGGCCTGATCGTCTTCAAGGAAATCATTACGCAACGGAAAGAAATGGAGGCGACGCTTCAGCAGAATCAGAGGTTCCTGGAAGCCGTTCTGGAGAGTGTTCAGGATGGCATCGTTGCTTGTGATTCCGAAGGCCGCCTGACTTTGTTCAATGCCTCGGCCTGCCGGATCGCCGGCCTGGACATGAAACCGCTGCTGCCGGAAGACTGGGTCGACACCTATCGTCTGCTCGACGCGGATGGCGAGACGCCGCTTGCCATGGAGCAAACTCCCCTGTTCAGAGCGTTTCAAGGCGAAAACGTCGAAAATCAGGAAGTCGTCATCGCGCCGTCCGATCTTCCGCAAAGGCGTGTCGTCTGCCGGAGCGCGCCTTTGTACGACGATACAGGTGTCAAACTGGGCGCGGTTGCCTCCATGCACGATGTCACCGCGCAACGCGAGGCCGAGAGGTCATTCGAGACAGCCTTGGAAGAGGTTCGCCAACGCGAAGCTCACCTCCGGATCATTACGAATAACCTGCCCTTCCTGATCACCTATACGGACAACCACCTCAGGTACCGTTTCATCAATCGTACCGGTGCTGCATGGTACGGCTGTTCTCAGAAGGACATAGCGGGTCTTAACGCTGCCGACGTTCTGGGAGTCGATAATTTCGCGCGCTTGCGGCCCTATCTGGAACGTGCACGCTATGGCGTTAAGTCGACCTTTGAGGCGACCGTCAGTTACCCAGATGGTGTGACACGGGAGATTCAATGTCTCTACGTGCCCGACTTCGATGACGCCGGAGCCGTTCAAGGGGTGATCGCAATTGCGATCGACATAACGGAACAGAAGCGTGTCGCGACGAAGCTGATATCGGAGCAGCGGCAGTTGGCGCTGATTCTCGATAACGTGCCCGTTCGCATCTTCTACAAGGATGACAAGAACCGCATCCTACGGGTCAACGAGCCGGCCGCGCGATCGATCGGCTTGACGGTCGATGAGGTCGAGGGTGCGGATGCCTTCGACCTGTTTCCCGATATGGCGCGTAAGTATCACGAAGACGATCTGGAGGTGATTCGCTCCGGTGAGCCTAAGCTCGGCATCATCGAAGAACTTCCGCCGCAAGGCGGCCAGTGTCGCTGGATGCGGACTGACAAGGTGCCTTATACCGACGCGGATACCGGCGAACGCTTCGTCTTCGTCGCGTCTACCGACATCACGGCCGAGAAACTTGCCGAGCAAAGGCTTCGCGCGAGCGAAGAGCGTTTCCGCTCTCTCTATACCAAGACACCCGTGATGCTCCACTCCATCGATGCCGAGGGGCACCTCTTGAGCGTCAGCGACTTGTGGCTGGAAAGGTTGGGTTACAGCAAGGAAGAGGTCATCGGCCGCAAGGCACGGGAGTTCATGACTCCGGAATCCGTGCGCGATGCAGCTGAGCAGAGCATGCCGCAATTCTTCCGGGATGGCTTTTGCAAGAACGTCGAGTATCAGTTCGTCACGAAGTCCGGAGAGATCCTCGACATCCTCCTGTCGGCGGTTGCGGAATACGACGAGGCGGGGCGGCCCACGCGATCGATGGCAGCCCTGAACGATATCACCGAGCGTCGGATCGTCGAACGCCAGTTGGCGCAATCCCAGAAGATGGAGACGGTCGGGCAGTTGACTGGCGGCTTGGCGCACGACTTCAATAACCTGCTCGGCGTCGTCCTGGGTAATCTGCAGCTTCTCGAACGTTCTCTGAAAAGCGACGAGAAGGCAGCCAGGCGAATCGCCGCGGCCGTCAAGGCCGTCGACCGAGGTGCCGAGTTGAATCGGCGTCTGCTCGCATTTTCGCGGCGCCAGAAACTGGAGACCGAGGTCATCGATCCCAATCCCCTGGTCGAGGGCCTCAGTGACATGCTGACCCGCACCCTGGGCGAGTCGATCGCTCTGGACTGCCGCCTAGGTGCCCGAATTTCCTGCGTCCAAACCGATCCCAGCCAGCTCGAGTCTGCCATTCTTAATCTGGCCGTCAACGCACGAGACGCCATGCCCGACGGCGGACGTCTGACCATTGAGACCGCCAGTATCTATCTCGACGAGGACGATGCGGCCCGAGAGCATGAGGTGGAGGCCGGCGACTATGTCATGCTGTCCGTGACGGATAGCGGTTGCGGCATAGCCGCCGACAAGATCGACAAGGTTTTCGAGCCCTTCTTCACGACCAAGGATGTCGGTAAGGGAAGTGGGCTCGGTCTGAGCATGGTCTACGGTTTCATCAAGCAGACAGGGGGGCATGTCAGGGTCTACAGCGAGCTGAACCGCGGCACGACGATTCGTCTCTACCTTCCCGTTGCCGATCGCAGTCGCTGCAATTTCGCGACGTCGGAGGAATTGGAGGTGGACATCGAAGGTGGTCGCGAGACCGTGCTCGTTGTCGAAGATCAGGCCGACGTACGGGAAGTCGCGGTCGGTCTTCTCGAAGATCTCGGGTACAGCGTGCGCGAGGCCGAGGATGGACGCCAGGCGCTTGCGATTCTAAACGAAGATGAAGGGATCGATCTTCTCTTCACGGACATCGTGATGCCGGGCGGCATGGACGGGACGCAGGTGGCTAAGGCGGCACGCCGTTTACGTCCCAGTCTCCCGGTCCTCTACGCGACAGGATACGCCGAGGCGGCGGTGCTCCGCGAAGGCGAGGTGAAAGCCACCGAGAATCTCGTGACCAAGCCTTATCGCCGTGAGGATCTGGCAATCAAGATCCGACAGGCCTTTAGGGAGCAGATGGCAGGTTCGCGGGAGTCGCTGGTCCCAGCCGTTACTCTGCGGGACAGTTGAGACATGAAAGTGAGTATGAGTAGCCCCCGCTCCACCCGTCCCTGTGGTTCATCGGTCTCGGTCGACTTCGAACTGTTGTCGAAACAGCCTCTGTCCCCGGCGGCTGATCGGTTGGTTGCAGGTTGTCGGATCCTGGTTTCGAAGGCCTGGAGTGCAGCAGGCCTTCCTTCGCCCCCGGTTTCTCTCATGGAGAGAAACGTCGATTCTCTTAGTGATTGCATCAAGAAGCATTCAATCTCCGGAGACCGGTTATGACCAAAGTTCTTTTGATCGAAGACGACGATCTGGTTCGCGCAACTTTGCGCGAGATGCTGGAGGATATCGGCTGCACCGTGCTTGAGGCGGAGGATGGCAGCAAGGGGATCGCACTTCTCGCCGTGGAGGGACCGGCGCTGGTGATCACCGACATTCTGATGCCCAACAAAGAGGGGACGGAGACGATTCATGAAATCAGATCGGCGAACCCCGATCTGCCCCTGATCGCAATATCCGGAGGTGGAGTCAGCGGCGATCTGACGTTTCTCGGCTTTGCCGAGCGGCTTGGAGCCAACCGTGTTTTGCAGAAGCCGATCAATTTCCACGAGCTGGAGGCTTGCGTAAACGCATTGCTTCCGACTCTCGTGAACAGCTCGCTGTCGAGCGCCGCTGGCTAACGGTTGAGGTGAAGAAGCAGCCATGACGGACGTGCGCGCCAAGAACCGATCGATGAGACTCGAACCTAGCCAGCAGGTCAGCGGCGCGCTCAAGACTGCTTTTCGGAGATCGCCGACGATCCTTCGACGGATCAACCCGCCAATCGAGCTTCCCGAACTTCCCGTCGCAGACGCGAGTGGGAGCGGAAGCGCGAGGCTCTCCTGGAGCAAGTCCGCTCTCGACGATCGCGAGAGCCAACTGGAGGGTCAGCCGGTCGTTGGCGCCGGTCAATTGGTGGTCAGCGGATTTACCGATTTGCGTGAGAGTTTGGGTGAGCGCTACGCACACTTCGAGGCTCGCGTGCAGGAGGCGGCGGAGACGGTCTTTCGTACCCGTTTGACGGAGGGCGACCGCTATAAAGATCTAGGAAATCATCGTTTTCTGGTGATTTTTCCCGAGTCCTCAGGGCACGAAGCCCGCGCCAAGGCGGCCTTGATCGCCAAGGAGATCGAAGCCCGGATTCAGAACTACGACGAGGTTGGACCCTTCATCAGCGTCGACAGGTTTGTCATGGATGTCGAGCGGCATCTCGTCGGCCGCGGCGAGTTCGACTTCGGCGCCGTATCGGCTCTGGTCGAGAGTGCCGCCGATCGTCGTCTCGAGGCGGTGACTGCCTCTACCGCTGCCGATCTCGAAGCATCCGAGGCGATTGTTCCCTGTAAGGCGGATCAGCAGCCGGACGGTAGGGTCTCTAGGCTCGGCTCAAGCGTCCTGGAGGCCTGGAACGCCCAATTCCAATACTGGCCGGTCTGGGATGTCAGGAGTCAGGCGCTTCTTGCCTTTCTGCCAGAACGCATGTCTGGTTCGCCCGGTGTCGATCAGGAAGGTCACCAAGATCCGTCAGAGACGCTCGAGTTCGATTTCTCTTTTCTGCATGATCTCGCCTGCAATTTCGAGCGACTGGAGATCGCGAGTAAGAGATTTCCGGTCATTTGCCCGGTGCACTTTGAAACCCTCGCGTCGGGTAGAATTCGACAGGAATATCTCGCTTTCTGCGAAATCATTCCGGAGTCCTGGAGATCGTTTCTCACTTTCGAGGTGGTCTCGGCACCCTCCGACGTGACGCCGATCCGCGTACAGGCCATCGTACGCAGTCTGAAGCCTTTCGGTCGTAGTATCTACTGGCGCGCCGACCTCAGGACTCCGTATCTAGCCGATTTGGAGTACACCGGCATCGATGCCTTGGGGCAGAAGCTGGACGAGTCGCTCGATGATGAGGCGGAGATGATGACTCGCATCGATGTCTTCGCGAAGAAGATGAAGGGGTTGCGGATCGAGACATTCCTTCACGGGGTGCCGTCGCGGAGTCTTGCGACCAATGCTTTCTGCGCCAACTTCGGCTTCATTAGCGGACAGGCGATCCATGCAAAGGTGGAGTTTATCGATCACCTGCGCAGTTTCGAGCCGGGCCATCTTCTCTTTGCACGGCGTAACAGGTGAGCTGAGCGGGAGCGCTTCACACCGACGCACACTGCAGGGTCACGAGAGCTTGCTGTAACTTGAAATTTTGACTAATTTAAAAATATGAAGAATAAGGATGCCATCGAGGCTCTGGCCGCTCTGGCTCAGGAAACCCGGCTGAAGGTCTTCCGGTTGCTGGTCCAGGCCGGCCCCGAGGGCCGACCGGCCGGCGAGATCGCGCAGGCGGTTGGGGTCCCGCCCGCCACGCTGTCGTTTCATTTGCGCGAGTTGGAGCGCGCGGGATTGCTGCTCTCCCGTCGGGAAAGCCGGCAGATCTTCTACGCGACTCACTACGAGGGCATGCGCCGGCTGCTCGATTTCCTGATGCAGGACTGCTGCAACGGCCACCCCGAGATCTGCAGCCCGGAACCCTCTCTCGCGGATGCCGCCGACGCCGCGGCGGAAAGGAGGGAAGCGTCGTGACGCGTCACGCCAAGAATGTCCTGTTCCTTTGCACCGGAAACTCGGCACGCAGCATTTTGGCGGAGGCGATTCTCAATCGCACCGGATCCGGCGGTTTTGTCGGCTACAGCGCCGGCAGTCAGCCCAAGGGCGCGGTTCACCCCTATGCGATCGATCTGCTGGGCCGTCAGAACTATCCGATTTCCGGACTGACCTCGAAATCCTGGGATGTCTTCGATCGGGCTAACGGGCCCAAGATGGATTTCGTCTTCACCGTCTGCGATCGGGCAGCGGAAGAGGTCTGCCCGATTTGGCCGGGCCAGCCGATGACGGCCCACTGGGGCCTGCCCGATCCGGCGGCCGCAACCGGGTCGGAAGCCGAGAAGCGCTATGCCTTCCTTGAGACGCTGCGCATGCTGGAGCAGCGAATCGGGATTTTCGTGAATCTGCCGATGACCTCTCTCGACAAACTCAGTCTTCAACGACGCTTGGACGAGATCGGCACGGCCAACGTCGTCGCTCACAAGCAGCGCGCCTGACCTCTCGCTTCGGGGACTTCCATTATGCCGGCCGAAAGCACCACCGCCGCCGCTATGCCTGGCGGCATCGGCGCCTTCGAGAAGTGGCTGAGCGTCTGGGTCGCCCTTTGCATCGGCGCCGGCCTGCTGCTCGGCAATCTGGTGCCTGGGATCTTCGCGACCTTGGCAGGCTGGGAGGTTGCATCGGTCAACTTGCCGGTGGCCCTGCTGATCTGGGCGATGGTTTACCCCATGATGGTCAACGTCGACTTCGCCAGCTTGCGCCATGTCGGCGACCGGCCCAAGGGGCTGGCGATCACCGTCGTCGTCAACTGGCTGATCAAGCCTTTCACCATGGCCGGGCTGGGCGTGCTGTTCTTCGAGGTAGTCTTCGCCGACCTGATCGCCCCGGCCGACGCGCAGCAGTACATCGCCGGATTGATTCTGTTGGGCGCGGCGCCCTGCACGGCAATGGTCTTCGTCTGGTCTCAGCTCACTCGGGGCGATCCGACCTACACGCTCGTGCAGGTCTCGGTGAACGACGTGATCATGATCTTCGCCTTCGCACCGTTGGTTGCGCTGCTGCTTGGCGTCACGGACATCGCCGTGCCCTGGAACACGCTGCTGCTCTCGGTTGGGCTCTATGTGGTAGTGCCACTGATCGCCGGAGCGATCACCCGCCGTTGGCTGCTGACGCACGCTCGGCGCGGCGAGTCGGCCGAAGCGGCCGTTGCGCGTTTCACCGCCGCGATAAAGCCGGTTTCGGTCTTGGGTCTGCTCGCCACCGTGGTACTGCTTTTCGGCTTTCAGGGCGAGACGATCCTGACGCAGCCCCTGGTGATCGCTCTGATCGCGGTGCCGCTGCTGCTCCAATCCTACGGTATCTTTTTCCTCGCCTACGCCGCGGCCTGGGCTTGGCGCGTGCCCTTCAAGGTGGCGGCGCCCTGTGCCCTGATCGGAACGTCCAACTTCTTCGAGCTGGCGGTGGCGGTGGCCATCGGCCTGTTCGGTCTGAACTCGGGCGCCGCCTTGGCGACGGTGGTCGGGGTGTTGGTGGAGGTGCCGGTGATGCTCTCCCTGGTCGCCTTTGCGAACCGGACCCGAGGAGCCTTCCCGAGCAGCTAGATCTGGTTTGAGGCACATCAACGCGCGCCGCTGCCGGTGGCGCGACCCTTACGGCATGGATCAAATGATCGCCTCTCCGGGCCGGGCCGCCCGATCCCGTCAGTCACCGCAGGCGCTGGCTGAGAAGTACGCACGGATGGTGCCGCGCTACACCAGCTATCCAACGGCGCCGCACTTCCATGAGGGTGTCGGGGGCGAGACCTACGGCGGCTGGCTCGGCGAACTGCCGGAGGGCGTAGAGCTTTCGGTTTACGCACATATTCCCTTCTGCGACACGCTCTGCTGGTTCTGCGGCTGCAACACCAAGATCGTGCAGCGCTACGAGCCGGTTGCCGTCTACCTGCCAAAGCTGTTGCGCGAGATCGCACTGGTTTCCGAGCGCCTGCCGGCCCGGCGTGCCTGCAGTCACCTGCATTGGGGCGGTGGCTCGCCGACCCTGCTGACGGCCGAGCACATGCGCGATTTGGGGGCGGCCTTGCGAACCGCTTTCCCCCTGACCGACGATGCCGAGTTCGCGGTGGAGATCGATCCCCGCGACCTGCGCGACGATCAGGTCGCGGCGATGGCCGAGATCGGTGTGACCCGGGCCAGCCTGGGTGTGCAGGACATCGATCCCCAGGTCCAGCGCGCGATCAACCGCGTCCAGCCGCTCGACTGCACCCGCGACGCGATCGCGCGGTTGCGCACCGCCGGCGTAAGAGCTCTCAATGTCGACCTGGTTTACGGTCTGCCCTACCAGGATACCGCGCGTCTCCTGCGCAGTGTCGAGGCGATGATCGCGCTGCAGCCGGCCCGTTTCGCGCTCTTCGGCTACGCGCATGTGCCGCAGATGAAGAAACATATGCGGTTGATTCCGGAGGAGGCGCTGCCTGGCGCGTCCGAGCGCTTCGAGATGGCCGAGGCGGCGGCCGAGCGGCTTGTCGCCGCCGGATATCTGCGCATCGGTCTGGACCACTTCGCCCTGCCGGACGATGCCATGGCCCGGTGCCAGACCGAGGGGCGTCTTCGCCGAAACTTCCAGGGCTATACCGCCGACCGAGCCGAGGCTTTGATCGGCCTGGGCGCTTCGGCTATCGGCCAGCTTCCTCAGGGGTTGGTTCAGAACGCGACGCCGCTGCATGTCTACGGCGAGGCTGTGGACGCGGACGGCCTCGCGACCGCCAAGGGCGTGGCGCTCAGCGCGGAGGACAAGCGCCGCGCCGCCTTGATCGAGCGTTTGATGTGCGACTTGGTCGTGCAGCTGCCGGACGATCTGGCGAAGGCGCTGGCCCCGGAGCTGGCCGAGATGGAGGCCGACGGTCTTGTCGCCATGGCTGGCCAAGAGGTTGCGGTCACCGAGCTTGGCCGGCCTTTCGTGCGCTGCGTGGCCGCTCTGTTCGATGCCTATCTGAACCCGGCACAGGACCGCCACAGCGTCGCGGTCTAAGGCTACGCCGTTCTAAAGTGGCGGTAACTCCGCTTCAGACGCGGTCGCCGAGGCTGTCATCGATGCCGGTACCGGGCCGTTTCAGATCGTCCATGGCGGTGATCGCGGGCGTCGGCATCGACGCAAGAGCCCTGAGTTCGCCCTCGCTTTCGGCTTCGCGTAGCTGGACATCGGCCCGCATCAGCACCTCGCCGTCATTCAACTGCACCGGATACCAGATCTCGTCGCAGACCAGCGGTTGGTTGCGGGCCTGCACGACGCCGCGGAACGCAAAGGAGGCGATCTCGCCGTCGAAGAGGCCGGCCTCGCGGGCTACTTGGAACATGCGGTAGCCGCTTGGCGAGACCTGTTCCATATCGAACTCCAGCCTCTCTCCCGGTGAAAGACGAAACCCGAAGGACGCGACGATGCCGTGCGACGCCGCCAGCAGACGGCCCTGGCGGTCGCAAAGGGAACTGCTCGCCGGCGATTGTGTGACCGTATGCAGCAACAGGGCGTCGCTACTGAGGACGCTGCTCCAAATCAGACGGCGAAGACGCCTTTGGCTTGCGAGATCCGGTCTTTGCCGGCGGCTCTCCCAGCGCGACACCGTCGCCTGGGTCACGCCCAGGTCTTCCGCGAGTTCGCCCTGCAGAAGACCGGCGGACTCGCGGTGGCGTCGAATCTCGCGGGCCCAGTCGATCATGCAGAAGCCGCTCCGGTTTCCTGACTTCGATAAAGGAGAGCGGGGACGTAAGGATCGCTTTCCAGCAATTCTGCTGCAATAACGATGCTTTGGCGCGCAAATGTCAAGCAGTACACCACCTTTACGGCGTTTCGGCTTCAGCGGCCGGAAAAGCGCCGAACGTTGATTCGCGGCTTCGCTTTCTTACATCTTTGTGCAGGCGGCGCCATCAGTCGGGCTGCCGCCGCATCGGTGCTCCAGAACGCGAGGCCGACGCGGCTGTTCCAGTTTCCGAGCCCGTTGTCGCAAAAGGCGAGGGCCGGCAGGCCAGGGACCTGTAGATCGATGACCAGAGCTTCTATGTTCAACTCTCCGCTGCTCCTGGGGTTCGACCAGTTGGAGCGGACTTTGGACCGGATTGCCAAGACCAGCGGCGACGGCTATCCGCCTTACAACGTCGAAGACCTGTCGGACGAACGCCTGCGTATTACGCTGGCCGTGGCGGGTTTCGGCGAAGACGACCTTTCGATACAGATCGAGAACAATCAGCTGACGGTGCGCGGCAAGCAAAGCGATGAAGAAGAGCGTCGTTTTCTCCATCGCGGTATTGCCGCTCGCCAGTTTCAACGCAGTTTCATGCTTGCTGACGGGATTGAGGTCGAAGGCGCGACTTTGGATCGGGGGCTTCTGCACATCGACCTCAAAAGACCCCTCTGCGAACCCGCCGTGAAAACGGTGAAGATCCGGACTTTCGGCGATGCAGCGCCGAAAACGCTCGAGAGTCAGGCGCCGAAAACGGTCGAGGCGAAGGCGGCGCAGTCGAAAAGCGGGCCGACTGGAAACGACCAGTAAAGTAATTCCGGGCTAGGCTTGCGGTGTCAGAATCGAAGAACCGCAGGAACCGGCGCGGGCACGGACAACCGGTGAGGCCGAAGCAATCGGGTCACCGTACACGTGAGAAAGGTGCATCAAATGGTTCAAATCAACCTAGAGTCTGTACGCGGATTCAGCCAGCAGGACCTGCAGGCGTTCGGCGTCGACGACTTGGCTTACGTCAAGCCGGCCATAACCTCCGAAGGTCAGATCGTCTTCGTGGTGCATGCGGCCAATGGCCAGGTCATGGGCAGTCTTCCCAGCCGGGACAGCGCCTTTGCTGCGCTGCTTCAACAAGGCCTGACCCCGCTCAGCGTCCATTAAAGTTTTTCGTAGAAGGCGCTCGGCCAGCGGCGGTGCAGCCAAAGCCAATCCCCGGGCTTCTCGCGGATCCAGGCCTCCAGCCTGTCGTTGAGGGCCTGAGTCATGGCGACGGTCGCGTCAACCCGATCCAGTCCCTCCGGTACCGGGATTGGCGCGTCTATGGTCAAACGGAAGCGGACACCCTGCTGACGCTCCAACTTCGCGGGGAACAGCGGGCAGCCGGTCCGCAGCGCCAGTTGGGCCGGCCCCGCCGGTGTCATGGCCGGTAGACCGAAGAACTCGGCATCGATCCCCTCGCTCATCCGCTGATCCGCCAGGATCGCCAGCATCTTGCCGGCCTTCAGGGCCGCCACGGCCGCGCGCGCGCCCTCCCGTCCCTTCGGAACGCGCGCGCCGCCAGTGACCGAGCGCCAGGCCTCCAGCCGGTCGCGGACAAGCGGGTTGTTGGGGTGACGCACGACCGTCACGACGTCGAGACCGGCTATGCCGGCCGCCAGATGCATCACCTCCCAGTTCGCGAAGTGCGCCGAGGCGACGATCATGGCCCGGCCGGTGGCGCGGTGCGCGTCGAAGGCGGGATGCAAGTCCAGCACCACGCGTTGGCTGGCTTCGTCGACGATCTCCTTCAGGTGGGGATACTCGCCGGCCGTCCGACCGAGGTTCTCCCACATTTCCGCCAGCACGCGGTTCCGGTCGTCTGCGCTCAGGTTCGGCAGGGCCAGCTCGAGATTCGTCCGTCCCACTCGCTGGACCGGTAGCCCGGGCCCGAACCTCCGCAGCAGCCAGCCGCCGAGCGCCGAAGCCCGGTCGAGCGGAAGCGCTGCGAAGAGGGACATGATGCAGCGGAGGCCGATCACTTCGAGACGCCACCGCAGTTTCTTAGCGAAGCTGACGGGCTTAGCCATCTGCCGATGCTCCGGCCTTGCCGCGCAAGCCGCCGAATAGCTCATCCAGGAGCCCGTCGAGCGCGGTAGGCCGTGCGAAGACCAGCTCGACCGGCAGGACCTCGATTGCGGCAGAGAGCGCCTGCGGGAGGCGCAGGGCGTCCTTTTCCGTGGTGATCAGACTGGCGCCGGCCCTTTCGGCCTTGGCCACGAGAGGTGCGAGATCGCCTGATGTGTAAGGGTGATGATCGGCGAACTCGGCGGTGCCGATCAGGTCCGCTTCCAGGTCCTGCAGTGTTTCGAAGAACTTCGCCGGCCGGCCGATCCCGGCGAAGGCGATCAGGCGGCGGCCCTTGAGGCCGCCGCCGCCGTGGGCCTGCAGGCTGGCCCGCAGGACCGGCTTGCCGGCCGCGCGCCGCGCGGTATCCTGGCGGTCACGCCCGACCAGGACGAGCGCGTCGGCTCGGGCCAGGCCACGCGCGACCGGTTCGCGCAAGGGGCCGGCGGGGATCAGCCGCCCGTTGCCGAAGCCGCTGGCGCCGTCCACAACCAGAAGCGATAGGTCCTTCGCCAAGCTCGGATTCTGGAAGCCGTCGTCCATGACGATCACGTCGGCATGATCGGCTGCCGCCCTGGCGCCGGCGGCGCGGTCGCGTGCGACCCAGGTCGGCGCTGCGCGGGCCAGCAGCAGGGCTTCGTCGCCGACGGTGCCGGTGTTGTGCACGCCGGGATCGACCTGAATCGGTCCGGTGAGCCGACCGCCGTAGCCGCGCAGCAAGGCCGCCGGGCGCAGTCCTCGCGCGCGCAGTTTTGCTAGAACGGCCAGCACCGTCGGCGTCTTGCCGGCGCCGCCCGCCACGAGATTGCCGATGCAGATGACGGGCACGCCGACGCGTTTAGGGGCGGCCAGTCGCTGGCGCAGCCAACCGCCGGCAGCATAGAGGTCGCCCAGCGGCATCAGGATATCGGAAAGCAGGTTCGCTCCCTGCCAGAACGCCGGCGCGCGCATGCCGCTTTCAGGCCGATTTACGGGCGCCCGGCGACCCGACAATCGGCCCGGACAGTTTGGCGGCTCGCTTCAACTCGTGCGGTGCGGGTTGAACCGCGGCGGGCTCCACCTTGGGCCGTCCGACCCGCCGGTCCGCTTCGGCGGTCAGGCCGTTGAGCTGCGCTTCCAGTTGCAGGCGGGCATCCTCTAGGGCGGCTTGGTCCGCGTCGGCGGGGACCGAGATCGGGGTGCCCCAAAGCAGCAGGCCCCGACCGAAGGGGAGTACCAGGCAGAAGCGGTCCCAGGTCCCGAGCAGCCGGGTCCGGCTGGCGGCCCCGCTGATCGGCAGGATTGGGACGCCGGCGCGGCGTGCTGCCGAGATGGCGCCGGCCTTGGCCCGCATGCGCGGGCCTTTCGGTCCGTCCGGAGTGATGCCGACGGCCGAGCCGTTCCGCAGTCTCCGGCCCATCTCTCGCAGGGCCGTCAGCCCACCCCGGCGACTCGAGCCGGAAATCGTCGAGAAGCCGAGATGCTGCATGCCCCTGGCGATCAATTGACCGTCGGCATGTTCGGAAATCAGCATGTGGAAGTCCCGAGGCCGCCCTGGCCAGGCCGCGCGCATCATGATCATCCGGCCGTGCCAGAAAGCGGCGATGAAGGGGCCTTCCGCCTCCAGCAGGGCTTGGGTCTCTTCCGGAACCTCCTGTCGCCAGCGGGTCGTGCGGTGAACCAGTTTCAAGTAGAAGCCGGCCGTGCGCGCTGCCAGACGCCGGGTCATCGACCATTTGCCCACGCGTTTCAGCCAGCTCATTCCGCCACCGCCTGCGAGATATCTCCCGCGCGCTCCGGGGTCAGGCTGTCGGAATCGGTTTCCGCGAACTGCAGATGGTAGAGCTTGGCATAGGCGCCTTCCGCGGCCAGCAGCTCCGCATGGGTGCCACGCTCCACCACGCGACCGGCCTCGAGGACATAGATGACGTCTGCGTCGATCACCGTCGAGAGGCGGTGCGCGATCACGATGGTCGTGCGTCCCGTCATCAATTCGCTGAGTGCCTGCTGAACGTGGCGCTCGCTCTCGGTGTCGAGCGCGCTGGTGGCTTCGTCGAGCAGCAGGATCGGCGCGTTCTTCAGCATCGCGCGGGCGATCGCGATGCGTTGACGCTGACCGCCGGACAGTTTGACGCCACGCGGTCCGACCTGGGTGTCGTAGCCTTGCGGCAGCGCCAGGATGAAATCGTGCGCGCCGGCGTGACGGGCCGCCCGTTCGACCTCCTGGGGGTCCGGTGTTTCTTGACCGTAGGCGATGTTGGCCCGGACACTGTCGTCGAAGAGCATGATATCCTGGCTGACCAAAGCGACCTGCCGGCGCAGACTGCCGAGATCGACGTTGCGCAGATCCTGCCCGTCGATCGTGACGCGGCCAGAGGTCGGATCGTAGAAACGCGGAATCAGGTTCAGCACCGAAGTCTTGCCCGAGCCTGAGGGGCCGACCAGCGCCACCGTCCGGCCGGCAGGGGCTTCCAGGCTGACGGCTTGCAGGGCGCTGCCGCCGCCGCTGCCGGCATAACTGAAGTCGACGTCTTCCAGCCGGACTTCGCCCTCCGTGACCTGCAGGACGGGCGCCGCCGGGATGCTGACCACCTCCGGCTGGCGGTCCATCAGATCGAAGATGCGCGCCGCTGCCGCCAGACCTTCCTGCAGATTGGCATTCAGTTTTGCCAAGCGTTTGAGCGGTTCGTAGGCAAGCAGGGCCGCGGCGATGAAGGCGGTGAAGGACCCGGGGTCCGAGGTGCCGGCGATCACCTGACTGCCGCCGTAGACGATCACGGCGACGATCGCCAGACCGCCGAAAACCTCGATCAGGGGGTTGGCGAGGTTGCGCACCTGCGCGCCCTTGAGCTGTAGGCGCAGCACCTCGTCGATGCTCTGCTTCGCACGTTCGACCTCCATGGGCTCCGTTACGTAGGATTTCACGTGCCGGATGCCTTGGAAGTTTTCGTCCAACAGGGTCGCGAGCTGTCCGGTTTCCTGCTGGGTCGACCCACTGATCTTGCGCATCCGGCGGCCGAGGCGAATGATCGGCCAGACGCAGAGCGGCAGAACCACCAGTGCCAGCAGCGCCAGGACCCAGTCCTGGTAGAACATTCCGATGCCCAGCGCCAAGGCCGTCAGGACATCGCGGCCGATGCCGACGACCGTGTTGGACACGGCGTTGCGCATCAGGCCGATGTCGTGGATGAAGCGGCTGACCAGAACGCCCGGCGCCGTCTCGGTGAAGAAGGCCAGGTCGTTGGCCATGACACGGCGGAAGAGGTCGCGTTGCAGGTCCGCAACGATCGACAGTCCGACCTTGGCCATCAGCACGGCCTGGACGTAGGTGGCGATCCCCTTGACCGCGAAGACGGCGAAGGCCGCGATGGCAATCGGCCAGAGCAGCGAGGCTTCGGCGTCGACCAGGATGCGGTTGATGATGGGGTCGAGCAGCTGCGGCATGGCGCCGGTGGCGATCGCCATGACGGCCATCGCGCCGACAGCCAGCCCGATGGTGCCCCGGTAGGGCTTGACGTAGCCCGCAAGCACCCGTCGGGCCAGGGGCCAGGTTTGCGCGTCGAGCTTTAGACGACGCTTGTCGGCAGCCGCGGCTGCGGCGCTCGATGTGGACACTCTGCTCAAGAAGCTATCCGGTACAATTACGTCAGCAACTTAGGACGGGGAATGCCCTTTGCCCACCGCCAACGCAAGGATACTGGGCCAACACAAGGGTACTGGCACGACCTTAACATTCGTTCTTATACCCGGACAGTGAGGAAGGTCTAAGGCGCTGCGGCGTTTTAAGTACGGCTGGACAGGAGCTTGAGTCCGGCAAACGCGCAGAAAGACGCCGATGACCGCCAGGATGTTCGGCCCAGGGCTGGCGATTGCCAGCAGAAAGGCCGAGTAGGCAAGCAGGATGCTCGGCAGGTAGATGACGAGGTCGGTCATGTGGCAGCCCTCTGCGCGAAGACGAATGCTGTGCGAGGAAAGACAGTCTGCGGTCAGAAATGTTCCTGAATTGTTCTATATATCCACAAGGAAAACAAGCTTTTTGGAGAAGGACTGCGGATCGCTTATCGTCTCGATCACCGGCAGTTGCCGGGAAGCCCGCAGCGAACTTCGACGCGGCGATGCCTTGAGGAGCCCGTCCCTTGATGTACGAGGAATTCAACGCTTTTTGCCGCGCCTTGCCGGCGACGACGCATGTGGTTCAGTGGGGCGGCGCGGATGTCTGGAAAGTCGGCGGGAAGGTCTTTGCCATTGGCGGCTGGAGCCACGGAGACGCCCGCTTCGTCTTCAAGGTGACCGAGCTCTCCTTCGAAATTCTGAAGGATCAGCCGGGCCTGCGCCCGGCGCCTTATCTTGCCTCACGCGGCCTGACCTGGATCCAGCACTACGCGGAGCCGGGCCTGTCGGACGATGACTTGAAGCAGTATCTGCGCCACTCTCACCGCCTCGTCTCGCTGGGCCTATCGAAGAAGAGGCAGCGAGACCTGGGGCTCTTGGAGGCGTGAGCGCACCGCAGGCATCAGAGGCCGGGCGGGCCTCGAACCTGAGCTAGGCAGCTTCCGCCGTTTCTTCGCCGAAGGGCTGCAGGTTTTGCAGGAACTGCTCGGCGCAGGCCTTCCAGGAGAATTTGAGAGCGTGGCTGCGGCAGCGTTCCGGCGGGATCGCAAGCGCCCGTTCGATGGCGTAAGGCAAGTTGTCGTCCAGTACGCCGATGCCATGACCGTCGACGACGTCGAGCGGGCCGGGAACGGGGAAAGCGGCAATCGGCAGGCCGGTCGCGGCCGCTTCCAACAGCACCACGCCGAAGGTGTCGGTTTTGCTCGGGAAGACGAAGACGTCGGCGCTGGCGTAGTGGCGCGCCAACTCGTCCCCGTGCTTGACGCCGGTGAATAGCGTGTCGGGGTAGCGGCGCTGGAGCTCCGACAGCATCGGACCGTCGCCCACCACCACTTTGGTGCCGACCGGCAGGTCGAGTTTCAGGAAGGCTTCGATATTTTTTTCGACGGCAACTCGACCCACGTAGAGGTAGACCGGCTTGGGCAGGTCCAGCGCCGGATCCTCGCGCGGACGGAAGAGATCGGTATCGACGCCGCGCGACCATTGCCGGACGTTGCCGAAGCCGCGCTGTTCCAGTTCCTGCTTCAGTCCCGCAGTCGCGACCATGATGCCGCTGGAGGCACCGTGGAAGCGGCGCATCGCGGCGTAGCCCCAGGAGGTCGGGACGGGCAGGCGTGCCGAGAGGTACTCGGGAAAGCGGGTATGGTAGCTGGTGGTGAAGCGCACAGGCCGTCGCAGACAATAGCTGCGGGCCGCCCAGCCGAGCGGGCCCTCGGTGGCGATGTGAATCGCCTCGGGCCGGTAGGCATCGAGCCTGGCGCCGACCTTGCGGGCCGGCAGCACCGCCAGGCGAATCTCCGGATAGGTCGGGCAGGGGAAAGTCCGGAAGAGGTCGGGGGAGATCACCTCGACCTCGTGACCCAGGGCCAAGACCTCCTCGCGCACGCGGCTGAGGGTCCGGACCACGCCGTTGACTTGCGGGAACCAGGCGTCGCTGACCAGTGCGATGCGCATCAGGCTGCGGCGACCTTCCGGTCGCGCTCCCGGCCGAGCTCCTGGGCGGCGTCCGGCGGCGCCAGCAGCGCCAGCTCGTCTTGCTGCGGGAGCAGGGAAAGGTTGCGCTCCTCCACCCAATGGACGATCTCCAGCCGACCGTCCTCGTGCTCGACGCAGGCGGTGCAACTCTCCACCCAATCGCCGTCGTTGACGTAGAGGATGCCGTCGATGTCTCGCTTTTCGGCGTGGTGGATGTGGCCGCAGATCACGCCGTCGACGCCACGGCGGCGCGCCTCTTCCGTCACCGCCTGTTCATAGTTGTCGATGAACTGGACGGCGTTCTTGACCCGCTTCTTCAGATAGGCCGAGAGTGACCAGTAGCCGAAGCCCAGCATCCGGCGGAGGCGGTTGAACCAAGTGTTCAGCCAGAGCATCCAGTTGTAGGCCCAGTCGCCCAGAAGGGCGAGCCACTTGGCGTACTTGACCACGCCGTCGAAGGCGTCGCCGTGGATGACCAGCATCTTCTTGCCGTCCGCGGTTTCGTGGATGTGGTCGTTGCAGACCTCGACGCCGCCGAAGTGCGCGCCGGTGTAGTTGCGCAGAGCTTCGTCGTGATTGCCGGCCAGATAGATGACCTTGGTGCCCTTGCGCGCCTTGCGCAGCAGTTTCTGCACCACGTCGTTGTGCGCCTGAGGCCAGTACCAGGTCCGCTTCAGACGCCAGCCGTCGAATATGTCGCCGACGAGGAAGAGGTATTCGGACTCCGTGCAACGCAGAAAATCGAGCAGGTATTCTGCCTGACATCCGCGCGTACCCAAATGAATGTCAGAAATGAAAATCGCTCTATAGCGTTTTTGATCGACCATTCCGTGCATCACGAGCCCTCGTCTTGTCGAGTCGGCCGTTGTCTGCTTTAACGGCGCGCGCGGAATTCCTATTGCTGTTCCAGGGCGTATATCAATATATGGACGAAGCCGTCCATTGCTACGCAACATCTTCCATGAAAATTCACGCGACGGTAACTCAATTGAAATGTCTTAAACTGCGCCAAACGATAGAGATCCAAATAAATGTCAATACTTGGCGCGACAGTGATCGATAGAGCTTCTAAACTTGGCAGCGAGGGGCGGGACAGCGGACAAGCCTTACCTCATACCGCCGCGATCCGCCGCGTTCAGGTGATTTTCAATCCCACTGCCGGAGGGGCGAAACGGCAGAAGTACCACGCTGTGCTGGATCGTCTGTTGCAGGCCGGCGTCGAGGTGGACGAGCGCCCGACGGGCCGTCGCGGCGACGCCGAGGCCTTTGCGGCGGAGCTGGAGCGCGGTGCCTGCGACCGTCTTGTCGTAGCCGGCGGCGACGGAACGATCAACGAGGCGATCAACGGCCTGGGGCAGAACCGCGCCGGCGGCGCGACCACACCGCTGGCGCTACTTCCGCTGGGTACGGCCAACGTGCTGGCCCTGGAAATCGGTCTTTCGACCTCCAGCGCCAAGGTGGCCCGCGCGATCCTCGAAGGCCCGGTGCATCCGGTGACGCTGGGCGAAGCCAACGGCCGACGCTTCACGCTGATGGCCGGGGTCGGTTTCGACGCCCACGTCGTCGCGCAGGTCAGCAAGGGCATGAAGCGCCGGCTCGGCAAGGGCGCCTACATCTACCAGACGATGCGCCAGATCGGCCGTTTCGACTTTCCCAGCTACAACGTCCGCATCGACGGTGTCGAAGAGACGGTGGCTTCGGCCGTGGTGGCCAACGCCAGATACTACGGTGGCCGCTTCGTCATGGCGCCGGAAGCGCAGTTGCAGAGTGGCACGCTGGAAGTCTGCCTGTTCGATACGCCGGGCCGTGCAGCGGCGCTGAAGTATGCGGCGGCTCTGGCCTTGGGGCTGTTGCCCCGTCTTTCGGATTTTCGGATCGTGACCGGCCGCCAGATCCGTATCCAGGGTCCGGTCGAGGATCCGGTTCAGGGCGACGGTGACATCGTCGCCGCTCTGCCCGCCGAAGTCCGCGTCTTGCCGGATGCCCTCAATCTGGTCTTTCCGTCAAGCCGACGTTAGGGTCTCCGAATGGTTCGGCGTGCCGCGAAGATTCTTCAGCTCTACAACCATCCGCTGTCCTTCATGTGTCAGATCGTGCGGCTCTGCCTTGTCGAGAAAGGCCTGTCCTGGCGCCGGACGACGGTCGATATCGGCCCGGGACTCGAGGCCTTCGACCCTTGGTTCGTCAAGCTCAACCCGGCGATGGAGCTACCGGTTCTGTGCGATCGAGAGCGTGTGGTGACGGGCACGGAGGCGATCTGCCGCTATCTGGACGGGGCCTTCGACGGCCCGCTGCTCGACCATCGCGGCGAGGCGCAGGCCTGGATCGATCTGGTCGACCGACTGCCGGTTGCGCTGCTGACCGCGGCGCGCTTTCCGCGCCTGGCCTTGCGCCACCTGCGGCGGCAGTTCCATCGCCTCGAGGACCGGGCGGCGGTCAATCCGGACTTGGCGGGTCTTTACAACGCAAAGGCAATCGAGATCGATCGTTTGGCCCGGGATCTCTCGAGTCCCGACCGCATCGTTGCGGTCGAGCGTCAACTGGAGGTGACCCTCGACCGCGCCGAAGCGGCGCTCGCCCATCGCCCGTTTCTGACGGGCGAACACTTCACCCTGGCGGATGTCTTCTGGGCGGTCTTGCTGGCGCGCCTTGCACTGCTCGGTCACGGTCGCCTTTGGGCAGAGGGCCGGCGTCCTGGCCTGGCAGCCTATTGGGCGCGGCTGCAAGTCCGCCCGAGCCTGACTCAAGCCGGCGTGCGGAGTCGCCTTTCGCCTCGCGACATCGCCTGGATCGCTCTGCGCAGCCGCTGGTCCGGCTTTCTCCGCTTGGTCTTCGCCTCTGCCCTGGCTGTCGCCGGCGTCTTGCTCTGGAAGGCTTACGCCTAGAGATGGAGAGGAGGCGCCGGACCGCGTCTTCGACCCGTTACTCCGCCGCTTTGGCCGGTGCGCCGTCGATGATCAGGCCGAGCGGGCTGGCGCTGACGGTCACCGTCTGGCCGTCGGCGATTCTGCCCGCCAGGATCAACTCCGACAGCGGGTTCTGCAGCTCGCGCTGGATCACCCGCTTCAGCGGGCGGGCCCCATAGACCGGGTCGTAGCCGGTATCACCCAGCCAGCGCTTGGCCGCCTCGTCGAGCCGTAGCTCGATCTTGCGGTCGGCCAGCAACGTCTCCAGCCGGCCGAGCTGGATATCGACGATCCCGGTCATCTGCTCGCGCGTCAGCCGGTGGAACAGCAGCGTGTCGTCCAGCCGATTGAGGAACTCCGGCCGGAAGGCGCTGCGCACCACCGCCATCACCTGTTCGCGCACTTCGTCGCTGTCGTGACCCGGCTCCAGGTCAGCCAGAACTTCGGAGCCGAGGTTGGAGGTCATCACGATCAAGGTGTTGCGGAAGTCTACGGTGCGGCCCTGGCCGTCGGTCAGGCGGCCGTCGTCGAGCACCTGCAGCAGCACGTTGAAGACATCCGGATGGGCCTTCTCGACCTCGTCGAAGAGGATCACCTGGTAGGGCCGGCGGCGCACCGCTTCGGTCAGGGCTCCGCCTTCCTCGTAGCCGACGTAGCCCGGCGGCGCGCCGATCATGCGCGCGACCGCGTGTTTCTCCATGTACTCCGACATGTCGAGGCGGACCATGGCCTGCTCGTCGTCGAACAGGAAGGCCGCGAGAGCCTTGGTCAGTTCGGTCTTGCCGACGCCGGTGGGTCCGAGGAAGAGGAAGGAGCCGATCGGCCGGTTCGGGTCCTGCAGTCCGGCGCGGGCGCGGCGAACGGCCTGCGAGACGGCCGCCACGGCCTCCTCCTGGCCGATTACCCGGCGGCGTAGCACCTCTTCCATACGCAGCAGCTTCTCGCGCTCGCCCTCAAGCATCTTGTCGACCGGTACGCCGGTCCAACGTGAAACCACGGCTGCGACCTGTTCGTCGCTGACCTGCTCGTTGAGCATATGGCTTTCCTGCGCCTGCTCGGCCTCGGTCAAGCGTTGTTCAAGATCGGGAATCACGCCGTAGTGCAGTTCGGCCGCGCGGTCCAGGCGGCCTTCGCGCTGGGCGATCTCCATCTCGCCGCGCGCCTGGTCGAGCCGTTCCTTGATCTTCTGTGCGTCGGCCAGCTTGTCTTTTTCGGCCTGCCACTGCGCCGTCAGTTCAGCGGAGCGCTGCTCCTGGTCGGCCAGCTCCTGCTCCAGCTTTTCCAGACGATCCTTCGAGGCTTGGTCGGACTCCTTGTTCAGCGCGGCCTGCTCGATCTTGAGCTGAACGATACGGCGATCCAGCTCGTCGATCTCTTCCGGTTTGGAGTCGACCTCCATGCGCAAGCGGCTGGAGGCCTCGTCGATCAGGTCGATGGCCTTGTCCGGCAGGAAGCGGTCGGTGATGTAGCGGTTCGAGAGGGTCGCGGCCGAGACGATGGCGCTGTCGGTGATCCGGACGGCATGGTGCAGCTCGTACTTCTCCTTCAGACCGCGCAGGATGGAGATGGTGTCCTCCACCGTCGGCTCGGAGACGAAGACCGGCTGGAACCGGCGGGCCAGCGCGGCGTCCTTCTCCACATGCTTGCGGTATTCGTCCAGAGTGGTCGCGCCGACGCAGTGCAGGTCGCCGCGCGCCAGCGCCGGCTTCAGCATGTTGGAGGCGTCCATCGCGCCCTCGGCCTTGCCGGCCCCGACCAGGGTGTGCATCTCGTCGATGAAGACGACGATCTCGCCTTCCGCCGCCGCGATCTCCTGCAGCACGGCCTTCAGGCGCTCCTCGAACTCTCCGCGGAACTTCGCGCCGGCCACCATGGCGCCGAGGTCCAGGGCCATCAGCTTCTTGTTGCGCAGGGTCTCCGGTACGTCGCCGTTGACGATGCGCTGTGCCAGGCCCTCGATGATGGCGGTCTTGCCGACGCCCGGCTCACCGATCAGTACCGGATTGTTCTTGGTACGGCGCGAAAGCACCTGAATGGTGCGGCGAATTTCCTCGTCGCGGCCGATGACCGGGTCGAGCTTGCCTTCGCGGGCCGCTTCGGTCAGGTCGCGGGCGTACTTCTTGAGGGCGTCATAGCCCTCCTCCGCGCTGGCGCTGTCGGCGGTGCGGCCCTTGCGGACCTGCTCGATCGCCTGATTGAGCGACTGCGGCGATACACCGGCGTCCCCCAAGGCCTTGGCGGCGGCGCTTCCGCTTGCCATGGCGAGCGCCAGCAACAGGCGCTCGGCGGTAACGTAGGAATCGCCCGCCTTCTCGGCGATCTGCTCGGCTTGCTCGAACAGACGGGCCAGTTCAGGCGCCAGATAGACCTGTCCGGCTCCGCCGCCCTCCACCTGCGGCAGCTTGTTCAACTCCGCTTCGGTCGCGGTCAGCGCTTGCTTGGGGTCGCCCCCGGCGGCGCGGATCAGGTTGGCGGCCAAGCCTTCCTTGTCGTCCAGCAACACCTTCAAAAGGTGCTCCGGCGTCAGGCGCTGATGGTTGCTGCGCAGCGCCAGTGTCTGCGCGGCCTGAACGAAACCGCGCGAGCGGTCGGTATACTTCTCGAAGTCCATTCTCTTCTGCCCTCTCCGTTCACGGCTCATGTTGAGCCCGCGATCGACGATGCCGTTCGATAGTCTCTCGCTCTCCGTCAGACCCCAAGAGGCCCTAAGATTAGCGGCGCCTCCCGGAGGGACCTTTGATGTGCGTCACGCGCATCTCCGGTTTCCTGACGGATATGGTGTGTTGCGGAAATGACACAAGGGTTGGAGATCCCTCGGACCAGACCGGCACGTAAGGCGGTCGCGTCACGAAAAGGTGTCTGGGTATGAGGCACTGGCCGCCCCACCTCAAAGTATGGACGCGTCAACCGAAACGCATTGGGCGAGGGATGTCGCTGCAGCCTTGCTGCCAGTCTTGCCGTTTCCCAACCGGAGGCTTTCGCAGGATGCCTGCCTCGATCACCCGTCGCTCCCTGCTCACCGGAATGACCCTGGCCGGTCCGCTGGCCGCGTTCCCTCAAACAGTCCAAGCGGCGCCCAATCCCGAGCTCTGGGAGCACTGGAACTATTACGATCCACGCACTTTGGCGCGGATCGACCACGGGGACTTCGGCCGCCTGCTCCAGATCTATCTGAAAACGCAGCCGATCACCGGCGGTGTCGACAGCCTGTTCCACTATGGTGCCGTGACACCCGGCGACCGCGCCGCGCTCGACGGCTATGTCGCCCGGCTGAGCGACGTGCCGATCACCCAGTATCCGCGCAGCGAGCAACTGGCCTACTGGGTCAATCTCTACAATGCACTGGTGCTGCAGCAGGTCCTCAAGGTCTATCCGGTCGCCTCGGTCCGCGACGTCGATCTGTCGGGAGCGTTCTTCACCGGTGGACCCTGGGCGGAAAAGCTGGTGACGGTCGAACACCGGGCCGTTTCCCTGAATGACATCGAGCACCGCATTCTGCGGCCGATCTGGCGCGATCCCCGCCTGCACTACGTGCTGAACTGTGCGGCGATAGGGTGTCCCCATCTCGCAGCGGACGCGTTGGACGCCCGGCGGCTCGAGGATCAGCTGGAGTCCGCCGCGACGGCCTTCGTGAATCATCCGCGCAGCCTGCAGATGCGCTTCAACGGTCTGCGGGTCTCAAGCATCTATGTCTGGTACGGTCGCGACTTCGGGTATGGCCGCAGCGCCGTGCTGGAGCATCTGCGCCGCTACGCCAGGGGTGCGCGCGCCGCCTTGCTGACCGAATTGGACGATTGGGCCAGTCACGATTACGACTGGCGCCTCAACGACTACGCTCCACTCCAGGGATGACCGCCATGACCGTCACGCGCCGGGGATTTCTCGGTTTCGCTTGCGCGGCCGCTGTTGGTATCGGAACCGCGCCGCCGGCCGCCGCCGCGCCGGCCTCGGATCTCTGGCCACGCTGGTTGCCGCACGTCTCTGGCGCCGATCGGCAAGTCGATCACGCTGCCTGGGACGCACTTCTGGCGCGCTATGCTCGTTCCGATGGCGACGGGATCGTGCGTGTGGCTTACGCGGCGGTCACGGCCGAGGATCGGGGCGCGCTCAGGCGATACCTGGATGACTTGGCGAGCGAAGCGGTGTCCCAGTTGGATCGTCCTGAGCAGTTCGCCTACTGGGTCAATCTTTACAATGCGCTGACCGTCGAGACCGTGCTGGCGCACTATCCGGTGGACTCGATCCGCGACATCGATATCTCGCCCGGACTGTTCAGCTCCGGTCCCTGGGGCGCAAAGCTGATCGAGGTGGAGGCCACTGCGCTCTCCCTTGACGATATCGAACACCGCATTCTGCGGCCGATCTGGAATCGGGATCCGCTGATCCACTACGCGGTGAACTGCGCCGCGCTCGGCTGCCCGAACCTTCAGCCGCGGGCCTTCCGGGCCGCGACCGCCCGTGCGACCCTCGACGCGGCGGCCCGTGCTTTCGTCAATCATCCGCGCGGCGCCGCCTTTTCCAACGGCGGTCTGGTCGTCTCCAGCATTTACCGCTGGTTCCGCGAAGATTTCGGCGACAGCGAGGCAGGTGTGATCGCGCACCTGCGCGACTATGCGGAGCCCGAACTGGCGGGCCGTCTGGCCGGAGTCACCGGCATTTTCGATCACCGCTACGACTGGACGCTAAACGCCCCGATCTCGGCGACCGGTTAAATGCCGGCGGCGGACTCGGCGCGTTCAGATCGCCGCAACCGCCTCGATCTCGACCTGCCAGTCGGGTTGGGCAAGGAAGGGCACGCCCACCAGCGTGGAGGCGGGCCGGGCGCCCGCCAGCAGTTCGTCCCGGGTTTTTCGGAACGCAGGCGTCAACTCGGGTCTGGTGATGTAGCCGACCACCTTCACCAGGTGCTGGGGGCCGAGTCCGGCGCCCTCCAGTACAGCCAGCAGGTTCACCCAGGCCTGTCGCATCTGGTCTTCGCCGCTGTTCGGCAGGCTGCCGTCGAGCCGAACGCCGACCTGACCCGAGACGTGAAAGCTGCGCCGCCCGGCCGAAATTTCGACCATCGGGCTGTAGGTGGAAAAGGGCTTCGGCGCGCCCGTCGGGCTGTAGCAAGGATGAAGGGTCTCGACCATTGGAGGCTCCTGCCTGTCACGCGAAAAAGATTCTGCTTTCTTCGCAGCGTTAAGGTCTCGTTAAGATTTCAGGGATTAACCTTTTCCGACTAGCCCTTCCCCAAGAGGTTAGTTCTCACGTCGAGAGCGAACGTTACCCGAAGAGCCGCGGCCCCCAACCGCGGCTCTTTTCATGGTTCGCCGCACCCCGACCGTCACCAGGACGTCGCGGACCGCTCAGCTGCGGCGGCGCCAGAGATACATCAGGGCGATCACGATTAGAGTACCGAGCAGCGCCGGTGCCACGCCCATCTTGAGGGCGAAGAGCAGGCTGTCGGGCGAGCCGGGCCGAACGTGGGACCCGATGAAGGCCAGAATGCAGAGCAGATAGGCCACGACTCCGACCTTCGGCAGCCACTCCTTCAGCCAGTCCTTGTCCTCGGGGCTCATTCCAGTCCCCCAAAAGGGCTTGTTTCCGCGGTCAATACTCGAACTCTCGGAACAGCGGGGCGAGGTCTCCGTTCCAGCGGCCGCGGTAGGTTTCGAGCTTGCGTTCCGCGGGGCTCAGGCCCGATTCGACGATCTCTCGCAGCGTGTTGAGGAAGTGAACCTCGCTCTCGCCTGCCGAATCGAGCCGCTCTCTGGATTTCAGGCCCTGCGCCGACGCGTCCAGCATGCGCTGGGCCAGATCCCGTAGCACGCCGCCTCCCGGAGCCTCGGTGGCGAGGCCCAAGCGCGGCACCTCGTCGCGCAGGCGCTGATGGTCCTCAGCCGTCCAGCCGGCAATCAACTCCTCGGCGGCCGTCAGGGAGTCCGCGTCGTAGAGCAAACCCACCCAAAGCGCGGGAAGGGCGCAAAGCCGCTTCCACGGGCCGCCGTCGGCCCCGCGCATCTCCAGGAACCGCTTGAGCCGCACTTCTGGGAACAGGGTGGTCAGATGGTCGGCCCAATCGCTCTCGGAGGGCGTCTCACCGGGCAGGGCCGGCAGACGGCCGGCCATAAAGTCGCGGAAGGACTGGCCCGAGGCGTCGAGATAGCGACCCTCGCGGTAGACGAAGTACATCGGCACGTCGAGCGCGTAGTCGACGTAGCGCTCGAAGCTCATGCCGTCTTCGAAAACGAACTGCGGCACGCCGGTCCGGTCGGGATCGGTGTCGGTCCAGATATGGCTGCGATAGCTCAGGAAGCCGCTCGGCCGGCCTTCGACGAAGGGTGAATTGGCGAAGAGGGCGGTGGCGACGGGTTGCAGGGCGAGCGAGACCCGGAATTTGCGCACCATGTCGGATTCCGAGGCGAAATCCAGATTGGTCTGAACCGTGCAGCTGCGCAGCATCATGTCGAGCCCGAGCTTGCCGCGCTTCGGCATGTAGGACTTCATGATCTCGTAGCGGTTCTTGGGCATCCAGGGCATGTCCGCCCGCGTCCAGGTCGGGGCGAAACCCAGGCCGATCATGCCGACGCCGACCGGTCCGCAGATCTCCTTCACCTGATGGAGGTGGGTATGCACCTCGTCGCAGGTCTGGTGGATCGTCTCCAGCGGCGCGCCGGAGAGCTCGACCTGCCCGCCGGGCTCCAGCGTGATGTTGCAGCCGTTCTTGGTCAGCGCGATCGGCTTGCCGTTCTCCGCGATCGCAGACCAGCCGAAACGCTCGGCCAGCGCCTCGAGAATACGGCGAATCGACTTCGCGCCGCCGGTCGGATCTTCGTAGGGCAGAGGCTTTAGGGTCTGCTGATCGAAGGCGAACTTCTCGTGTTCCGTCCCGATGCGCCAATCGTCCGCCGCCTTGCAGCCGGCTTCCAAGTATTCGACAAGCTGCGCCTTGCACTCGATCGGCGCACCCTTCTCCTGCGGCGGTGCGGACATGTTCGTCCTTTTTGCTGATTCCGGCTTTTCGCCGACTCCGGCCGATGCCCCGACCTCTCCCTCCGGGCACAAGAAGCCATGCCGATGGAGGGGTCAAGCGGAGATACGACCGCTCACCTTTGCGCTCCGGTCAAAGATCGCTTCGGACCTCGGGATGGTGCCGCCAGTCGCCGAGCCAGGCTTGCCAGCAGGTCAAGGCGGCGATGCCGGCGGTGTCGGCGCGCAGAATGCGCGGACCGAGTCCAACGAAACGTGCGCGCGGCAAACGCGAGAGCGCCGCGAATTCGTGATCGGCAAAGCCGCCCTCCGGGCCGATCAGAACGGCCCAGGGCTGCTCGACGAGCCCCGCGGTCCGCGCGTCGGCGAGCGAGTCCGCAATCGGGGCTGCGTCGCGGCGCTCCGCGCAGACCAGCAGGTGGCGCTCTGCCGGCCAGGCTGCGATCAGCTTGTCGAGGTCGTGCGGCGTTCGCACCTGCGGCACTGACAGGCGTTCGCACTGCTCCGCCGCTTCCCGGGCGTTGGCGGCCAGCCTGTCGGTGTTGACCCGATCCATGGCGGTGAAGCGGGTCATCGCCGGGTGCAGTTCGGAGCAGCCGAGCTCGGTCGCCTTCTCGATCAGAAAGTCGATCCGCCCGCGCTTGATCGGCGCGAAGACCAGCCAGAGATCGGGTTCGGCGACCTGGACCCGGCGCTGGTCGCCGATGGCCAGCGAGGCCCAGCCTTTCCCGAGACCCTCCAGGACCGCCGACCATTCGCCGTGGCGCCCGTTGAACAGCGCAACGCGGGCGCCGGCCTTCAGCCGCAGAACGGTGCGTAGGAAGTGCGCGCGGCCTTGATCGAGGCCGATGATCTGACCGTTCGCCAGGTCGTCTTCGACATACAGGCGCGTGGCCACCTTATCTCGTACCATCGTTTCTCTCGTTTCGCGTTGTTGGGATCGCATGGCTCGATCACAATCGGTCTTCCAGATCCGCAGCCGTTACTCTCGGGCCGTGTCTTTCGGTCTGTCTTTCATTGTGTCTGCGACCACAGACGTCCAAGGTTAGGCCATGGCCGGATCGCAGCAAACAACCGCCAAACGCAGTGACATTCCCCGGGACTCCTGGGTCGACCGCCATGCGCCCGAGGCCTGGCGGCCCTACCTGCGGCTGGCGCGGGCCGACCGGCCGATCGGGACCTGGCTGCTGCTTTGGCCCTGCTGGTGGTCGATTGCTTTGGCGACGGCTTGGCAGGACCAGGCACTCGACCTTCCTCTGCTGCTGCTCTTCGGTCTCGGCGCCCTCGTGATGCGCGCGGCCGGCTGTACGGTCAACGACCTGCTCGACCGCAGGATCGATGCCAAGGTGGCGCGGACGGCCAGCCGCCCCATCGCCAGCGGCCAGATCTCGGTGCTGCAGGCGCTTGTCTTTCTCGCCGTGCTGCTGGGACTGGGACTCGCCATTCTGCTGCAGCTCTCGCAGACTGCGATTCTCCTGGGCCTGGCCTCCCTGCTGCTGGTCTTTCCCTACCCGCTGATGAAGCGCATCACCTACTGGCCGCAGGCTTGGCTGGGCCTGACCTTCAACTGGGGGGCTCTGATGGGCTGGGCGGCCGTGACTGGCTCGATCGCCTGGCCGGCGCTGTTGCTCTACGTGGCCGGCTTTTTCTGGACGCTCGGCTACGACACGATCTACGCCCATCAGGACAAGGAGGACGATGCCCTGATCGGCGTCAGGTCTTCCGCCTTGCGGCTGGGCAACGAAAGCCGACCCTGGCTTGCCGGTTTTTATGCCGTCGCAGTCCTGCTTCTGATCGTCGCAGGATGGAGCGCCGAGGCCGCCTGGCCGTATTTCCTGGGCGTTGCCGCGATGGCGGGCCATTTCGTCTGGCAGATCGTCACTTTGGATATAGACGATCCCCGCAATTGCCTGGTGCGCTTCAAGTCCAACCGCGATGCGGGTGCGCTGTTTCTCGCCGGTATTCTTCTGGCCGGACCGCTGTAGATCGCCCCAACTTCGCTTCTGCGGTCGGGTGAGCGCCCCGCCCGTCTCGGGGCGTAGCTATTTGCCGTATTTACGTTTAAACCGACCGGCGACCTACCTGGTGAGGGCGAATCGAGCGTTCGAGGACAATCGCTTTCGCATTTCGGTCGTCTGATGGGTCGGAAAATACCGCAAAAGTTGATTACGCTGGGAAATTTCGCGCTTTCTTAGCAAATCATCTATAGTCACTAAGGAATCTGCGGCCTGTCCGCCTCTTAGGCGCGTAAAGATGGATATCGCCCCGCTACGTTTGGATACGCAAGTCCCGCCCCGCTCTGACGAAGAGATCAGTGCGATCGTTGCGCATTGGGATCAGTTGCGCGGCCCCTCAAGCTTGCCGAAATCGGGAACGATCGATCCTCTCGAGCTGAAGCCTTTTCTGTCGCGCGTCTTCATCATCGACGGCTCCACCATCGACGAGATGTACCTCCGTCTCGCCGGTACGAGTTATCGCGATCTTTACGGCTTCGAGATCACGGGCAAGAAGCTCACGGAGCTGATTCCAGCGACCCAGCGACCGGATCTTCTGGAGGACTACGAATCCTGTCTGTCGCGGGCGGCGCCGGTCTACCATTCCGGGTCCATGACCTGGCGCGCGAACGGGGGGCAAGTCCGCTACGAGCGGGTCCTCTTGCCCTTCGGCGAGGCACGGCAAGTCGACCGTATTCTGGGATTCGCCGTCTTCTTCGACAGCAACGACCGTAAGATCCTCCGATAGCCCGCGTCGGTTCCGGGTCGGTCCGTCAGTCGCCTTGGGACGAGAGGGGCTCGAAATCCGTGAGATCGGCGGCCAGTGCCGAGGCGCGTAGGCTCGCGATGAGCCTGCTGCGACGTACGCCGTCGTCGATGTTGGACAGAATATGGCTGTCCAGGTCTTCGGCCGGCCTGTGAGTGTCACGCACCAAGGCCAGCGCCGTGGTTTGGGAGATCGCCTCGTGCCGCCGACCCTCGGCCCGAACGGCGGCGAGGCCGAGCGGCGCGCCGTCGCCGCGGGTCAGGCTTCCGTGGTCGCTGAGATAGGTCGGGAGGCTGTCGAGGGATCGCCGTGGTCCGCTGTCCGCCTCGAAACGCCGGGCCAGGCAGCCGTAGCGGTAGTTCAGGCCTTCGGTTTCATGCATGCGCCCGAGCTGACCTTCGGTCAGCCAGGTGATTGCGATCCTGACCCGACACCCAGGCACCGACCGAAGCGTCGAGGCGATGGCTCCGTAGCGCGTGACATGGGCCGAGTAGACCACGTCCGACTCCTGTAGCCAGCCCGCCGTGACGGGGATATCGGATTCCAGCCCGGGCTGACCGGCGAACTTTCGCGCCAACTGCATCGGCGCCCGATTGGAGCCGTGCGCGAGCACGGGCGTCCGTCCGCTGAAGTCGGCCTCGGAAATGGGATGCAGGGTAGGTGCGAGGCCGGTGGCACGCCAAAGGAAGCAGCCGTCTGGCGCTTCGAAAGGGTAGCTTTTGGCCAAGGCCAGACGGGCCACGGCATCGCGGGGGAGTTCAAAGGGCATCGAAGGCTCCGCGGACGCAGACCGCCGGCGCCCCGCTATCGGAGCGGCCGTCGGATCCGGCCAGCCGCGACGACGTCAGTCCGTGCAGGGCGGCGGTAGATCGGGATCGCCCTGCTCGATGCGGTAGCGCGTGTGGGCGTCGTCCACCGTCTGCCAGGCGCGCCGGGACCATTCCTGCTTCGCGTCCTGATAGCTTTGGAAGGGACCGATCCACTCTTCGGCGCCGCACATCGGCTTTTGGAACTTCGTGTCGCGATACTCGCCGCCGACGACCCAATACTGTTGCATGGCTGTTTCGCACCTTCGTCTAAGCAAGGCGGATGACTAAAAGCTTAGGTCTTGCACCTAGTAGACATCATCCTGACCTGCAACGTCTAATCCGGAATGCCCTAAAACTTTCCAAAGCCCGACTGGGCGATTTGGCGTTTCAGGAGCTGCGGGGGATGGCCGGGGCCTGGAGCCTCTCTCGAAGCGCAGGCCGACCTAGTGCCATCGAAAAAACTGACGGAAATGGTTCTCCAACGCTCCGGCGACCGTGGCGCGCCAGCGCTTCGGCACGTTCTTGATCGTGCCGTTGGCCGCCCAGATCCGTCCGGTTTTGAGGTCCGCCCAGCCGCCGAATGCGAAGTCGCGCTTGTCGCGGCCGCGCAGGATGGTCTCGTGACCGGAGTTGGAGACGAGGAGCTCCCAGCCGGTCTCGGAGAAGCAGAAAGCGATTCGGCTGCGGTGTTGAATCGGGCCGGCGACTTCGCGCACCAGAATGTCCTGCGGTGCCGGAACGGGGGCTTCGTCGTCACGCGAATACACAGCAGAAACGCCAAGGTTGCCGAGGTCACGAATCGATGTGGAGGGCGGGCCGGCCTCTTGCAAGACCGTGGACGGCGGGCCGGGAGGGGGAGCCCCGCCGTCCGAACACGTCGGGTGGAGGAGGACGGTTGCCGCGACGTGTTGAAAGGTCTGTGCCGGGTATCTTCGCTTTGGCGGATCCTTTCGCACTGGATGTGATGAAGAGCGTCATGCCCAGACAACGATCTCGATCGGATTTTATTCCACGTCGCATTGCCGCTCGGCTGCGGCGCGGTCATCTTGCCCTTATCTGAAGCGCTCGCGGGTCGAAGTTCGGGGAGAGAAACGGGGCATGCCCTACAGGTCGTTGCGTGAGTTCATGGAGCAGCTTGAGAGTCGTGGCCGGCTGCTGCGCGTCAAGCATCCGGTCTCTCCCGTTCTGGAGATGACCGAGATTCAAACGCGCCTGCTGGCGGAGGGCGGACCGGCGGTGCTGTTCGAGACGGTGGACAACGGCCGGGGTCGCCGCTGGGACATGCCCGTTCTGGTCAATCTCTTCGGTACGGTGGAGCGGGTCGCCTGGGGCATGGAGCGCGAGCCGGCGCAGCTGCGCGAGGTCGGCGAGACGCTGGCCTTTCTGCGCCAGCCCGAGCCGCCCGGCGGCTTTCGCGAGGCCTGGAACATGCTGCCCCTGCTGAAGACCGTCGTGGCGATGAAGCCCAAGACGGTCGGTCGCGCGCCCTGTCAGGAGGTCGTGCTGCAGGGCGACGAGATCGACTTGAGCGACCTGCCGGTGCAGACCTGCTGGCCGGGCGAGCCGGCGCCTTTGATCACCTGGCCGCTGGTGGTCACCCAGGGTCCCAATCCGAAGGGGGACAAGGCCGACGCCTTCAATCTCGGCATCTACCGCATGCAGGTGACCGGCCGGAACACCACGCTGATGCGCTGGCTGAAGCACCGTGGCGGGGCGCAGCATCACGCGCGCTGGAAGAAGACCAAGAGCGAGCCGCTGCCGGCCGCGGCCGTGTTGGGGGCCGATCCCGGCACGATTCTGGCCGCCGTGACTCCGGTCCCCGATACCCTCAGCGAGTATCAGTTTGCAGGGCTGCTGCGCGGCCGGCGGGTCGAGCTGGTCGATTGCAAGACAGTGCCGCTCAAGGTTCCGGCCGAGGCCGAGATCGTGATCGAAGGCTACGTCAGTCTGGAGGACTACGGCGACGAGGGTCCCTACGGAGACCACACCGGCTACTACAACGCCGTGGAACCCTTTCCCGTCTTCACCGTCACCGCCATCACGCGCCGCGAGAAGCCGATCTACCTCTCCACCTTCACCGGCCGTCCGCCGGACGAGCCTTCGGTTCTGGGCGAAGCGCTCAACGAGGTCTTCATACCGCTGCTGCGGCAGCAGTTTCCGGAGATCCGCGATTTCTGGCTGCCGCCCGAGGGCTGCAGCTACCGTATCGCCGTGATCTCCATGAAAAAGGCCTACCCCGGCCATGCCAAGCGGGTCATGCTCGGCGCCTGGAGTTATCTGCGGCAGTTCATGTACACCAAGTGGCTGATCGTGGTGGACGACGACGTGGACGCCCGCGACTGGAAGGATGTGATGTGGGCGATCTCGACCAAGATGGACCCCGCGCGGGACGCTACGATCCTCGAGAACACGCCAATCGACTATCTCGACTTCGCAAGCCCAGACTCCGGCTTGGGCTCCAAGATCGGTCTCGACGCCACCGACAAGTGGCCGCCGGAAACGAAGCGCGACTGGGGCGACGTGATCCGCATGGACCAGGACGTCATAGATCGCGTCGACCGTCTCTGGCCCGACCTGGGCTTGCCGGGTTCGGGCAGGGCGATCTGGAAGTAGCCCGATCCCGGCCCGATGGTCGGGACCGCGCAGAAAAGCCGTGGGGTTCGATATGAGCGAAACTGCACCCGAGGAGCCGGATCGAGACGGCAACTCCGTCCTGCCCGCGCAGGGCCATTCCGATGAATCGACGACCCCCGCCGTGGTGGTCTATGCGCTCTATCTTGGCGCTCTCGTCTCCGGCATCACGCTTCTGATCGGCGTGGTGGTCGCCTATGTGAATCGCGGCAAGTCGTCGGGCTGGCTGGAGAGCCACTTCCGCTTCCAGGTGCGAACCTTCTGGATCTTTCTGCTCGGCTGCCTCGTTGGCGCGCTGTTGGCCATCGTGATCATCGGGTGGCTGCTGCTACTCTTCCTGTGGGTCTGGCTGATCGTCCGCTGCGTCAAAGGCATTCAGGCCGTCAGCCGGAACGAACCTTACCCCAATCCGGAAACCTGGCTCTGGTAGTGCATGGCTGGAGCGGATCGGTTCCGAACGATCCCGATCCGCCTCACGGACATGCGCCTCAGGCCGCCCGCACCTGATCCAGAAAGTTGGCGACCTCCTGCTTCAAGCCGTCGATTTCGCGGGATAGGTCCTTGGTCGCGTTGGAGACTTCGCCGGCCGTCGAGCGTGTCTCGTCGGTCGAGGTCCGGACGTTGGACATTTCATCGGATACCGCGCGCGTCGCCTCCGCCGCATTGGTGGTGTTGCTGCTGATCTCTCCAATCGCGGCGGTCTGTTCTTCGACGGCGGCGGAAATCGCGGTCGCCACCTCGGCCAGTTCGCCGATGGTCTGCCGGATGCCGCCGATCGCCTGGACCGCTTCGCCGGTTACGGACTGCATATTGCCGATCTGATTGGCGATCTCTTCCGTCGCCTTGGCCGTCTGACTGGCGAGATTCTTGACCTCGGAGGCGACCACCGCGAACCCCTTGCCGGCCTCACCCGCACGGGCGGCCTCGATCGTGGCATTGAGGGCCAGCAGATTGGTCTGCTCCGCGATGTCGGAAATCAGATTGGTCACTTCGCCGATCTTCTGCGCCGCCTGAGCCAGGCTCTGGACGGTCTGATCGGTGGTTTCCGCCCGTTGGACGGCGGCCTGGCTGATCCCCTGGGCGTGGCTGACCTGCTTGGAAATCTCTCCAATCGAGGCCGACATCTCCTCGGAGGCCGCCGCCACGGTCTGGGCGTTCTCGGTCGCCTGGCCGGCGCGCTCGCTGGCACCCGCTACAGCTCCCGCCGAGCGCTGAGAGATATCGCTGAGCCCCTCGGCTTGACCGCGCATCCGATCCACGCTGCCGGCTGCCGTTTCGACGACTTGGGCGACACTGGCCTCGAAGCGGTCCGCGAGCTCGGTCAGGGTCCGCTTGCGCTCCTGGGTGGCGTGCCGTTCCGTCTCCTGCTGGGCCTGGCCGAGCCGCTGCGCCTCGGCTTCCGCCGCGCGAGCCTGGGTCACGGCCTCCTCGGAGTTCGCGAAGGCCGCAACCAGCCTGTGGGTGAGCCAGAGCAGGACACCTGTCTCCACCACGACGATGACGGCGTGCAAGATGACGCGGCCGAGGTCCGCGCCGTCCGGAAAGACCGCGGCCGGCATGACGAAGTTGAGAGTCAGGTGGTGCACGGCCGTTGCCGTCGCCGCAACCAGAATCGTTCGCCAGTCGCAGAAGGCCGCCATCATGGCAAGGGCCGCAAAGAAGTACATATGCAGGTCGATCTGCCAGGGATGGCCGCGCAGTTCATAGATCATCAGGGCAATCTGCACCACGAAGGCGACGGCCGTGGCGTAGCGAAAGGCCGGGGCCTGAGGATCCAGCCGCCACAGGACCGTTGCAATGCCGGCGAAGAGAACCGCGACCCCGGTCGGCGCCAGCCAGTCGTGCTGCGCCATGATCGCGATCGCGGCGACGGTCAGCACATGCAGCCATAAGGCGGCCAACATGGCCTTTGCGACTTGCAGGCGTAGAGAGATCAGCGCGTTCATGCGTCAGCTCCGTCCGAAATCAGGCAAGCTCCGAAAGCCAGAGGATCGACGGCCACCAGGGCGCCCATCTCCCAGAGTTCGTTCCAGGCGAGTTCCTTGGGGAAGACGGCCACCAGGATGTTGGACCAGGCGCCGGGCCGTACCGTGCGTCCGTTCGCTTCCGCGACCGCGATCAAGGCCGCGTCTTGGCTTGTTCCCGGCGCGAAGATCAGCGCGACCTCCATCTCCGGCTGCGGTTGCCGCAGGGACAGAGTCAGCAACGCCAGAGCGGATAGTAAAATGAGCGCGGCTGCCAGCCGCAGGCCAGCCTTCTCAGCCTGCCGGTTGTCTGCAAGAGCTATCGACATGAAGAGGGCTTTCAAGTCTTCGCAACGAGCCTCACACTAGATTGAGATGTGCTAAGCATTCGTAAAAGTTGTGCGCCGACATACGGCTCCCGGTAGCAATCGCGGTCTCGCTACCGAGGGTTTTCCCGGCGAAGTCCAGCGTCTCGGAGCCGGCGCGCGGCTCGACTTGGCGACGGTCTTGCGCAGTGCCGATGGCGCGCTGCTGGCGGTGGGTTGGCGCACCATCAGGGCGCACCTTCTGCCGGGCCTCTGGATCGCGCGTTTCGTGTCTCCCACCGGATGAAGGGCCTTCCTGCAGAGACCGGAAACCTCCAGGTGGAGCCTCTGGTGCTTGACCGCCGCGCGCCGCTGCGCGAAGCAAGACGACCGCGCTACGATCATCACGCCATCATCAAGGGAACCGTTCAGCGTCATGGATGCCTCCACCCAAGACCGTTCCGCCGCCGTCGAGGCTGCGGAAGCTTACTTTGACGACGGCCGCTTTCGGGCCGTTCTGGCACGCCGGGTCGCCGTTCCCAGCACGAGCCAGGAGGTCGACAAGCGCGCCCACTTGCGGCGCTACCTGGCAGAAGAGATGACGCCCGAGCTGGAACGCATGGGGTTTCGCTGCAGCCTGCACGACAATCCGGTGATCGAGGGCGTGCCCTTCCTGGTGGCTGAGCGGATCGAAGATCCCGATCTTCCGACCGTTCTGACCTATGGGCATGCCGACGTGGTTCGCGGTCAGGAGGGAAGTTGGCGAGACGGCCTCGACCCCTGGGCGCTGGTGACCGAGGACGAGCGTTGGTACGGGCGCGGCACGGCCGACAACAAGGCGCAGCACTGCATCAACATCGCGGCTCTGGGTTTCGTGCTGTCCACCCGCGGCCGGCTTGGCTTCAACGTCAAGGTGCTGCTGGAGACCGGCGAGGAGGTTGGCTCGCCGGGGTTGCGCGAGTTCTGCCGGGCCGAGAAGGACCGGCTTGCGGCCGACCTGCTGGTTGCCTCCGACGGACCACGGCTGAAGCCCGAAGCGGCGACGCTCTACATGGGGTCGCGCGGCGTCTTCAACTTCCGGATCAGGCTGCACTCCCGCGACGGCGCGCATCACAGCGGCAACTGGGGCGGCGTCTTGACCAATCCTGGCGTTCGGCTCGCTCATGCGCTGGCGGCCGTCGTGGGCCCGCGGGGTGAGATAAAGGTACCGGACCTGCGCCCGGCCCCCCTGTCCAACAAGCTGCGCTCCGACCTCGGCAAGCTGGAGTTCGACGGCGGCGACAACGCGCCGGAGATCGATGCCGGCTGGGGCGAGCCGGGCTTGACCCCGGTCGAACGGCTCTACGGCTGGAATGCTCTGGAGATTCTCGCCTTCGGCACCGGCGATCCGACGGCGCCGGTCAATGCGATCCCCGGCGAGGCGGTCGCCACCTGTCAGCTTCGCTTCGTCGTCGGCACCGACTGGCGCGACATCGTGCCGGCGGTGCAGCGGCACTTGAAGGCGGAAGGCTTCGACGACTGTACGGTCGAGCCGGCCGAGGCGACCCCCATGCCGGCGACGCGGCTGGACAGCGATCATCCGAGCGTCGCCTTTGCCGCCGCCTCGCTGGATCGCACGCTGGGCCATCCGCCGATGCTGCTGCCCAATCTGGGCGGTACCATCCCGAACGACGCATTCAGCGAGATTCTCGGCATGCCCACCGTCTGGGTGCCGCACTCCTACGCAGGCTGTCAGCAGCACGCTCCCGACGAGCATGTGCTCGCTCCGGTCTGTCGCGAGGGGCTGCAGATCATGACCGGGCTATGGTGGGATATCGGCGAGAATCCCACGGCGGCCGTTGGCCGCCTTTAACGTAAATTCCACAGCGGCCGTCGGCCGCCATTAAAAGGCAAGGCCATTGGCGGCCTCTGAAGGCACGGCCCTCCGATTGCCTTCGGAGGTTCGGCGGGCCTGACGGCTTGGCCCTCCGCGCCTATATCCCGCGTGACCCGCCTTTCTGGATCAGGAGATTTCATGACCGCCACGGACACCCACGCCGACACCGATCGTACGCTGCTGGAGGATGTGGTCGCCAAAGCCAAGGCGCAGGGCGCCGATGCGGCCGATGCGATTCTCGTGCGCGGCTGGTCGCTCTCGCAGGAACTCCGCCACGGCGAGACCGACCGGCTGCAGCGCGCCGAAGGCCAGGACCTTGGCTTGCGCGTTCTGATCGGCCGGCGTCAGGCCATGGTCTCCACGACGGACATCGGGGCGGACGCGCTGCGGGCCCTGGTCGAGCGCGCGGTCTCCATGGCGAAGGTGGTGCCCGAGGACCCCTACTGCGGCCTGGCGGCCCCGGAGCAACTGGCCGAGGCGCGCCCGGAGCTGGATTTGCTGGATCCTGAAGAACCTTCGCCCGACACTCTGATCGAACGCGCCCGCCTGTGCGAGGAGGCCGCTCTGGCGATTTCCGGGGTGACCAATTCCGACGGGGCCGCTGCGGCCTGGGGGTCCAACAGGGCCACCCTGGTCGCCTCCAACGGCTTTTCCGGCAGCTATGCCGGCTCCAACCATGCGGTGAGCTGTTCGGTTCTGGCCGGCGAAGGACTGAAGATGGAGGGGGACTACGACTACTCCACGACGGTCTTCGGCGCCGACCTGGAGGATCCGGCCGAGGTCGGTCGGCGCGCCGGCGAGCGGGCGGTCAAACGGCTCAATCCGCGCCGTCCGAAAACGGGACGCTATCCCGTGGTCTTCGACCCGCGCGTTTCCGGCGGACTGCTGCGCAGCTTGGCCGGGGCGATCAACGGCGCCGCGGTGGCTCGTGGCACCTCCTTCCTGAAGGATAAGCTCGGCGAACGGATCTTTGCCGAGGGCATCGTGGTGTTCGACGATCCTCACCGCAGCCGGGGTCTGCGCTCGCGCCCCTTCGATGCCGAGGGACTTCCCACGACGCAGCGCCGATTGATCGACGACGGCGTGTTGACCACCTGGCTGCTCGACCTCGCGACGGCGCGGCAGCTCGGTCTGGAGTCGACCGGCCATGCGTCGCGCGGCGTGTCGGGTCCGCCATCGCCAGCGGTCACCAATCTCTACATGGCGCCGGGCAAGGTCAGCCGCGAGGCGCTGCTCGAGGACATCCAGGAAGGCTTCTATGTCACGGAGATGATGGGGCAGGGCGTCAACCCGGTGACCGGCGATTACAGCCGCGGCGCCGCCGGTTTCTGGATCGAGGGGGGCGAGTTGGCCTATCCGGTCAGCGAGGCGACCATCGCCGGCAACCTCAAGGAGATGTTCGCCCAGATTACGCCGGCCGACGACTTGGTCTTCCGTACTTCGGTCGACGCGCCGACCCTGCGCATCGATGGCACCACCGTCGCCGGGAATTAGATCGAAGAGCGATCGGCCGGAATCTTTTCGTGGTTCCGGCAATTGCTCTCGGTATGGCCATGATCGAACAGATGAAGCGAGGTCTCGGCGATCGGTGAATCGCTTCGTGGTTCTTTAGAAGCGCGATTGAACCCCAATCGCCGTACCGACGCAAAACGGCACGAGGCCTCGTCGGCTCCGTGCCGTTTCGGTCAGGATCGCTGTTTTTGCGCGACTGAGGGAGAGCGGCTAGTCGCCCTTCGCAATCTGAGGCGCTGTCCTCAGCGTCGCCATCAAGTGGTCAACGCGCTTCCTCTCGGCCTGGAAGGCGGCGAGTTCGTCGCCCTTCAGAACCTCGCCGCTGGGCAGCTTGATGCTCCGTGGGTTCACCTGAGCCCCCTCGACCAGGACCTCGTAGTGCAGGTGCGGACCGGTCGAGCGACCGGTCGATCCGACGTAGCCGATCACCTGACCCTGCTTGACGCGCGTACCCGCAGACACGCCCTTTCCGAATTTGGAAAGGTGAGCGTAGGCCGTCTTATAGGTCGAGTTGTGGCGGATCCGAACGTAATTGCCGTAGGCGCCCCAGCGCGCGGCCTTCTCCACCACACCGTCGCCGGCCGCATAGATCGGCGTGCCGGTTGGGGCGGCGAAGTCCAGGCCCTTGTGCATCCTGTTGTAGCCGAGCACCGGATGGCGGCGCATGCCGAAGCCGGACGACAGGCGGGCACCGTCGACCGGCGTGCGCAGCAGGGTCTTGCGCACCGACTGGCCTTCTTCGTTGAAGTAGTCGGTGACGCCGCTGCCGGGTGTGTGCAGGTAGAGCCGCACCGGCTTGCCCGACAGCACCAGTTCGGCGAAGAGGATGTCGCCCGACTTGACGAAGGCGCCCGTCTCGTCGCGGAAGCCGTCGAACAGCAGCCGGAAGGAATCGCCCTTCTGGATATCGCGTTGAAAGTCGACGTCGAAGCTGAAGGTGCGCATGGCGTCGACCAGCACGTCGTGCGGGACGTCGGCGGCCAGCGCGGCTTCGAACAGGGAAGAATCGATTTCGCCTTCAGCGTAGCGCGGTTCGGACGCGAGCTGACGTTCGATCGCCCGCGCGACGAACGTCGTGTCCTCCCGGTCGCGCACCACTTCGATGTCCTGCTCGACGGAGGGACGGAAGCGTATTGACAGCAGCGGCAACTGCGCCGTTGCCCCGTCCCTTGCGGTCTCCGTGGCGGCCGCCGGTATCAGCGTCATGTTCGCGCCGTTCGCGGCGCGGACCGGAGTTCCGAAGGTCACGGCAATCTGCTGGCCCACCCGCAGTTTGCGAGGGCTGAAGACTTCAGACAGAGCCTCGATGGCCTCGTAAGCCTGCGTGCGCTGGGCGCCGGCGCCGATCAACAGGCCCATCAGCGTGTCGCCGCGTTCGACCTTCAATTCGGTTTCCGTCGTACGGGCTTCACCCGTCTGGGCCGGCAGCTCGTCGTGCAGGCGCAAATGGTAGGCGCTCACGAGCATGGCCTGCGCCGTGGGCGCAAGCTCCGCGTCCAGGTCCGGCGCTGGCGGCGACACGACTGATGAATTGGGTGAAGTCAGGGGGAGGAGGGTCAGTACGCCAGCGGCCAAGGCGACGGTAGCGACGACGGCGCCGAAATGGCGACGAGAACGAGGATGGCTCAAAATTCCTCCCTTGGCCCCTGTGGGCGACAGTGTGACCGTTTTCACTTACGCCGCGATCCTTGCTATCGCGTTAACCCTAAGCTGTTTGTAAACAGGCCTTTGCCTTACATCGCAGAAGCAGCCGCAGTTCCCGCAGCGTTCGGACCGAGCCTCGCAAAGGCGCCGAACGGGGGTGCCCAAGATTGGGCGCGACTCGGGTAAATTGTTTAGTGGACGAACATGCGTAAGTACTCCGAATCTGTCAACGATTAGGGTTAACGCTATACTATTGAGGTGCCGCTCGGGCCGCGTCTAAGGCGCTGGCCCGGTCCGCTGCGGCGGCGTTGCCGAAGGGAAGAAGCCCGGAAGCAGGGAGCGCAGCCGACGGTTGAGGCGCAGGCGGTCGGACGAGCGGTGCAAGGCGCGATCCAGGCGGCGCGCCGAGCTGGCGTTCGATTTGTCGCGGACGCCTGGGTGTTGCTGAAAATTTCTATTGAAATCAAAGCGGTATGTGATTTCCGCTCGACCCGGTTCCGACCGCAAGAAAGATGCAACAAAAGGGTTTGACAGTCTGCGGGGATCTGCCTATACCACCGCTCCGCAGCGCGTCGGAGGGACATCTCCCGCCGCGCTGCTTTCGGTCTCAGGGTCCTGGAAACGGGCCCTCAGGATCGCGCTGATTGACATTGTTGGTAT
>NZ_QXNY01000005.1:300000-573325 GCF_003572205.1 Algihabitans albus
CGGAACGGCACCGCTCAATGCAGTCGAGGGATTCATTCGCCAGGTTTTGGGATGGCGAGAGTTCGTCCGTGGGATCTATTGGCTCAAGATGCCCGACTACGCGGACGAAAACTTTCTCGAGGCGCGGCGCGATTTGCCGGCTTTCTATTGGACCGGGGAGACCGAGATGGTCTGCCTGTCCGAAGCCATCTCTCAGACCCGGCAGAACGCCTATGCTCACCACATCCAAAGGCTGATGGTGACGGGGAACTTTGCGCTCTTGGCCGGCGTTCATCCGGCAGCTGTGAACGAGTGGTACCTGGTGGTCTATGCTGACGCCTACCAGTGGGTCGAGTTGCCCAACGTCACGGGCATGGCGCTCTTCGCCGATGGCGGGGCCTTCGCCTCGAAGCCCTATGCGGCGAGCGGAAAGTACATCGACCGCATGTCGAACTACTGTAGGAGCTGCAGCTACGATGTGAAGCGGCAAACCGGAGACGGGGTCTGCCCATTCAACTTTCTCTATTGGGATTTCATCGCCCGCAATGGTGCTAAGCTGGAGAAGAATCCTCGGATGGCTTTGATCCTCAAAAGCTTTCAGCGCATGAAGCCGGAGAAGGTCGCGGCCATGCGTCAGCAAGCTGAAGCTTTCCTGGCGGGTTTAGAGACGGTTGAGGAGGGAGAGTGGCGGGCGCTATGACGACAACTGGAGACGCGAGCGGCTGTATCTGGATTACCGGAGCCTCTCAAGGGCTGGGCCGCGCTCTGGCCTTGGAGTTGGTACGGCGTGGCCGGACGGTGGTGGCCAGTGCGCGTGGCCTGGACAAACTTCAGGAGCTTGTGAAGGACGCGGCTCTCGAGCACGGCCAGGGCCGTGTGGTGCCTTGGGCCCTCGATGTCACGGACGGACCGGCAGTCGCGGAAGCGGTGCGGACGATCGAACGCGATGTCGGGCCGATCGAGACGGCGGTCCTGAATGCCGGCACCCATGCTCCCGTCGACGGCTGGAGCCTCAAGGCGGAGGACTTCCGCAAGCTGGTCGAGATCAATGTCATGGGCACGGTGTTCTGCCTGGAGCCGATGATCGCCGCCATGAAGGCCCGCCGGCGCGGACGGATTGCGGTGGTGGCCTCGCTATCCGGCTACCGTGGGCTGCCCTCGGCCGCCGCCTACGGCCTGACCAAAGCCGGCCTCATCAACATGTGCGAGTCGCTACGCCCGGAACTGGCCCTCGCGGGGCTGACGGTTCAGGTCGTCAATCCCGGCTTCGTACGAACTCCCTTGACCGATAAGAACGACTTTCCCATGCCTTTCCTGATGGAGCCGGAGGCCGCTGCCCGTGCCTTTGCCGAGGGGTTGGAGTCCGACCGCTTCGAGATCGTCTTTCCCCGGCGATTCGCCTATCTACTGAAGCTCCTGCGACTGTTGCCCTACGGCCTCTACTTCGCGCTAACCCGGCGGATGGTGAAGGATCGGGAGCCGTCGGCGTGACGCGGGAGGAGGCGCTGCGGCGCTACGCGAAGGTTTTTGAGGATCTGACACCCGACACGCTCGACGATCTTGGCGCGCTGGTCGGCGACGATGTCCGCTTCGTCGATCCTTTTAACGAGCTTCGGGGACGCGAGGCTTTTCTGGGCGTCTTTCGCGAGATGTTCGATCGGCTTCAGGAACCTGGCTTTACCGTCTCGGACGTGGCCCTGGGGCAGGAGGCCGGCTATCTGCGCTGGCGCATGACCTTCCGGACCAAGTCCGGTGGCCGTGCATGGCAGATCGACGGGATGTCCGAGTTGCGCTTCGGGGCCGACGACCGGGTTTCTCAGCATCTCGACCATTGGGACGCGGGCGGCCAGTTCTACGCCAAATTGCCTCTTCTCGGCTGGCTGATTGGGCAGGTGCGCCGCAGATTGTCGCACGAACGATGATTTGATCCTCGAGCGACCGACGCCCGCGCGGCCGTCGGTCGCTCGAGGCTGGTTTCGCGATGATCCACTCCCACGCGATCGTCGCCGAGCGTTTCCATGCGCCACTCGGGTGAGCAGTCTCCGGTCGTTTTACCTGGAAAAACAAGACTTTCGTGCCGATGGCGCGCGATCTTTAGAAGTCGTCAAGCTCGGGCGGCTTTCCGGAGGCGCCGTTGCAGTTCCGCCGATCTGGGATACTGTGTCACGCCTCCTGCGTTATCTCTTGTCTATTTTGGCTTGGAAAGCTTCTATAAATCGAATCCAAATCCCTTAAAGCAACTAAAAATAGGTAATTCTGCGTATAATTTGGGTAGTATTCATTTCAAGTTAAGGGTTTTTGTCTATTTTTGATCATAGTTATTATAACAATTCACGTGAAAAGCAGTTTTGATGTCGAAGATGCTGACTGCTATCTCAGGCGTGCCCGTGCCTTTTAACGAGGGCTATCGCCTTAGCGTTCTGGAAAACTGCGAAGCTTTGGATCAACCGCTCGATCCGGAATTCCAAAGGATCGTCCGGCTGGCCTCTCGCCGTTTCGCCGTGCCGATTGCATTGGTATCGCTCATCGACAGCGAGCGTCAGTGGTTCTTTGCGCAGGTAGGTCTCGCCGCACGCGAGACACCGCGCGATCAAGCCTTTTGCGCCCATGCCATTGTCGCGAGTTCTCCCTTGATCGTTCGCGACGCATCGCAGGATCCGCGCTTTTCGGACAACCCTCTGGTCATCGGGCCGCCACACATTCGATTCTACGCAGGCGTGCCGCTCATCATCGATGGATCCGCTCTCGGAACGCTTTGCATCGTCGGCTTCGAGCCGCGGCCGGAGTTCAGTGCCGAGGACCTCGTCGATCTCGAGGATCTGGCCGGTCTGACGACCAGTCTTCTGAAAGCGCGCCGCGCCGTCGGCGCGACGGCTCATAGTGAGCAGGTCGAGCTGGAAAGAGAGCGAATGCAGGCCCTGGCCCTGCTCAGCCACGAACTGCGTACGCCGCTCAATGCGATCATCGGTTTCGCCGATTTGATAGCGGAGGAAGTCAGAGGGCCGATCACTCCGCCGGTCTATCGTGGCTACGCCGAATCGATGCGGGACGGCGGTCGCCGATTGGAGCGCTTCGCTGAGCGTGTGTTGCGGTACACGGAGGTTGCGTACGGGCAGGTAGAGGTCAGCGAGGAGCGGATCGACGCCTACACTCTGGCCGAGCGTGCCTGTAGCCTCGTGGCGGCGCGGGCGATGGCCGCGGACATCGCGCTGCGGATCGAGCCGAGTGAGAACTCCGCCGAGCGCCTGGTACTGCGCGGCGATCCGGCCTTGCTCGAGCAGGCACTATTTCAAGTGCTGTCCAATGCAATCGAGTATGGTTCCGTCGGGCAAGGCGGAGACGCCGGTAAGACGACGTCTGCAGATGTCGTGCTGACCTGGGGGGCGAGCGACGGCGGTGTCAGTTTCGCCGTTCGCGATAGAGGCGCTGGCCTGTCGCCGGACAGATGGGAGACCCTGATCGCTCCGTTTAGCAGCGGTGGCGACGTTTTCAGCCGAGGAAACTGCGACGGCGGAGACTGCGGCAGTCTGGGGCTTGGACTGGCATTGGCGAAGCGATTGACGGAACTTCACGGCGGTACCTTGACGCTGGACAACTGCGGCGAAGAAGGCGGCTGCACAATCCGTCTCACACTCCCGCATTGGCGCAGTGTCGTCGACCCGGACTAGAGCCTGTTGTGATCGTATGGACTCGCTTCGCGGTTCCGCCGATCCCAAGAAACAGACTCTCGCACTTTGAATCGAGACTGGATTTAGCGTAATCGCCGGACCCAATACGTGGGCCCGACTGATCACTATCTGGTCTAGGTATCGTCCTAGCCAAGGTTAGGCGCGATCATCGTAGTCGGAAGCGCGATCGCGATCGCACCTAAAACGATACGTCTCCAGGGCGGCGACTACTCGGCTGCGCGTTGGTGCCGTATTCCGCTCTGCTGACTATCCGCCAGGCCGTCTTTCTGGAAGAAGATCGTAGCCGATCCGACTTGGAAGCCCCATTTGCTGACATAGGCGCGATTGACCATCGTCCCGTCGTCCTGCAGGAACATCCAGTCCTCGAAATGTACGTTCCAAGTCCGTTCGCCGACCTGGAGATCGAGGTTGTAGCTCCAGGTGAAGGCGTTTCCGGCGGTTTGACCGCGCGCAACGCCGGTCACGTCGTCGGCGCTGCCCTCGTAGGTGTTCTCGCCTGTTTTCGTCAGCGTCCAGATGCGTTGGTCGATCTCGCCGTCGGCGTAGAAGAAGTCTTCGATCAGTGTGAGCGTCTGGCCGTCCCAGGTGCCTTCGATGTCGACCGTGAACTGTCGGCGCAGGTTGCCGAAGCGATCCTCGAAAATCCCCCATGCCTTTGTCTGGCCGGCGAAGAACTCCTCTAACACCAGCTTCGGTGCGCGACCCTCGAAATCCTCGATATCCATTGACCTACACCCTGTGATGACCGTCACGGCAACCAGCACTGCGGCCAGTGAAAGACGTTGCATGTCTTACCTCGAGAGCCTGTTGTCATCGTCTGGATCCGCTTCGCGGTTCCGTCGATCACAAGAAACAGCCTCTTCCTATTTGAATCCAGACCAGATCCAACGTCACCGTCGGACTCGCAAAGCGAGTCAGACTGATCACTGTCTGGTCTGGATACGTTGAAGTTCTCGCCTTTGGATCAGCCGTTGAATACGGGCCTGAGTTTGCGGTCCGATGGGAAAGCCTGCCACGGTCCAGATGCTGGCCAGTTTGAAGACGACGGGGAGCAGAGCGTAGAGCGCAGCGAGAGCGAGTAGCGCAGACGCGCTGTTGACCTCTGCCTGTGGGTCGAACCCGAAGAGATCGAGCAGGGGAAACGCCAGTCCGGCCGCAAGCGCCAGCGAAAGCTTGTTGGCCATGCCCCAGAGCGCGAAGTAGAGCCCGGCACGTTGCCGGCCCGACTTCAAGCGGTCGAGGTCGATCACATCGGCCTGCATGGAGGAGGGGAGCGCCTGATCGGCCCCCAGACTGACACCCGTCAGCACGGTGACGAGCAGGAACCACCAAACATCGCCTTCGCCGAGAAAGGGCACCCAGACGAAAACCAGGCACGCCCAGGCTATGGAAAAAATCCAGGTTCGATGTTTTCCGAAACGATAGGACAGTTTGAGCCAGATCGGGACCGCCGCGACGGCACTGAGGAAGTAGGTCAGCAAAAGCACAGCCTGCCAAGCCTCCGCTTCGGGCCGTAGCACATGCCCGATGTAGAGCAGAAACAGGCTGGCCGGCAGGCCGTTGGCGACGCCGTTCAGAAAGTAGGCTGCGAGAAGCCGTCCGAAGGGCTTGTTGCGGACCAGCAGGCGGAACCCTTGGCGAAGGCTGAAGCTACTGGTCGCGCGCCGAACCTGGTTGTCCGGAACGCGCCAAAGCGCCAAGGCAACGGCCAGCGGCAATGTCAGCGTGAAGCCCCAGGCGATCAAGCGCATCGTTTCGCCGACGTCGCCGCGCGTCACCATCAGCAGCCCGACGGTCAAGACCGTGCCGGTCACCATGAAGAGCTCGCGGCTCATGGCGATCCGGCTGCGCTGATGATAGTCGGGCGAGAGTTCCGCACCCCAGGCCTGATGGGCCAGCACCAGGAGCGTACCGCCCAGGTAGGCGATCATCGTCCAGATCAGCAGGTGCAGCGCACCGGACCCTTCCGGCGGTACGAAAAGAAACCAGATCGACACCATCAGGATTGGCATGCCGGCGAGGATGAAGGGCTTGCGCCGGCCGAAGCGCCCTCCGCTGCGGTCCGACAGCCAGCCGACCAGGGGATCGGTGACCATATCCCACAGACGTGCGCCGAGCAGGGCCGCACCGACCGCTGTCAGGCCGATGCCGAGATCCTGGGCATAGAAAGGCGGTAGGAAGACGTAGAGCGGCAGTTGCTGAGTCGCCATCGGCAAGCCGAGCAGACCGAAGGCGGTCAACATGGACCAGGGTACGCGACCGCCTTTCGCGACGTTGTCGCTCACTTACGCGTCCTCGCTGGGGTGGTCCGGACCGGAGTCACTCACGGGCCAGTGTCAGTTGTCGGACGTCGATCCGGCCGGTGGCGAAGCCTGCCTCGCAGTAGGCGAGGTAGTACTTCCACATCCGCTGGAAGTAGCTGTCGAAGCCCAGCGTTGTCAGTTGCGGCCAGGCGGCATCGAAGCGCTCATGCCAATCGGCAAGTGTGCGCTCGTAATGGCGGCCGTAGCCATGATCGTCGACCCATCGCAGCCCGGCTGTCGTGATTTCCTGTCGAAGCACCGAGGGGGAGGGCAGCATGCCGCCGGGAAAGATGTAGCGCTGGATGAAATCGGCGCCGCGGCGATAGCGCTCGAAGAAACCGTCGGCGATGGTGATGACCTGCAGCGCGGCCCGGCCGCCCGGTCGAAGGCTCTCTTGGACCTTGGCGAAATAGGCGGGCCAGTACTTTTCGCCGACCGCTTCGAACATCTCGATGGAGGCGATCCGGTCGAAGCGGTCGGGAATGTCCCGGTAGTCTTGGAGACGGATCTCGACCCGGTCGGTGAGGCCGGCCTCCTGGATGCGTCTGCGGGCGAAGGCGAACTGCTGGTTCGAAATCGTCACGGCCGTCACCCGCGCACCGATCTCCTTCGCCGCGAACTCCGCGAAGCCGCCCCAGCCGCAGCCGATCTCCAACAGATGGTGGTCGGGAGAGAGGTCGGCCGCTTCGGCGATCCTGCGGTACTTGACGCGCTGTGCAGCGCTCAGATCCATGGCCTCGTGCTCGAAGACGGCCGACGAGTAGGTCATGGTCTCGTCGAGCCAGGCGCCGTAGAAGGCGTTGCCCAAGTCGTAGTGGAAGGCGATGTTGCGCTGCGCGCCGCTACGGCTGTTAGGGCGCATCAGATGCCAGAAGCGTTTCATCATCCGGTAGGTCGCACTGCCTTCCAGGCGCTCTTCCCAGGCCTCGAAGTTCAACGCGGCGACCCGAAGGAAGGCTGCCAGATCGGGCGAGTCCACATCCCCGGCCATGTAAGCCTCGGCGAAGCCGGTGGAGCCGCCGGAGATCAGGCGGCGGACCGCGCGGGGGTTTAGAACCTGAAGTTCGCCGTGTGGCCCTGGTTCGCTCCCTCGATACAGATAGCGGCTGCCGTCCGGCAGAAGCAGTGTTGCGCTGCCGCAGGCCAGGCGGCGCCCGAAGAAGCCAAGAACGCCGTAGGGACGTGGCAGGTGGGCAGTCTCTTGAAGCTCTTGAGTCAGGTCTGTCACGGTTATGCGCGATCTCTCTCTTTGAAAATCACTCACCTTGCCGGTCACTCGGCGGCGTTTGGCAGGATGGCGGGCTGCGGCGCGATGAGGGTGACTGCGGTCGTGGGCGGTGCGGGCCGCTTGTGGAAGGTCGCGCCCCGTCGCCAGAGTTTCACGGCTTCCCAGTGGATGCCGGCGATCACCTTGAGGGTCAGGAGAGGCCGGCCGAAGCAGGCGCGCAGCAGCGTGGCATCGCTGAGGTGGCGTCGTCTGCCTGTCTGCATCGCTATCAACTGCGGACCGTTCGGTACGTCCTGCAGGATGGCGACGAACAGCCGGGTGTCAGGAACCGTCAGTTTGAAACGGTAACGGGCCTGCATCCCGATGAAGGGTGAAACGTAGAAGCCTTTGTCGCACGACTGACGGATCGCGGCGCCCGGCGGTGGCGTTTGTCCCAGCGGGATCAGGTAGCAGTGCTTCTCGCCGAAGGTATTTCGCACTTCGTAGAGAAGGGAATCGAGCGTGCCGTCCGGCCGATGGCAGAACCAGATGGTAAGCGGATTGAAGACATAGCCCAGAACCCGGGGAAAGCAGAGCAGACGCACGGGGCCGCCGGCGATGTCGCGGCCGGCGGCGCGAAGCTGGGCTTCGATCCAGGGCCGCAGCGAAGTTCCGTCGCGCGCACCGTGATCGCGGTCGCAGAAGCTGAAGAGGTTGAAGCGATTGTGGCTGAACAGCCGGAGCTGTCGATGCAGTCGCGGAAGCTCGTCGAGGTCGATCCAGAGAGAAAAGACCCGGTAGACGAAGCGCTGCACAAAGGGCTGCAGCCGCTTGTGCATCACCTCTCCGAAATAAAGCGCCGAATGCATATCGAGTCCAACCTACTCCGCCGCGATGGCCGGCTCCACAACATACGGTCGCAGGTTAGGCGGCACGATATTGGCGGAGGGACTGGCGGGAACCACGTCGCTGGCCCAAGGGACGGGGCTTCCCAACGCCGCTGCCACGGCGAAGCCGGCCTGCAAGGCATCCTCATGGAAGCCGTACCCGCAGTAGCTGCCGCAGAACCAGGTTTGCGCCACGCCTTGAATCTCGGGCAGAGCGGCCTGAGCCGCCACGGCGTCGCTGTCGAAGACCGGATGATCGTAGTTGAACTCGGCCTCGATCAGGTCGGTGCGGGGTTCGTCGATCGGATTGAGAGATACGAAGAGCGGGACCGCCGGATCGAGGTTCTGCAAGCGGTTCATCCAGTAGGTGACCGAGACGGCGCGCCGATCGTCGGCGGTCTTGCCGCTCAAGTAGTTCCAACTGGACCAGACGCTCCGGCGCCGAGGCATCAGTCCGGGATCCCGGTGCAACAGCGTGCGGTTCGGCTGATAGCGGAAGGCGCTCAGAACGGCGGCTTCTGCCTTGCTGGCGTCCGTGCCCAGAAGCGCGCGCGCCTGATCGCCGTGGCAGGCCAGCACGACCTGGTCGAAAAGGTCGTTGTGGCCCTGCCGGTCGGTCACCGTGACGCCGGCGGCGGTGCGTTGGATCGCGGCAACTGGCGTGCCCAACCGTGCTTGCGCCGCGATGGGCGCGGACAGGCGTTTCACATACTCGCGGCTACCGCCGGACACCGTACGCCATTGCGGCCGGTTGGTGAGCTGCATGAGACCGTGATTGAGGTTGAAACGCAGAAAGGATTTGGTCGGAAAGGCCCGGACTTCGTGGGTCGAACAGGACCAGACCGCCGCCGCCATTGGCAGCAGGTGGTCGTCCATGAAGGCCTGCGAATAGCCCTCGCGCTGCAGATACTCGCCGATCGGAAGATCGCCCGTGGTCTCGAGAAACGCCGGTGCCGTTCGGTAGAAGCGCAGCAAGTCGCGCAGCAACCGCCAAAGCCTCGGGCGCAGAAGGTTGCGTCGCTGCGCGAAGAGACCGGCGGCACTACCGGCGTATTCGAACTGACCCCGGTCGACGGAGACGGCAAAGGACATGTTGCTGGCTTCGGTCGCCACGCCCAGATGCTCGAACAGACGGATCAGGTTGGGATAAGTCCGTTCGTTGTAGACGATGAACCCGGTGTCGACGGGAACGGTCCGGCCATCCACTGCGGTAACCTCGACCGTATTGGAGTGGCCGCCAAGCCGTGTTTCGGCTTCGTAGACCACGACCTCGTGGTCGGCGGATAGTGCCCAGGCAGCTCCCAGCCCAGCCACCCCCGATCCGACAACTGCGATTTTCATGCGGCGCCCTTTTTGATTTTTTCGAAGGCCGCTAGTGCGGCCTCTCTCGCCCGGCCGTGGTCGACGATGGGCTTTGGATAGGTTTCGCCGAGCGTCACGCCGGCCTTGGCCAACACCTCTTCCGGTGCCTCCCAGGGCCGGTGCAGATAGCGATCCGGCAAGTCAGCCACCTCTGGAATCCATTTACGAACGTAATCGCCGGCTGGATCGAACTTTTCACCCTGAGTCATGGGGTTGAAGATGCGGAAGTAGGGAGCGGCGTCGGCGCCGCAGCCGGCGACCCACTGCCAGCTCGCGCCGTTGCTGGCCGCGTCGGCATCCACCAGCGTATCCCAGAACCAGTGTTCGCCGTCCCGCCAATGGATCATCAGGTCCTTGATCAGGAACGACCCGACGATCATGCGCACCCTGTTGTGCATCCAGCCGGTATGCCAGAGCTGGCGCATGCCGGCATCGACGATCGGAAAGCCCGTCTTTCCACGGCACCAGGCCTGGAAGCTGTTCGCATCCTCGCGCCAGGGGAAGGCCTTGAAGTTCTCCTTCCAGGTCTCGTCCATCAGCGACGGCCAGTGAAACAGCAGATGGTAGGAGAAGTCGCGCCAGCCCAGTTCGCTCAGGAACGACCAGACACCCTTTTCCGCTGTGTCTTCCGCCGAGAGGTGATGCAAGGTCGCGTGCCAGATCTGACGCGGCGAGATCTCCCCCCAATGCAGGTAGGGCGACAGGCCCGAGGTCCCGTCGATGTCGGGTCGGTTGCGTTCGGCGGCGTAGCCGGCGACCCGATCCTTGAGGAAGTCGGCCAGTCTTTCCTGCGCGGCCGCCTCTCCGGGCACCCAGGTTTCGCGCAGACCGCCGGCCCAGTCCGGGGTTTGCGGCAGCAGCTCCCACTGCTCCAGCTTGTTGCCCTCGATGCCGGGCAGCCCCGATAGCTTGTCGGGGGCTGCCAGCGGCTTCGGGACCTCACGGTTGCGGATCGCCCGCCAGAAGGGGGAGAAAACACTATAGGGCTTGTCGGCACCGGTCTGCACCGTCCAGGGTTCCTGAAGCAGGCTGGCCGCGAAGCTCTCCACCTCGATGCCTGCCGCTTTCAGATGCTGCTTGATCGCGGTATCGCGCGGGACGGCCCAAGGTTCGTAGCAGCGGTTCCAAAGAACCGTGGTTGCTCCGATCTCCTCGGCAAGCGCCGGCATCGCCTGCTCCGCTCGACCGCGGCGGAGAAGCAAGTAAGCGCCCTTGGCGCCCAGGTCGGAGGCCAAGCGCTCGAGACTCCTATGCAACCACCAGCGCGACGCCCCGCCCATCTTCCAACTGCCGGGCGTTTCGTCGTCCAGCAGATAGACGGGAACGATCGGACGGCCGCTTTCGGCTGCGGCGACCAAGGCCGGGTTGTCCGAAAGCCGAAGGTCTTGGCGGAACCAAACCAGGACGGGGCCGGCTCTGCCCGAGGCGGAAAGGGTATCTGACATAAAACTCCGGCGGCTACGTCGCTACCTGCAGACAGCTAGACCTAACGAGGCGTTTGTCGACGGGTGTTGTTACGGTCCTCCCTCCTAAGTAGATCATCGGATAAAATTAAATTTTTGTCATGTAAATCAGGCGGTTGCCGAGTGCGCCCTGTCTTCTAATTGCTGTTTGGTCGAAGCGCGCGTTCAGACGCGCCCGCTCACGGCCCGAGAGACGAACCTTCAAACAGGAGCACCAGCCCCATGACTATCATCCGGAGTCTGACCGCGGCCGCCGTCGCCTTGCCGATCGCGTTCGGCGCCCTGGCTGCGAAGGCCGACGACATCGTCGAAATTGCCGCTGGTAACGAAGATTTCGAGACGCTGGTGGCCGCGGTCGAGGCCGCCGGTCTCATCGACACCTTGAAAGGTGATGGTCCCTTCACCGTTTTCGCACCCACCGACGAAGCCTTCGCCAAGTTGCCCGAAGGGACGGTCGAGAGTCTGCTCGAGCCCGAGAATCGCGAGCAGCTCGTCGAGATCCTGACCTACCACGTCATCCCCGGCAAAGTGATGGCGAGCGACGTCATGGGTCAGGAGACCATGGCCGAGACCGTTCAGGGTCAGTCGCTGGACATCAAGGCCATGGGCGGTGCCGTCATGGTGAACCAGGCTCAGGTGATCCAGGCTGACATCGAGGCGTCGAACGGTGTGATCCATGTGATCGACACCGTGGTACTGCCGGAGTAAATCTTCCGGACGTCAGGTCGGCGCGGCCTTTCGGTTTCCCCAATCGAAACTGCTGCGTCCTGGAGGGTCGGCATGCCACTGCATGCCGACCTTTTCCGTGGCTGGCCGACCTTGATCTTTTACCCAACGATGCCGACCAATGCGGAAGCCGGATAGGCGGCCAGTGCCTTCTTGCCGAGCAGATGCGCCGTGAAGCTGTTCGGGAAGAGGTCGGAGACGGCTGGGTCCAACACGTCTAGTCCGCCCGTGTAAGTCCCGAACGAAGGCAGGATCAGGCGCCGGCCGTCGCTGACGAAGCAACGTGCGGAGACGCGCTTGCCCCGCACTTGGACGCAGGCCTTCGGATGGAAGTGGCCACTTAGTTCGCCGTCCGGTCGGTCCGCCAGCGCTTCGTGGCGGAAGACCAATCCGCCGACCGTCGTCTCCACCGCGACCTGCCCGCCCCAATCGGCCGGCGGGTCCGGATCGTGATTGCCGGCGATCCATAGCCAGTCGAGTTTTGCCGCCAGGCGCCGGATACGCGCTTGGTCTTGCTGTGATATACGCTCCGCGGCGGCTCTGTCGTGAAAAGAATCTCCCAGCGCAATCAATGCATTTGGGCAAAATTTCTCGACTAATATCTCAAGTTTTTCGAGTGTCGTGGAGGTATCGTAGGGCGGCAGAAACTGACCGCGCGCGGCGAAGCTGGAGCCCTTTTCGAAATGCAGATCGGCCACGATCAGCGTGGCCTGAGACGGCCACCAGAGCGCGCCGCTCACCAGCGGCTGCAGGCTCTGTCCGTTCACGCGCAGCAGCGCCACCTCGTCGGACTGGCTTCGTGGGCGATCGAACATGGAGTCAGTCTAGCCGGTCGGCGAGAGTCGCTTCACGTCGGATGACGCGCTGCGGCGCTGGGACGCGTCTTGCCCGCTGCGTGGGCATGGCTCGGGTCATAGAGGGAGCTTCGCCTGATCGAGCGTCGGAGCCGTCGCCTCCTCGATCAGCGCTTGAGCGCCTTCGCCCAGCAACTCGTCGAGCGCGTCGCCGTAAACCTGCTCCCGGCCGATTTCCAGCAGCACCGGCACGGCGAGCGGCGAGACGCGGTCCAGCCGCTGGTGCAGGATGCGGCCCTGGACCCGCGCCAGCATCTGGGCCAGGCGGCCGATGTCGGTCAAGCCCGTGGCGGCGTCGGCGCGGGTGGCGCGCAGCAGAACGTGGTCCGGTTCGTGTTTGCGCAGCACGTCGTAGATCAGGTCGGCGTTGAAGGTCACCTGCTTGCCGGTCTTTTCCTGCCCCGGCATGCGCCGCTCGATCAGGCCGGCGATCACCGCCACGTTGCGGAAGGTACGGCGGAGCAGAGAACTCTCGGCCATCCATTCCTCAAGGTCGTCGCCGAGCATGTCCTGGTCGAAGAGGGAATCCAGGTCTTCCGCAGGCTTGAGCGACCAGACCGCGATCACGTAGTCGGTTGCCACGAAGCCGAGCGGCGCAAGGCCGAAGCGCTCCATCCGCCGAGTCAGCAGCATGCCGAGGGTCTGGTGGGCGTTGCGTCCCTCGAAGCAGTAGGCGACTAGGAACTCCTTGCCGCCGCGCGGAAAGCTCTCGACCAGCAGGCCGTCGCGCGGCGGCAGGACCGACCGCCAGCGCTGCAGCCGCAGCCACTCGGCGACGGCCGGCGGAAAGCCGTCCCAGCCTCCATCGGAATGGGTCGGGTCCTCCAGCATCGCCCGCACCCGCTCGGCCAGATGGGTCGAGAGCGGCAGGCGTCCCCCGATGTAGCTCGGCACCTTGGGTTCGCCGGCACCGCTGGCCCGCGCGACGATCAGACTGGTGTCCTTGATGCCGAGGAAGGTCAGCAGTTCGCCGGCGAAGATGAAGCTGTCGCCCGGCACCAGCATCTGGGCGAAGTACTCCTCGACCTCGCCGAAACTGCGGCCGTTCTGCAGGCGCACCTTGAGGGTCGGGGCATCGACGATGACCCCGAGGTTCATCCGGTAGCGCCGGACGTGGGCCGGGCTGGCGACGCGCCAAAGGCCTTTCGCGTCGCGTACCAGCCGCCGAAAGCGCTCGTAGGTCTTGAGCGCATAGCCGCCGGTCGCCGCCAGACCCAGGCAGTCGTCGAAGTCTCGGCGGGCAAGGTTTCGGTAGGGCGCCGCGCGGCAGACTTCCGCGTAGAGCCCGTCCGCATCGAAGGGTCCGGCGCAGGCCACGCCCAGGATATGCTGTGCCAGCACGTCCAGCCCGCCGTCGCGCGGCGGATCTCCGTCCAGGCTGCGCTGGCGCACGCCCTCCTTGGCGGCGCGGCACTCCAGCACCTCGAAGCGGTTGGCGGGGATCAGCAGCGCCTTGGACGGCTGGTCCAGGCGATGGTTGGCCCGTCCCAGGCGCTGCAGCAGGCGGGAGACGCCCTTCGGCGCGCCCACCTGCACGACCAGATCGACGCTGGCCCAGTCGACGCCGAGGTCGAGGGACGAGGTGGCGACCACGGCACGCAGCTTGCCGGCCGCCATGGCCGCCTCTACCCTGCGGCGCTGCTCGACCGCCAGGGAGCCATGGTGCAGGCCGATCGGCAGACTGGCGTCGTTGAGCCGCCAGAGCTCCTGAAAGCAGAGTTCGGCCTGGGCGCGGGTATTGACGAAGATCAGCGTGGTGCCGGCTTGCTTGATCCGCTCGTAGACCTCGCCCAGCGCATGCACGGCCATGTGCCCGGACCAGGGCAGGCGTTCGCGGGTGGTCAGGATCTCGACTTCCGGCTCGGCGCCGTCGCGGCCCAGCACCGTGCGTACCTCCGGATCCCCGGCGTCTCCCTCTCGCGATAGCCAGGCACGCAGGAAATCCGGGTCGTGCACCGTGGCGGAAAGACCGACCCGCCGGACCCCCGGTGCAAGCGCGGAGAGGCGCGCGAGCCCGAGGGACAGCAAGTCGCCGCGCTTGCCGAAAGCCAGAGCGTGCAACTCGTCGATGACGACGGTGTCGAGTCCCGCGAAAATCTTGGCCGCATCGTGATAGCTGAGGAGAAGTGCGAGGGATTCCGGTGTTGTTAGAAGGAGTTGCGGCGGTTTCTTGCGTTGGCGTACGCGCTTGGCCTGGGGCGTGTCGCCGGTGCGGGTCTCGACGGCGATGTCGAGGCCCATCTCCGCGAGCGGATCGGTCAGGTTGCGCTCGATGTCCACGGCCAGCGCCTTCAGCGGGCTGACGTAGAGCGTGTGCAGGCCCTCGCGCGGATGGGCCGCCAGGTCGATCAGCGAAGGCAGGAAACCGGCCAGGGTCTTGCCGGCACCGGTCGGTGCGATCAGCAGCGCCGACTGGCGCTGTCGGGCCGCCTCCCAGATCTCGAGCTGATGGGCGTGCGGCGCCCAGTCACGCTGGCTGAACCAGGCGGCGAAGGAGGCTGGTAGTTGGGAAGCGGGAAGGCGGGCGGCGACCATACGGGCAAGATAGGCGGAAGTGCCGGTCGGTTCTAACTTTCGGCAGTCGGGACGACGGGAGGTGGGCGTAGACGGTCGTTCGATAAACTCAGGATAATAATATTTTCTATCAATATCTTAAGGTAATTTTTTTATATTCTACGTAAGAAATGATGGTCTCTCACCCCTCGGCATTTTCCATCTCGACGATCGCGCCGCGCAGGCGGACCAGCAGGTCCTCGCGCTCGACCGGATCGTAAGGCCGCGCCGGAATTTTCCCCCAGATCGGTCCGGGCCAGGCCGGGTCGGTCTGGAAGCGGGCGATGACATGGATATGCAGTTGCGGGGTCTGGTTGCCGAGCGCCGCCACGTTCATCTTGTCGGGCCTGAAGCAGTTCACCAAGACCTTCGAGGCCTTCACGATCTCCGCCGTCGCCCCCTGGAGATCGGCCCCCTCCAGATCGTGGAAGTCGCGCAGCCCGTCGCGACGGGGCACGAGGACAAGCCAGGGATAATAGGAGTCCTCCATCAGGAGTACGCGGCAGAGATCCCAGTCCTCGACCAGGTCCAGCTTGGCGAAGTCGGAGTGCAGGTCGAAGGTCTCAGCCATGGGCTGTACAGTAGCGCATCCTCGGCGGCCGCGAAACGATGGGGTTTGGGAAGTGCGGGGTTTGAGAAGGCAGCCGGTCTGAGCCATATCAAGCGGCATGTTGAAAGTTTCGAGCGCGCCCCACCCCGATACCTGGCTCGAGGTCCGGCCAGCCGGACTCTACTGCATCCCCGGCGATTTCTACGTCGACCCCGCCAGGCCGGTGGAGCGGGCGGTGGTCACCCACGGTCATGCGGACCACGCGCGTCCGAACAATGCTGCGGTGTTGGCGACGCCCGAGACGCTGGCGATCATGCGCAGCCGTTATCGGGAGGCCGCCGGCGGTTCTTTGGAGCCCTTGCCCTACGGCGAGACGCGCACCGTGGGCGAGGTTCGCGTCTCTCTCGCGCCCGCCGGCCACGTGCTTGGCAGCGCCCAAGCGGTGCTGGAGTACCGGGGTAGCCGGATCGTCATTTCCGGCGACTACAAGCGGCGGGAAGACCCGACCTGCCGGGCTTTCGAGCCGGTGCCCTGCGACGTCTTCGTCACCGAGGCGACCTTCGGCCTGCCTGTGTTCCGTCATCCGCCGACCGACGGGGAAATCGCCAAGCTGCTCGACTCTCTGCGCCTGTTTCCGGAACGCACCCACGTGGTGGGGGCTTACGCGCTGGGCAAGGCGCAGCGGGTAATCGCGCTGTTGCGCCGAGCCGGCTACGACCGGCCGATCTGGATTCACGGCGCTCTGCAGCAGCTCTGCGAACTCTACAGCGACCACGGTGTGGTGTTGGGCGAGCTGAGGCCCGCCACGGCGGCAAACAAGCAGGAGATGGCGGGCGAGATCGTGCTGGCGCCGCCCTCGGCCATCGCCGACCGCTGGGCGCGGCGGTTGTCCGATCCGGTGACCTCCATGGCCTCCGGCTGGATGCGGGTGCGCCAGCGGGCCAGGCAGCGCGGTGTCGAACTGCCCTTGATCGTCAGCGACCACGCCGATTGGGACGAACTGGTTCAGACCTTGGCCGATGTGGGCGCCCCCGAAGTCTGGGTGACCCACGGCAGTGAGGAAGCGCTGGTCCACTATGCCGGGCAGCAGGGCTTCCGCGCCCGCGCGCTCTCCCTGATCGGCCGCGGCGAGGAGGAGCAGGAGCTGGCTCAGGAGCCGAGCCCGTGAGTATGCCCGGTTTCGCCGAGCTTCTGGACCGGCTGATCTACACGCCCTCGCGCAACGGCAAGCTGCGCCAGCTGGCCGACTTCTTCCGCAGCACACCGGATCCCGACCGTGGCTGGGCTCTGGCGGCCATCACCGGCACCCTGGCGCTGACCAGCGCAAAGCCGGCGCTGGTGCGCGACCTTGTGGCGGAGCGCAGCGACCCGGTGCTGTTCGGCTGGTCTTACGACTATGTCGGCGATCTGGCCGAGACGGTGGCTCTGATCTGGCCGGAGCGGCCCGGCGCCAACCGGGCGCCGGATCTTGGCGAGGTGGTGGAGGCGCTGAACGCCGCCAGCCGCCGGGAGGTGCCGCAGCTTCTGGAGGGTTGGCTCGACACGCTGGATGCCACCGGCCGCTGGGGACTGCTGAAGCTGATTACCGGCGGCCTGCGCGTCGGCGTGTCGGCGCGTCTGGCCAAGACGGCGCTGGCCGCCTTCGGGGCCCGTGACGTGGCCGAAATCGAGGAGCTCTGGCACGGCTTGGAGCCGCCCTACGAGAGCCTCTTCGCCTGGCTGGAGGGGCGCGGTCCGATCCCCGATCTGGACCTGGCGGCCGCCTTCCGCCCCTTGATGCTGGCCAACCCGCTGGAGGATCGGGAGATCGAAGCCCTCCCGGTCCGCGACTACTGCGCCGAGTGGAAATGGGATGGCATCCGGGTCCAGTTGGTCGGCCGCGGCGGCCAGCGCCGGCTGTTCAGCCGCACCGGCGACGACATCGGGCGTGCCTTCCCCGACATTCTGGAAACGATCGACTACGATGCTGTCCTGGACGGCGAACTGCTGGTGCTGCGCGACGGCGAGGTGGCGCCCTTCAACGACCTGCAGCAGCGCCTCGGTCGCAAGACCGTTTCAGCCAAGATGCTGCAGAGCTACCCGGCGCACCTGCGCGTCTACGACCTGCTGTTCGATGGGGAGGAGGACCTGCGCGGACTGCCCTTCATCGAGCGTCGCCGGCGACTTGAGGCCTGGATCGCCCGAACGCGGCCGGCCCGCCTCGACCTCTCCCACCTGCTGACCTTCGAGACCCTGGAGGATCTGAAGGCGCTGCGCGAAACGGCCCGGGAGAACTCGATCGAGGGGCTGATGCTCAAGCGGACCGACAGTTCCTATGTCGCCGGCCGGCCGAGAGGACCCTGGTACAAGTGGAAGCGCGATGCGCTCTTGCTGGACTGCGTGCTGATGTACGCCCAGCGCGGCCACGGCAAGCGCTCCAGCTACTACTCCGACTACACCTTCGGCGCCTGGAGGCCAGACAGCGAAGGGGGCGACGAGTTGGTTCCGGTCGGCAAGGCCTACTTCGGATTCACGGACGAGGAGCTGCGTCAGCTCGACAAGTGGGTCCGCGATCATACGACCGAGCGCTTCGGACCGGTCCGCGCCGTCGAACCGGGGTTGGTGCTTGAGGTGGCTTTCGATGCCGTCCACCCCTCGACCCGCCACAAGTCCGGCCTGGCCATGCGCTTTCCCCGGATCAGCCGGATCCGTTGGGACAAACCCGCCGAAGAGGCCGACCGGGTCGAGACCCTGGAACGGCTGGTCGAGCGGCCCGCCGCCGAAACGGTGACCGCAACGGCCGCACGCTAAGCCCGCATCCGCGCGCCGTCGGGATCGAAGGGCGACGCGGACGTCAGGCGGGCCGGGCGGCGTTCGCCCAGGATCTCCACCTCGAAGGCCGCGCCATCTGTCGCCCGCTCGGCCGGGACGTAGGCCAATGCGATCGACTGCCCGACGGAGTGGCCGTAGCCGCCCGAGGTTACGTTGCCGACGACTTTGCCGTCCTGCCAGACCGCCTCGTCGCCCCAGGCATCGGCTTCCTCCGTATCCACCAGCAGGGTGACCAGCCGGCGCTTTGGGCCCTCGGTCTTGACGCGTTCGGCGGCGGCGCGGCCGATGAAGTCGCCTTTGTTCAGCGCCACGAAGCGGCCGAGGCCGGCCTCGTAGGGCTCGTCGTCGACCGAATACTCGCGCAGCCAGCCGCCGTAGCCCTTTTCCAGCCGCATGGAGTCCAGTGCGCGACTGCCGAAGAGCCTCAGGCCCAAGTCTTCGCCCTGACGGCGCAACTCGGCCAGCAACCGGGGCTGATCTTCCGGCGCGACCCAGAGTTCGTAGCCCAGATCTCCGGTGAAGGAGATCCGGCCGACCTGGGTCGATACGCCGGCGACTCGCATGCGGGCGAAGGAGAGGAAGGGGAACGCGTTGGCGGAGACGTCGCCCTCGGCCAGCCGGCTGAGCAGCTCGCGCGACTTCGGCCCGGCGATCATGAACCCGACGAGGTGGTCTCCCTGTGCCTCGACTGTCACTTGCGCCCCGTTCATCTGGCTTTCGAACCAGCGCAGATGGAAGCCCTCGGAAGGGCCCGAGCCGAAGATGTGGAAGGTCTCCTCGTCGGCGCGGGCGACCGTGAAGTCGCCGCGCAGCCGCCCGTCCGGCGCCAGCATCGGCGTCAGGGCGATGCGTCCCGTCTTCGGCAGTCGTCCCGCCAAGAGGCGGTCGAGCCAGGCTTCCGCGTCCTCGCCCGTGACTTGGTACTTGGCGAAGCCCGAGGTTTCGAACAGGCCGACGCCATCGCGGCAGGCCCGTACCTCGGCGCCGACCGGATCGAAGGCGTTGGAACGGCGGAAGCTCGGGATTTCCGATTGTCCCGGCCCCTCCGGCGAGAACCACAAGGCCTGCTCCAGTCCGTAGGTCGCGCCCCAGACGGCGGCTGCGGCCGAAAGCTCGCCATAGACCGGCGTCGTTCGCCGCGCGCGGCCAGCCGGCAGCTCCTCGTTGGGGAAGGTGATGCTGAAGCGGCGGGCGTAGTTCTCCTGCACCTTGGCATGGGTGTAGGCGGTATCGGCCCAGGCGCCGAAGCGGGCGTTGTCCATCGCGAAGACGTCCATGCCCGGATCGCCCTCGACCATCCAGTTGGCGAGCGTCAGACCGACGCCGCCGCCCTGGCTGAAGCCGGCCATCACACCGGTCGCCAGCCAGTAGCCGGGCAGGCCGCGCACCGGCCCGATCACCGGGTTGCCGTCGGGTGCGAAGACGAAGGGGCCGTTGATCGTCCGTTTGATCCCGGCGTTGCCCAGGGCGGGAAAGTGCTCGAAGGCCACCTCCAGGCTGGGGGCGATGCGGTCCAGATCCGGCTGCAGCAGCTCGTGACCGAAGTCCGGGGGCGTCCGTTCCGGCGACCAGGGCACGCCAGCCCGCTCGTAGGTGCCGAGCACCATGCCGCGGCCTTCCTGGCGCATGTAGGCCTCGCCCTCGAAGTCGATGCAGTGGGCGAGCTCGCGGCCGTGCGCCACCACTTCGGGCATCTCGTCGGTGACGATGTACTGATGCTCCATGGCCAGCAGGGGCAGCTCCAACCCGACCATGCGGCCGAGCTCGCGCGCCCAGAGGCCGCCGGCGTTCACCACCTGCTCGGCATGGATCGTGCCCTTCTCGGTGACCACCAGCCAGCCGCCCTCCGGGGCGGGGGACAGCTCGATCACCGGCGTGTGGCGGTAGATCTCGGCGCCCTGGAGGCGGGCGGCCTTGGCGTAGGCGTTGGTGACGCCGGAGGGATCGACATGGCCTTCGTTGGCGTCATAGAGCGCGCCCAGAAAGTGGCGTTTGTCCATGATGGGGAAGATCGTCTCGGCCTCGTCGAGCGAGATGAACTCGGTCTCCAGGCCGAGCAGGCGGTTTTTCGACTGGGCGACCTTCAGGTAGTCGAGCCGCTCGGATGTGCCGGCCAGCATGATGCCGCCGGTCAGGTGGATGCCGCAGGACTGGCCCGAAATCTCCTCCAGTTCGCGGTAGAGATTGATCGTGTAGCTCTGCAGCTTGGCGACGTTGGGATCGCTGTTGAGGGTGTGCATGCCGCCCGCGGCATGCCAGGTGGAGCCGGAGGTCAGCTCGCTGCGCTCGATCAGCACCACGTCGTGCCAGCCGGCCTTGGTCAGATGATAGAGCACCGAGGCGCCCACCACGCCGCCGCCGATCACGGCTGCCTGCACCCTGTCCTTCATCGGCCATCGCCCTTTCCGCCAGACTTCTCGACAAGATTAAAGCCTGGCGCGCGAGACGGTGACGGACAAACGCCGTTTCGGATCTTTCTTGCGACATCCGGCGGCAATGCCCGCGTTGAGTCGAGGCGCGATTCGATCCCTGCCGCCGCCGCGTGTATGGTTCGGCCTGCACCGTTGCCGAGTATTGGCCGGCGCCAAGGAGGACCGACGATGGACGAGCGATCGAAAGCAGAAGAGCAATTGGACCGAATCCGCCGGAATGCCGACGGTCCGGAGGCTGCGCGCAAACTCTATGACGAGTGGGCGCAGGGCTATGATGCCGACCTCACCGGGATGCACGGCTATGTCGCGCCGCAAGCCACCGCCCATGCGCTGGCGGAGCTCATGCCCGACCGGTCCGCACCGATTCTCGACGTCGGGTGCGGCACGGGACTGGTGGGGCAAGCCCTGGCCGACAGCGGATGCAGTTGCATCGACGGGATCGATATCTCCGCCGAAATGCTGGCCGAGGCTGGAAAGAAGGGCGTCTACCGAGCGCTCTGGTCCGAGAACCTTCTAGAGGGTACCTCGGCCGACGCCGACAGTTACGCAGCCGTGATCGGGGTCGGCGTGTTCTCACGCCAACTTCTGCCGCCCCCCGTCTTCGATGAGTTGATTCGGCTGGTCCGGCCGGGCGGCCATTTCGCGCTGGTGGTCCGTGGCGACCAGTTCGAATCGGAAGGATTCGCTGCCAAGATGCGGGACCTCTCCGCAGCCGGGCACTGGCAGGTCCTGGCCCACGAAAACGTGCCCTATCTCGATACGCTCGGCGAGCGCGGCGACTTGATCCTGTCCACCGCTTGCGATTGACGTCCGGTCGAATCTCGCCCCGGCGCCTTGCCGTTGGCACCTTGGCGATCCCCCGGTATCGCTTTTGCTCTTTCGAAGATCCGTCATTCCCCTCATGACCCGTCACGTTCCGCAGCCGCGCGCCCTCGTTCTGGTCGGTCGCAAAGAGCAGATCGCTCACCCGGCGGTCGGCGCAGCACGGGAAGTTCTGCAAAGCGACGGCTATGCGATTTCCGTCTGCAGTCTCGAAGACTGGCTGCAGGCGGACCCGTCGGGTGACGGGAACGCGATGGCCTTGGTGGTGGCCGCAGGCGGCGACGGTTCGGTCCGAGAAGCCGCCGCCATCGCCTGCGCGGCGGCGGCTCCCTTGGCGATCCTGCCGCTCGGCACGGCCAACGACCTGGCGCGTACGCTGGGCATTCCACTCGAGGCCGAGCGGGCGGTCGAGCTGCTGCGGACCGGTCGACGCCGGTCGATCGACCTGGGCCGCTGCAACGGCAAGATCTTCTGCAATGTCGCCAGTCTCGGTCTCAGCGCCAAGGTCGCGCGCCGCCTTACGGGCGAGCGAAAAAGGCGTTGGGGTCCGCTCGCCTATGCACGCGAGGCCTTCGATGCTCTTCGCACCTTCCGAAGCCTCCCCGTACGCCTGGATCTCGACGGCCGGACCCTGTCGCTTCGGGCCCTGCAGGTCGGTGTCGCCAGTGGTGAGAGCCAGGGTGGAGGTGCGAGGGTGACGCCAGACGCGCAGATCGACGATGGGAATCTGCGCGTCTACGTGCTGGAGCCGCAGAAGCCTCTACGCTTGCTGATCATGGCGCTGTCCTTGAAGCTGGGAGCTCACAATCTCTTCGACGGCGCCCACTTCTTTTCGGCGCAGCGCGTGCGGCTCGAGACCGCGCGGCCGCAAGAGATCAATGTCGACGGGGATCTTTTGGCGAGGACGCCGGCGGACGTGACCCTTATACCCGGTGCCATCGAAGTGCTGGTGCCGGAGTTCACACTGCAAGACCCCGGAGGGCGCATGAGCGACGAGGAAACGAAGGGTTTGTTGCGCAGCGATGCGGAAGTGTCTTTGGCCGAGTTGCTCGAGGTCCTGATCGGTGCTGCCGAAACCCACGCGCGCGGCGCGGAGCGCGTGAGCGGCACGGCCGTCGAAGAGACGCTGCGGGCTTGTGCGGAAGGCCGCCGGACTGATGCAGATCGCCTGCTGGCAGCCGGTCGGCAGGACGGCGAAATGACGGTGGAGCCGGATCCCGACCGAATGACGGTCGAAGGTGTGCTTCAAGGTGTGCGGGCGGCGCTGAGCCCGAGCGCGCTCGAAACGACCTTTCAAGAAAGCGAAGCGGCGGAGAACCGCGTCGCCGAAGCGCTCGATGCGGCCCGTGGTCACCGTCAGTCCGACGCGATCGCCCGGCAGCTTGCGAAGCTTTCGACCGAGACATCCGAGATCGGCGCGCGGCTGGCAAAGGCCAGAGCGGAGGCGAATTCCGACGCGTGACGCCGTGAAGAATCGCCCGGCCGGGGCCGATGGCGCCCCGCTCGCGGAGCCTTAAGCTCGCAGCCGCGCGTTTTCCGGATCCCAGGGGCTCTCGGCGATGACGCGGGCTGGGAAGCGCTCGCTCAAGACCTCGATCTCCAGGGCCGTGCCGATCTCCGCCACCTCCGGCCGGACGTAGGCCATCGCCAAGGTCTTGCCGAGATTGTGCGCGTAGATGCCGCTGGTCGCGCGGCCGATCATCCGGCCATCGGCGTAGAGCGGTTCGTTGCCGTAGGGATCGGCCAGGGGCCGCCCCTCGCGCCCTTCGATCTCCACCTCCAGGGTGACAAAGCGCTGCGGCACGCCCTCCTGCTGCTGGCGCACCAAGGCGTCGCGGCCGACGAAGTCACCCTTGTTGAGGCGCACGAAACGGTCCAGTCCCGCTTCGAAAACCGAGTACTCGCGGGTCAGGTCCTTGCCCCACATGCGATAGGACTTCTCGATCCGCAGCACGTCCATGGCTCGCATGCCGACCAAGCCAAGGCCGTGGGCGGCGCCGGCCTGCATCAGCGCATCGTAGATCGCATGCTGGTACTCGATGGGATGGTGCAGCTCCCAGCCCAGTTCGCCGACGAAGTTGACGCGCAAGGCGCGGACGTCGCCGGCCACGCCGATGGCGATCTCCTGCATCGACAGCCAGGGGAAAGCGGCGTTGGAGATATCGCTGTCGGTCACCTGCTCCAGCACCTTGCGGGCGTTGGGGCCCGCCAGCACGAAGACGCCGCGATGCAGGGTGACGTCCTCCAACTGCACGGAGCCGTCGCCCGGCAGGGCCTTCCAAAGAAAGTCCCAGTCGAAGCGGTTGGCGGCGCCCGAGGAGATCAGGTAGTAGCGCTGCTCGCCCAGCTTGGTGATGGTGAACTCGCTGCGGATCCCGCCATGCTTGGTCAGCGCATGGCTGAGACTCATGCGTCCGATCTTCTTGGGAATGACATTGGCGACCAGGCGGTCCAGGTAGGCTTCCGCGCCGGGGCCGGAGACTTCGTATTTGGAGAAGCTGGTCAGGTCGATCAGACCACAGGTCTCGCGCATCAGTTTCGCCTCGCGGCTGACCGAGTCGAAATAGTTGCTGCGGCGGAAGGACCAGACGTCCTTGCGCTCCACGCCTTCGGGGGCGAACCAATTGGGCCGTTCCCAGCCGAAGCGCTGGCCCCAGACCGCTCCCGCGCGATCCAGCTTGTCGTGCACCGGGCTGGTTTTAGCTGGGCGGCCGGCGGGCCGCTCTTCGTCCGGATAGTGAACGACGAAGACGTGCTCGTAGGCTTCCTCGTTCTTGATCTTGACGTACTGCTTGTTGGCGTAGGCGCCGTAGCGGCGGGGGTCGACGTCCAGCAGGTCGACGGAGGGTTCGCCCTCGACGATCCACTCGGCCAGATAGCGGCCGGACCCGCCGGCCGCCGTGATCCCGAAGGAGTGACCCTCGTTGAGCCAGAGGTTCCTGACGCCCCAGGCCGGTCCGACCAGCGGGCTGCCGTCGGGCGTGTAGGAGATCGGGCCGTTGACGATGTCCTTGATGCCGACCTCGGCGAAGATCGGCACGCGCCGGATCGCCGCTTCGACATGCGGCATCAGCCGTTCCAGATCGCCGGGGAAGAGATCCTGGCCGAAGCTGTCGGGCACGCCCTCGACAAAGCGCGCCGGCGCGCCTTTCTCGTAAGGGCCGAGGATCAGGCCCTGGCGCTCCTCGCGCATGTAGTAGCTGGCATCCGACTCGCGCAGCACCGCCATCTCCGGCAGACCCTGCTTCTGCCGCTCGACCAGCGCCGGATGCGCTTCGGTCACGATGTACTGGTGTTCGACCGGGATCGCCGGCACGTCCAGGCCGAAGAGGGCGCCGGTCTGGCGGGCGTAGTTGCCGGTGGCGCAGACGATATGCTCGCAGACGATGTCGCCCTTCGGGGTGTGGACGGTCCATTCTCCGTCCGGCTTCTGGGTCGCACCGGTGACCGGCGTCTGGCGATAGATCTCGGCGCCACGGTTGCGCGCACCGATGGCAAGGGCGTTGGTCAGGTCGGCTGGCGCGATATGGCCGTCGTCCGGATGGTAGAGTGCGCCGACCAGATCCTCGACTTCGCAAAGCGGCCAGAGCTTCTTCACCTCGCTCGGGCCGATCATCTCGAAGGGCACGCCGATGGTGTTGGCGGTGCCGCAGTACTTCTTGTACTCGTCCAGCCGTTCCTGATTGCAGGCGAGGCGCAGGTTGCCGGTGACATGGAAGGAGACGTTCTGTCCGGTCTCCTCCTCAAGCGTCTTGTAGAGGTCGACCGAGTACTTGTGGATCTGGCCGACGGCGTAGCTCATGTTGAAGAGCGGCAGCAGGCCGGCGGCGTGCCAGGTCGAGCCGGCGGTCAGTTCGGTGCGCTCCAGCAACACCACGTCCGACCAGCCGAGCTTGGCCAGGTGGTAGAGAGTGGAGACGCCGACGGCGCCGCCGCCGATCACCACGACACGTGCCTGAGTCTTCATCGCCGCACTCCGTCAACAGCCGTCGAGGCCGATCTGTTCGACCGTTGCTTCAGGATGACCAAGGTCGGCTGGCCCGGACTTGCGGATTGCGACACGCCAGGCCGCGATAGCGACAGCAGCGACGCCGTGCGAACGACCGCCTTGGCGCCGGCAGCTTTCGCGCGTTCGTAGATCGCGTCCGGGCTCGCTACGGCGACGTAGGGACTTTGGGTGGTGCCGTCGAAGTTTTGGGTGTCGCTTCCAGCTTTTCGAGCCGGACCTCGCGGGCCGGGCCGGGCATGATCATGTCCCGACCCAGCGTCAGTTGCGTGTGGGCGCTGCCGCCGGCGCCGTTTTCCACGACCAGATGCCGCCCGAAGCCGAAGGCCTTCCAGAGCCAGCCGATCATCCTCGAGGCGCCCTCGTGGCGCAGACAGGGGATTATCGCGCCGGTCATGACGCTCTCCGTCACCAGCGCTCGGCCGCGGGCCTCAGATCAATCTCGAAACTCCAGGCGGCGCGGTCTTGCCGGTGCAGCTGCCAGTAGGCCTCGGCGATGGCTTCGGGAGCCAACAGCGTCGCCGGGTCGCGGCCTTCGTGACCTGCCGAGGCGATCTGACCGTCGATGACGGTGTGGGCGACGTGAATGCCCTGGGGGCCGAACTCGCGGGCCAGGGACTGGCTGAGGGCGCGTAGACCGAACTTCGACAAGGCGAAGCCCGCGAAACCGGCGCCGCCGCGCAGGGAGGCCGTGGCGCCGGTGTAGATCAGCGTCCCGCCACCTAGTTCCAGCATGCCCGGAATCGCCGCCTGCGCCGTATGCAGTCCGCCCAGGCAGATCACCCGCCAGGCCGCTTCCACCTCGGCGGGCGACAGCTCCAGCGCGCCGCCTCGGACCATCTTGCCGGCGTTGTAGACCACCAGACGCGCCGATCCGCTCGCCTCGAACAGTGCTGTCACGCTGGTCGCGTCGGCGGCATCGCAAGCGGCCGCCTCGATGCCGGTCAGGCCGGACTCGGCGATCAGCCGCTCGACCCTGTCGCGGCTGCGCGCGGCCGCGATCACCCGCAGACCCTCGGCCGCGAAGCGTTCGCAGAGGTGCCATCCCAAGCCCGGCCCCACGCCGAGGACCACCGCCGTGTCCTGCGTCATCGTTCTCTCCCTTGCCGACTCTTCTGTTAGCCTACAGCGCAGTAGAGCCGATCGTCATGGTTTGCCGCCATAGTCGCTGCTGTCTTCGCGGCGCGTGACGATCGGGTCTGGGACGTGTCGCGGGGAGGGGGAGCGCATGGGGCATCCGGACGGACTGACGGACTGGGTCGTTCACTCGGAAACGGGAAGGTTGCGGGAGGTGCTGCTCGGCCCGCCGGATTTCTTCGAGTGGCGGCCGGTGGGCGCGATTTCGCGCGAGACCTTGCGGCGCGAGGAGCGCTTCGACCGCCAGCTCGCCATGGCCCAGCATGCCCGCATGGTGGAGGCCTACGAGGCGGCCGGCGTGACCGTGCACAGCTTGGCCGCCTGGCCGGAACTGCCCTACGCGGTCTTCGCGCGCGACTCCTCGGCCATGACGCCCTGGGGGCCGCTGATCACCCTGGTGCAGACGCCCCACCGACGCGGCGACTACGCGGTGGCGATCAAGTTCTACCAGGACCATGGCGTTCCGATCTGGAGGATGGTGACCGCCGGCCATTTCGAGGGTGGCGATCTGCAGGTGTTGGAGCCGGGGCTGGTGCTCTGCGGCTATGGCGGCGAACGCTCCGACAAGGCCGGTGCCGAGCAGGTCGCCGGCTGGTTCGAGGCGCAGGGGTGGGAGGCTGTCCTCGTTCCCTTTCCGGCGCATTTCGTTCATCTGGACGTGACCGTCGGTCCTTTGGCGGACAAGCTGATCGCCGTCTGCACGGAGGCGCACGAGCCCTGGTTTCCGGATCTGCTGAAGGCGCGCGGTTACGAGATCCTGGAGGTCAGCTACGGCGAGGCGACGCAGCTCGGCTGCAACGTGGTGGCGCTGGGCGACGACCGGGTGCTCTCCACGGCGCGCAATACGCGCCTCAACGAACGGCTGCGCGCCCGGGGGATCGAGGTCTACGACCCCGACCTGTCCATGTTTACCCTGGGCGGCGGCGGGCCTCACTGTCTCTGTCAGGCGCTGAGGCGGGAGTCGCCAGGGGGCTGAAGACGGCGAGCGCGACTCTGGAAAGGCTGGCTCTTCGGTCGCTGGGGTGCCACATAGGCCACGCCATGACACCCGCCGCCCGTACCCAAGCCACGCTGGACCTCCTGAATCTGCTCTTTCCCCCGGAGGGCGGCGCCGGTCCGCCCGCCGACCGGGTGCTGGCCGACTACCTGCGCGGCCGGCGCTACATCGGGTCCACGGACCGCCGCACTATCGCCGAGCAGCTCTACGGTGTGCTGCGGGCCCATGCGCGACTCGGCTGGTGGTTGGAACGGCTGAACCTCCCGGGTGATAATCGCATCAGATTGATCGCCTGGCTGCTGCTGGCCAGGCATGAGTCGGTCGCCGCCGTCCGAATCCTCTTCGACGGTTCGCACCATGGGCCCGAGCCGCTCGACGCGAGCGAGGTCGAAGCGGCGAAACGCCTGGCCGGCGAGGCGCCCGGACAGGTGCTCGACCATCCGGACCAACCGCTCGACGTGCGCCACGAAGTTCCGGCCTGGCTCTTGCCGCAGTTGCGCGCGGCCCTGGGGGCCGACCTGCAGCGCGAGCTCTCGGCTCTGGCTGGCGAGGCGCCTGTCGATCTGCGCGCCAACACCCTCAAGGCCGACCGCGCAACGGTTCAGGCGGCGCTGGCGGAGGCGGGAATCGACTCGGCCGTCGGGCGTCTTTCGCCCTGGGCGCTCCGCATCCACGGGCGGCAGCCGGTCGCGGCGACCCAGGCCTTTCGCGACGGCCTCGTGGAAGTGCAGGACGAGGGCTCCCAGGTCGTTGCCTGGCTGGTCGGAGCCAAGCCGGGCGAGCGGGTCTGCGATCTCTGCGCGGGTGCCGGCGGCAAGACTCTGGCGTTGGCCGCCACGATGCGGAACAAGGGCCAGATCTTCGCCTGCGACACCCTGAAGGGCCGGCTCGACCGCTCGGCCGTGCGCCTGAAGCGTGCGGGCGCCTTCAACGTCGCCCGCCGCGTGCTCAAGAGCGAAACCGATCCCTGGATCAAGCGCCACAAGGCGGGCTTCGACAGGGTGCTGATCGACGCGCCCTGCAGCGGCACCGGCGCCTGGCGGCGCAACCCCGATGCCAAGTGGCGTCTGACCTCGGAGGCGCTGTCGGACCTGACGGCCTTGCAGGGCCGGCTGCTCACCTCGGCGGCGCGGCTGGTGAAGCCGGGCGGCCGGCTGGTCTACGCGACCTGTTCCCTCCTGCCGTCGGAAAACCAGGGTCAGGTCGAGCGCTTCCTTGCCGTGCGCGGAGACTTTAAGCTGATACCGCTGGCCGAGGCCTGGTCCGAAGCCCTGCCGGGCAAGCCGCCGACCGGCGGCGACACGCTATTGCTGCGCCCGGCCGGGCATGGCACCGACGGCTTCTTCGTCGCGGTGCTCGAGCGGCAGGTAGAAGACGCGCAGGTACAGAACGGACAAACCGGCGAAACCGAGAGGAGCCAGAGCGGATGAGCCCTGCTTGGCGGACATGACGGTGCGGGAGGCCACGCCGATGGATGCGGCGGCCATCGCTCGCATTCATGTCGAGACCTGGCAGGCCGCCTACGCGGGTCTGGTGCCCGACGCCTATCTCGCCGGCATGTCGATACCGCAGTACGAGCGCTTCTGGCGCGAGCTCACGGGGCAGCGCCGGGGCGAGATCGTTCTGGTGGCGACGGATGACGAGAATGGCGACCTGGTCGGCTTCGGGTCCTGCGGGCGCCTGAGAGATCCCTCGGCGGGGGCGGATCCGCCCTTTCGCGGCGAAATCTATACGCTCTACGTCCACCCCGACGTGCAGGACCGCGGCCATGGCCGGGCGCTGCTGACCGCTCTCTTCGAGGAACTGGCGGCCAAGGGTTTCACCAGCGTCGGGCTCTGGATGCTGGCCGGCAATCAGACGCGCTTCTTCTACGAGCGCATGGGCGGTCAGGCCGTGGCCGAGCGGGAGGAGCGCTTCGCCGGGGTCTGGCTGCCAGAAGTCGCCTACGCCTGGCCCGACCTGATTTCCTGGATGGCGCAGGTCAAGCAGGGCCAGAACCGCCCGAGAGACTAGATCGTCCGAGAGAGGAGGGGAGACTGCCGTGAACGGCCCGACCGAAAAGCTGCCCAGAGGTTTCTCGGTGGTTCATGCCGACAGCCCCTTCGCGCCCGGTTTGCGCGGCTTCTTCGAATACCGCGACCTGGGCATCGCGGCCGCCACCGGCGGCAGCGTCGGTGCCCAGGTGATCCGCGCCCGGCCGGGCGGCGAGGCTCGGCCGGTCTGGCATAGCCACGAGCTGGCCTTTCAGATGGTTTATGTGCTGAGGGGATGGGTCGTCTTCGAGTACGAGGGCATCGGCGAGGTTCGTCTGGAGCCCGGCTCCTGCGTCCACCAGCCGCCCCGCCTCCGCCACCGCGAGGTGGCGCATTCCGACGATCTGGAGCTGCTGGAAATTACCCTGCCGGCCGAGTTCGAGACGGAAGAAGCTTAGCGGGCTTCTCGACAACAGTCGCGCCGCACGGACGAATCGGCTATCACCCGGTCATGACGGACCGAGTACTGATTCTGGACTTCGGATCGCAGGTCACGCAGCTCATTGCCAGGCGCGTGCGCGAGGCCGGGGTCTACTGCGAAATCCTGCCCTTCAATGCCGAGCCGGCGCGACTGGCCGACTTCGGCCCCAAGGCGGTGATCCTCTCCGGCGGGCCCGCCAGCGTGACCCAGGAGACGACGCCCCGCGCGCCGGATCTGGTCTTCGAGCTGGGCGTCCCGGTGCTGGGCATCTGCTACGGCATGCAGATGATGATGGAACAGTTGGGCGGCAAGGTGGAGACCAGCGACCATCAGGAGTTCGGCCGCGCCTTCCTGGAGGTGGCCGAGCCGTCTCGCCTGTTCGCCGGCGTCTGGGACAAGGGCGAACGGCACCAGGTCTGGATGAGCCACGGCGACCGGGTGCTGCGCCTCGCCCCCGGTTTCGTCACCGTGGGCCAGAGCGCGGGCGCCCCCTGCGCCGCCGTCGCCAATGACGAGAAGCGCTACTACGGCGTCCAGTTCCATCCCGAGGTGGCCCATACGCCGGACGGCGCCCGTCTGCTGTCCAATTTCGTCCGCGAGATCGCAGGTTGTACAGGCGACTGGAGCATGGCCGCCTTCCGCGCGCAGGCCATCGCCCAGATCCGTACCCAGGTCGGTGACCGCAAGGTGATCTGCGGCCTCTCCGGCGGGGTGGATTCTTCGGTTGCCGCGGTCCTGATTCACGAAGCCATCGGCGAGCAGCTCACCTGCATCTTCGTCGACCACGGCCTGCTGCGGGCCGGCGAGGCCGAGCAGGTGGCGGAGGTCTTCCGCGACCACTACAACATCCCGCTGGTGGCGCGCGACGCCTCGGACCTCTTCCTCGGCAAGCTCGAGGGCGTCGAGGACCCGGAGCGCAAGCGCAAGATCATCGGCGCCACCTTCATCGATGTCTTCGAGGAGGAAGCGGCGCATCTCGGCGGCGCCGACTTCCTGGCCCAGGGGACGCTCTATCCCGACGTGATCGAAAGCGTCTCCTTCACCGGCGGCCCCTCGGTCACCATCAAGAGCCACCACAACGTCGGCGGCCTGCCCGAGCGCATGCGCATGCAGCTGGTCGAGCCGCTGCGCGAGCTCTTCAAAGACGAGGTGCGCGACCTCGGCCGCGAACTGGGTCTGCCGGAAAAGCTGGTCGGCCGCCATCCCTTCCCGGGACCGGGTCTCGCCATCCGCATGCCCGGCGAGATCACCCGGGAGAAGGCCGAGATCCTGCGCAAGGCCGACGCCGTCTACCTGGACCAGATCCGCAAGGCCGGCCTCTACGACGCGATCTGGCAAGCCTTCGCCGTGCTGCTGCCGGTCAAGACCGTCGGCGTCATGGGCGACGCCCGCTCCTACGACCATGTCTGCGCCCTGCGCGCCGTCACCTCGACCGACGGCATGACGGCCGAAAGCTACCCCTTCGACCACGAGTTCCTGGCCGCCACCGCCACCCGCATCATCAACGAAGTGCGCGGCATCAACCGCGTCGTCTACGACGTGACGAGCAAGCCGCCGGGGACCATCGAGTGGGAGTGATCTAAGGTCGTTTCAGACCATCCCGCTCGGTGCCGAAAGTCGCTCGATCTGATTGACTACAAAGGAAAATTATTCCCACCCCGTATCGCTGCATGTCACCCCAACCTAGTCACTTTGTTGGCAGAGATGTTGGTACGACGCAGGATGGTCAAGAAACGGGCCTTCGCTACCAACAGCCTGTCTTGTTGGTATCCGTTTGCTTCAGACCGGATGCAGATTTATGGGCAAGCTCACTGATAAAGAACTGAAAAACCTGAAACCGAAGTCCAAGCTTTATAAGGTGACCGACGGCGACGGGATGCATGCGGCCGTCACACCAACAGGTGTCATCTCTTTCCGGTATCAGTACCGCGTGAACGGGCGGCAGGAAGTTCTGACCATCGGTCGGTACAGTGCTGTGGCCGCGCGCAAGCTGACACGCGAAGCCGATGCGCTGGAATACGGGATGCAGGTTTCGCTTGCGGAGGCCAGGACACTATTGGGGCGGGCTAGGTGCCAGGTCGAGCGTGGCGAGTCACCGTCTAAGGCGAAGGTGGAGAAGCGCACGGCGTCGGCCGCAGCGTTGACGTTCGGTGGCTGGGCCGAAGCTTACTTCAAACACAAGGCCGACCCGAAGTCGGGAGCGGAGAGACTGGCCGACAGCACTTTGGCGATGCGCCGATCAGTTTATGATCGTGCCATTGCGTCAGAGCTGTCGAAGCTCAAGCTGCAAGAAATCACGCCGCAACGCCTCAAACGTTTGTGCGATGAGGTTAAGGAAAAGCGCGGGCCAGCGGTCGCCGTGCATGTTCGCGAGATCGTCTTGCTGGTGTTCCGCCACGCTCAGGCATGTGGACTGGATGTAAGCAATCCCGCTGAGTCCATTCGTACGAGCGCTATCGCCACGTTCGAGCCACGCGACCGCGCCTTATCGCCGTCAGAAATCCGCGCGGCGCTGGCGGCTTTAGATCATGTCTCGGCCGCACCGACGCTCCGCCTAGCCGTGAAGTTCGTCTTGCTGACCGGCGTTCGGAAGTCGGAGTTCATCGACGCTACGTGGACGGAAATTGACTTCGCAAGTGCGCGCTGGACAATTCCGGCCGAGCGAATGAAGTCTGGAAAGACGCATATCGTGCCGCTGAGCGATCAGGCGCTCGATATTCTAACGGCGTTCCGCACCATGTTCGGTGCGAGCCGATATCTGCACCCTGGCCGATACGACTCCGAAACGCCCATCAGCAATGCCACGCTCAACCGCGTAATCGATGCTGCTGTAAAGCGTGTCCGCGAGAATGCCCCGGATTTTCAGAGCTTCGGCGTTCACGACCTACGCCGCACGTTCTCGACTGGTCTGAACCGGGCCAAGTTCGATGATCGGTGGATCGAGATGAGCTTGGCCCACGCGCCTAGGAACCGGATCGCGTCCGTCTACAACGTAAACAGGTATCTCGCCGAGCGAAAGATCATGCTGCAATGTTGGGCCGATATGCTCGACGCTTGGATGAGAGGCGAATCCGCGAAGGAACTAATCGCTGACGCGAAGCGGCGCGCTGCGGATATTCATGACGACGAACTGGATGACGATCTCTGAATTACGTGCCGCTCACCGTAATTCCCCTTCCGGCCTTTCGCAGTTGTCATTCGTGGTCGCGATTCAGCGGCAAGTCCGACTACCGTTTTGCTGTCATTGGCCGTTGATCGGCCAGTCAATTATCGAAGTCGACCTCGTTCAACGGTCGCCATCTGACCGGATCAGCAACCCAGCGATCAATATCGGATTCCCGCCAACCGGCACCGTTGAGGCTGATCTTGATTTGGGCCGGGAACGTACCCTCTACGATCTTCCTGTAGATGGTGGACCGGGACAGACCAGTCCGGGAAAGAACGGTCTTTAAACGAACGATACGATCTGGTTGATGCATGGCTGCGCTGCCTCCTACTGGTCGTTTCTGACGATTGCAGAGACCAGTCAGAGGAGAGATTTTTCGTCCTGCAAGAGATGTTTAGCCGACGTAGCCCTATGGCGTGCAAGCGGCGGTAAATAGGATGGGTTTCAAAGACCGATCCCCCTTCCTCTTCCGAGGTCGAGACCGTGAGAGAAGGCGAGGGCGGCACCGAGTCGGCGGCCTGTCTCCATATTGATGCCGAGCGCGGCCTTGCGATTGGCAAGAAGGGACTCAAGCTGCGGATCGCGTTGGAGGCTCTTAGCCATGTCGCCCATCTCCGACCGCGTGGCCTTGTAGCCGGACATGTCGCCAGCCTGGTATTGGCGGTGGCTGGTGCGGTCCAGCTTCTGCCAACGCTCTACGAAGCGGTTGGCGCGGCTGCCCTGATCGGCCCCGCGTCCGGTACGGATTTCGGTTTCTAACTGGAGCGCTTGAATAGTGCGGTTCACGCGTCCTGATCCGGCTTCGCGGGCGAGGCTGTTGTCCTTGCTGTAGGCCGATTCCGCATCCTGCGAGCCATGGGGTCGAACCTCATCGAATGCACGCCGTGCCGCGCCAAGCTCCTGCCGCTGCACGGCAGATGGCGAAAGACCACGGTGTTTGGCTTCAAGAATTGCATCGGATGCACGGGCATGGCGGATTAGCGCATCGGTGCGGGCCTTGCGCAGCGCCGCGTCTGCCTGCCGAACCTCGCCGACGCCCGACCTTAGCCTGTCAACGGGCGTCGGAGGAAACCGCACTTCTTCGAACAAGCGGCGCACCTTCTCGGGCACCTGGCGCACGATTTCGACCGCTCGGGCGCGGAAGGTGATGCCGCGTCGCGCGGCATAATTTTGCTCCGGGTTGGTCTGTTCGTAGTCCGACGCCATGTCCTTTGCGCGGTCGCGCGACAGGGTGTTGGTAAGCCGGTCTCGATTGGCGAAGTCGTCGCGACCATAATGCAGGTCCATGCTATCGCGGTGCCGTGACAAGGCGACATAGCTGCCATGGGTGTCCATGCCCGGCGTTGCCAGGACATGCGTCCGGTCCACCGTCATGCCCTGCGCCTTGTGGATCGTCGCGGCATATCCGTGGTCGATGCGGTTGTAGTCCTTGAGGTCGAAGGCGATGGAGCGGCCATCATCGGCCTGCACCGTTATGCTCTGTGCGCTGACCTGCTCGATGGTGCCGAGTGTGCCGTTCTTCACGCCAAGCCCACGTTCGTTCTGCAGGAACATGACGCGGTCCCCGGGGGCAAAGCTGCGAGCGCCGCGTTCGACTGAGACGAGCACGTCCTCGCCCAGATCGCCAGCCTCCCGCATTCGGTCGCGGGCGGCCTTATTGAGTTCCCGCACCTCCGCATTGGTATGGGTAAGGATAATTCTGCTGCAGTCTGGTGACGCCTGCCGCTGGCGGTCCCATCTGTCGATCAGATCGCCGCGCGCCTGCTCGCGGGTGTCGGCGGCATGGACCATGCCATGACTTTCATAGGTTTGGATCGCATGAACGGTTCTGCCGGTGGCCAGATCGCGGGTGGCCGCGCGCTGCCAATCCTCGCGCTGGCGGCGGACGGTGCCGATCTCCGCGCCGCCATGACGCTCGTGGATCGATCGGAAGGCCGCGCCCGCCTCGATCGATTGCAATTGCTGCGGATCACCTACCAACACCACCTTCGCGCCCGCTTCCGCCGCGTGGGACAGCACGCGCTCCAGCTGCCGCGTGCCGACCATGCCAGCCTCGTCAATCACCAGAACATCGCGCGCGGTGAGCATGTCACGGCCATTCTTCCAGCCATATTCCATGCTAGCGATAGTGCGGGATGCGATGCCCGATCCGCCCTCCAGATTGTCGGCCGCGATGCCAGATAGAGCTACCCCCCGAACCTCATAGCCCGACGCTTCCCAAGCTTCGCGCGCAACGCCAAGCATCGCGCTCTTTCCCGTCCCGGCGTAACCGACCACGATGCCTAGATCGCGCCCGTCCGTCACATGCACCAGGGCGCCCACCTGCTCGCCGGAAAGGACAAGGCCGCGCTGTTCGGCTTTTGCAAAAGCATCGACCCTGCATTTGTCTTTGACCTCATGGCGTTCCCGTTCCGCCATCACTTCGGCGGCGCGGTGCAGGCGCTGTTCGGCGTCGATCATGTCGCGGGTCGTAAACCGATCGTCGCCCCGTCCATCCAGTCCAAGTTCGATTAGTTCGGGCGAGCGGCGCATAGCGTCAGTCACCGCGTTGAACTGATCGATGCCATCGCTGTGCCGGTGCGCAAACTTCGCCATGTCGCGCCGCGTGAAGGTCGATTGCTGCTGGGTGATCGCGTCCAGTGCGATGGAAGGATCAGCGATGATCCGTTCTCCGTTTTTGCGGGCGATCTCGCGGTGCATGTCTGCACGCTCTGCGGCTTCGATCCCTTCAGCGTCGATCCGTTGAGCGGGTGCGCCGATTTGGCTTTGAGGCTCAAGCCCGATCCCTTGGGCCTCGAGGCTGCGATGGTCGATCCGCGCGTCTACGTCGAGTTCGGCCAGCCGCTCGTTGGCAAGCTCGGCCCAGCGTTCACGCCAGCGTTCCACCAATTCCGTGCGGTTCCACTCCCGCACCTTCGGGCCGAAACCATCCTCGTCCACGGACCGCATCGTCAGCATGACATGCGCGTGGGGTTTGGACATGCCGTCCTCACCGATGTCCCAATGCACGTTCATGTCCGCGATCATGCCGTGATCGACAAATTCCGACTGAGCGAAGTCGCGGGCAAGTGCGATGCCCTGCGCACGCGTCATCTCGCGCGGAATGGCGAACTCAACCTCGCGGGCAAGCTGGGCGTCCTTGCGGACCTCGAAGGCTTCGACGTCGTTCCAGAGCCGTTCACGGTCTGACCACTGCTCCGGCGCATTTTCGGGCAAAAGCACCTGTGAATGGACGACGCCGCGCTTGCCCGAAAAATCCTGCACGCGGTCGATGCGCTCATCGCGCATCCGCGAGGCTGAGCGGTAGGCTGCGGAGGCCACCGCACTACTCCCGGCCTTGCGGCCAATGACTTTGACGTGAAGATGATAGATCGCCATCGCGGTCGAGAATTGGCACGAAGACGCGTCCGTCGGAACGACGTATAAGCGCGCCCTCCCTCGAAAAAATCTCGGGATGGACCGGGCCGTGCCAGACCGTCCCGGCAACCTAGAAGCAATCGGCGACGTGCTCAACTATCATAGCTCCATCAACAGCTTATGGAGATGATGATGCGCAAACCACGGGACTATGATGCAGAACTAAAAGCGCTGGAGGAAAAGACCAGGGAACTGAAAGTCCGCAAAGTGCAGCAGCTCGGCGAACTCATCATCGCCACCGGGGCCGACGCGCTCACTGCCGAAGAACTGGCGGGCGCGCTGGTCGCGCTGACGGAAAACACCGACGCTGGAAAGAAGGAGGCATGGGCCAAGCGCGGCGCGGCGTTCTTTCGCAGCAAGAGACGGCGATCTGCGAAAACGGCTTACCGCGACACTGACAGCGCTCAAACGCAACCGGGCAGCGCGCAATCGGCATCAAGCAGCACGGGCGCGGCATGACATGCGCAACTGGCAGGTCGAGCGCCGCAAGCGAACGCGGCATCTGATCGAACTCGGCGGCCTCGTCGTCAAGGCGGGGATTGTGGAACTGACTGATGACAACCGCGCGATGATCTACGGCGCGCTGATCTGGATGGCCGACAAGCTGAACAGTGACGACGGCGAGCGGGCGCGAGAACTGTGGGCCGGAAAAGGGAAAGAGGCGTTCGCGGCGGAACAGGAAATCAAAACGCCAACTACATCATATCCACAGTAGGATCGGGCGTGACCGATGGCGGGCGGCGCGAAGACCCCACAAATCGGAGCGTCGCTCGCCATCGCGCGGCAACGCCGCGTAAACAGTGCAAAGGTGATCTCACCTGATTGGTGTAAAAACTATGACCACTTTTGAAGGAAAGGTGGGTCTTTAGAATCTGGTTCGGGATTTGGCCTGCTGACCGAAAGGCGCGTAGGCACCGGTAGCGCCGCACCAAAAATGATTGCTTCCCCTCTTCCAAGCCCGGCAACCTGCCGAGACACGTTCACCCCCGCGGTTTCTGCCGCGGATGCGACCGCCCGCTGATCGGCTTCGTTGTTCAGGCGAAACACGGCCCACGTTCCGCATTGCGAAAGCACGGTCGGGGAAACCTCGGACGGGCGCTGCGTGCTGATTAGCAGGGACAGGCCAAATTTGCGGCCCTCTTTAGCTAGGCGCTCGTAAGCAAGCGCCTGCTGTCCACCGTCGGATTCGCCTGGTAGCTGGCGCAAATAGTGGTGTGCTTCCTCCAATGCCAGCATGGTTGGGTGGGTATTCCCGGGGCCGCGCTTGAATATCTCGGCGGCGAACATCTCAAGTAGCGATCCCAGAACAAATGGCATTAGGTCTTGAGTCAGGCGGCTAAGGTCAACAACGTGAACCGACCAATCATTCTGACCAAACATCGGCGGGCCAAAAACATCCCGAACGAGCGCGGCGCATTCATCCTGCATACTCAAGGGATTCGCTAGACCAGCACCGCCTGCGATCTCGACAATGGACGTAAACTGCGGGTCCTCAATCAAACCACGTATGCGGTTAATCATTGACTGAATGTGGCCGTATTGAAACGTGTCGCGGGTCCAGCCTTGGTTGTTTGGCTTGAGGACATACCATTCGGTGGCGAGGCACGACAGCGCGCGCATATGCGGCCACACGTTCGCCGGGGGAGCCGTTCCCGACCTTAGTGTGCCCATCGCCTGATTGGCGTGCGCGGCATTGCCTGTGTGACAATCATCGAAAAGGACGTTGCCCTGACCGCCGGCCAGCTTTGCTCCATGCGCATCGGCTTCCACGAAGCGAAGGTGTTCAATCGCGAAACGCAATGCCGGCATTTGCGCTTTCTCACTCGGTATCAGCAACCGGGATAAACCGTGCCGACCAAGGGCGTAGTATGGAATCCGAAGGCCGCCATTTGGGCCACCGAGCTGCGTGACTTTCACACGCTGTCCAAGATGGGCAAAGGCGGAAGAATATTCCCCGTTTACATCGAATACGACGATCCGCGACTTGGGCAGGCGCACAAGTTGTTGCAGCACCGCCGCAACGAAGTGGGTTTTGCCTTGACCTGTTGAACCTAAGATCGCCATGTGCCGACCCAGCACTTGGTCGATGTTGGCGCAGACCTCAACGGCCCGATTGCGGGAATCCGTACCCAGCTTGATCTGCTCGGCAGCGATGCCGTTCGCGCCGATTGTCGCGATGGTTTCGATGTCCGTAAGCGGATAGACGCTAGCCCCAAGAACGGGCAACCGCCATTCCTGCGGCGAAAAGTTTAGCCTGCCCTCCTGCTTGGCCAGAAAGCCGACAACTCGACCGCGAAGCTGACGCAACGGCTCTTGCGAGATATTCGATGATCGTCCACGTCCTGCATGGACTTCGCGCGGCTCGGCGAACGCGACGGTCATGATCCGAAGGATTATGGTTTCTGCACCGGCGTCGATCCCGACCAGATCGCCGGGTTGCTCTACCGTCGATAATCCATCCCTATGCCCGGCTACATGCCCGCGAGAATCCTCATGCAAATTTACTAGAAGCTGCGGCCCGTCGATTTCGACCACATAGCCCACGGGGTGGCGGGAACCTATCAAAGCAAGTCCTCAAGATCGTCGCCGGGTGCTGGTGCTGCCTCGGGAACGGCCGCCACCGCCTCCTCTTCGACCGCCGCAGCGGGCTCCTTCGCCACTTGGATATTCGTCGCCTGTTTGAGTAGCGTTTCGAGCTGGCGTGCACGTTCCGACACGTCGTCCAGCATGGCGGGTTCTGGCAAGTCGTTCGCCAATGCGTCGAAGAAGCCGCCCGGCCCAAAACCTCGCACCGTTACCTGGGGAAGTTGAGCCAAGAGCAGCCGCTTAAGCTGTTCATTGGGTTTGATTGCGTCGCCGGTCGCGGCAAGCGAGTCAAAAATGCCTAAACGGTCGATTTCCGGAAGGTAGATGATGAGCTGCAGCGTCGGATTCTGTAGCGCCGAAACGAGAAGCCGATTGATATGGTCGTCGGTAAAGCCATAACCGTTAACGATGAGGCAGGCGTTCGGACGCGAGAGGAACTCGGTGAAACGGCGAATGATCTCACCATACACAAATGCCGTTGTCTGAACGAACTTCGACGCGCCGGGGAAAATCATGAATCCCGGCCAATTATCGGGTTCACCAGACGCGATGAACTGATCCAATAAAGGCTTCACACTAGCGCTGGGCAACTCGCACACACTGCCCGACTTGCTCGCCGTCCATGAAATCGAGCCGTGTAGCTTCCCAAGATAGAGATTGTATGTGCCGAAACGCGCTTCACCACGTGCCTGCACGTTACGAAGGCCAAGGTCAAAACTGCTCGGACGAAATGCGCGGTCATGCGTTCCCGAGAATCCGTTTACACAATGAAGGCCAAGCGCTTCCGCCGACCATTCCAGCGCAAGATCGTAATTAGTCGTGAACGCCCAAGGCGCGGCCTGCCCGGGCTGACGATTCCCGGCAAGGCGTGATACGAGCCTTACGTGACTCGATAGCTTGGGATGCAAAATCGCCTGATCCGGCTCCGACCATAGCGTTTCGTCAAGAATGGCCGCTCGCAGAACGGCCTTTCGCAATGCGTGCCTAGCTGCTTTGAAGTCGGTAAGATCGACGCCTACCCGTTCGCCATCCAGGCAGGCGATTTCCAGCTTATCGAGCAGCAATTCAACATTGCCCTGCTCGCCATCCGCTAGGAACTTGTTTCCTCGGAGGAATTGAATCTGATCGGGATATTCATTCTTCAGAAGCGCCCAGACGTCGGCCATCACCATGCCGCCGACGCCTTTAGAAGCGCCAGCACCAAGCAAAACACCGACATTTTCTAGTCGGATCGCAAGGGCAAGGTGGGCCGAGAATTCCTCGGACGTTAACTGTCGGCTTCCCCGAATAGCAAAAAATGTCATGCCAAGCTCCCCGTCCGCACCAGGCGCGCCGCTGTCGGATCGTAGGCATATCCGGTGATCGTTCCGTCCCTAATCCTTTCGACGGCCTCATCGATTGCTGCCAGAGGCACAAGGAACCACTCGCGCGGAACAACCGGGTTCCCGAAGCGATCCATCACCTCGATATCGAGGCGGGCGGGCGCAAAGATGCGATGGATCAGGTTTTCGAGTTTCGTCCGGTTGATGTTGAAAAGCTCATAGGTGGCGACCACCTCGACCCCAGCCATCAGGAATGTCGGCTGAAGATGCGCGCCTGCGACGCGCCGCTCAATCTCCATGTTCGTGACGCCGATCTTGTGGACCAAGTTGCGGTTTTCGGCGACGAGCGGCAGATCAGATTTGCTCCGCAAAACGTAGATTGTGCCGCTCGCTTCATCGCCTTCGGCTGTGTCGGCGCCGAAGAGGGGGCCGGCGGTAGTCTCGGTAATACGCCGCCCCGCTTCGTCCTTGTTCAAGGCGCGCTGAAGCGAACGCATCAGCATGTTGCTTTCTGTGCCATTGTCGAAGATCACGCGAAGCCTTGCATCCGTGCGGCCCTGATCCGTCAGCGTGACCTCGCCCTTCTCCGCGACATAGGCCTTCTGGCCGCCCACGATGAAAAAACGCCCCTTTTCAATCTCTGCCTTCATCTCGAAGGGGCGAGTCTCTCGAAGGCCGGAATCGAGTTCACTTTGCACCTGATCGAAGAGCGGCTTGAAGGTCTCGAAATCCTCACAGCGCTCGCGTAGAGCCACATCCTCGGCGGCGCGTTTCTCGGCTGTCGAGCGCACATGGCGTAGTTCGGTGATCGGCGGAGTTTCCGCGTCGATTCCGAGTTCAGCGAGAAGGGCATCGTCATCTAGCTCATCTGCGGCGGGACCCGACGCCTGCGCGAACGCATCTGACAACAAGCCATGGCTGTCCATGGGTCGGACCAGCTCGGCTAGGGCGGTCTGGTCGCGAATACGATCGAGCCGCACGGCGTAGAGGCGTTCGAAGATGTCGCGATCCTCGCCATGACACGGCGGATGGCCGTGCTCTTCAACAAAGCGCTGAATCTCTTCAAAGCCCGCAATCACACGCTCCTCTTCCGGCGTTCGAGCGGCGACCGGCTTCGCTTCAACCTCAACCCCTAGTTCAGTGAGCAGTGCGTCGTCTTCATCGGTGAACTGCTTAACCATTTGCTGCCTCTTGCTTCATTCGAGCAAGAAAGGCGACGCCTTCGGCCATGCGCTTTTCCCATGAATCCGGCGAGGTGATGGAGGGGAGCCGTCCCCGTTCCTGCTTGAACTTCAGGGCGCGCTTGGCGAGATCACGTGCCTCTTCAGCGGTGAGTTGTACCTTCCTTGCCGAAATGACGGCGGCGACCTGCTTCAAGCTCTCCTCGCTCATGGTCTTTCCGAGGATTGCGTAGGCCTCGCTGAATGGGTTGATGCTGTCGATCAGGTCGATATCGAGTTCGCGCACATCCATGGCAAACTTGCGAACGCCTTGGATCAGAGCGTTGCTGCCCGCTCCCTCGCCCAAACGTTCTTCGACTGCGGCTTCTTTTGCCTTTTGGGTTAGGTTCATGGCCGCAACTGCGTGCTGACGAACCGACTCCTGATCCTCGTCGTCAAGCTCGGGGTACTTGTCCTTTATGATCTTACCCATACGGACCTGGGTTAGCTCTTGCGCCAGCGTTTCGCCGCCAGCGTGCTCTCCGTCGAACAAGCCCTTCTCGAGCGCGGTCTTGTCCTGGACGAATGCAGCAATCACCTCGTTGAGGTCTTCCTGACAGATACGCGTCGCCTCTTTGGTTTTCGGCTCGGCAAGGCCCTTGATCTCGATCTGGAACTGACCGGTCTCCTCATTGAAGCCGACATTCTCTTTGGACGGATCGTATCCGCCTTCGCCGTAGTCAAAGCCCTTTTGCGGACCGCTCGCCGTTGCCTTGGGTGTGAAATTGAACCGTGGCGCGAGCACCTGCTCCATGAGCAAGCTGGCGGCGATGGCCTTCAGCGTGTCATTCACGGCCTCGGTGACGGCCTCTTCCGACGCATCCGGCTCGGCGATAAGGTTGGTGAAGCGGGCGCGGGTCTTGCCCTCGGCGTCGCGGGTCGCCCGGCCGATGATCTGCACAATCTCCGTCAGGCTCGACCGATAGCCCACCGTCAGCGCGTGCTCGCACCAAATCCAGTCGAAGCCTTCCTTCGCCATGCCAAGCGCGATGATAATGTCTACATGATCGCGGTTGGCCTTTTGAGCGGGGTCTTTCAGCGCGGCGGACACCTTATCCCGCTTCGTCGCGTCGTCATCGACTAGATCGGCGATGTGCAGCAACCGGCCGTCTGCGCGCTTCACAAGCTGGAAGCCGGTGGCGGGGTCCGTGCCCTGCCATTCCCCCAACTCCTCGATGATGTGCTCGACCTCCCTGATCTTGTCCTTCGTGCTCTCGCGGGAATTGACGGACGGGATATGGACGATGGTCTTCTCTGCCGGGTCGAGGACGGCCAGGATGTCGTCCGAATAGGCCCCGGAATAAAAGAAATAGCCGATGTCAAGCGTCTTCAGATACTTATAGCCGTTGAGCTGTTCGTAGTAAGTATAGGTCACCACGTCGAACTTGGCTTCGTCCTCCGGCATCAGCACTGGCTCGGCGTCGCCCCGAAAATACGAACCCGTCATGGCGACGACATGAACCTTGTCGCGGGCGATCAGCTCCGCCAGGTGCGCGCCGAGCTTGTTCTCAGGGTTGGCGGAGACGTGGTGGAACTCATCCACGGCGATCAGACAGCCGTCGAAGGCGTCGATCCCGAACTTGTCCACGGCGAAACGGAACGTGGCGTGAGTCGCGACCAGCACCCTGTCGTCGCCTTCGAGGAACTTGCCGACCGAACCGACCTTGCCCTCGTCGCCACCGGGTGCGTTGCAGAGGTTCCATTTCGGCTCGACATGCCAGTCGGCCCAAAACCCGAACTTGGACAAGGGCTCGTCGGCGAAGCTCGACCCGATGGACTTCTCAGGAACGGTGATGATCGCCTTCCGAAGTCCCTGGTTGTGCAGCTTGTCGAGCGCGATGAACATCAACGCCCGGCTCTTGCCCGATGCGGGTGGCGACTTGATCAACAGGTATTGCTCGCCCCGCCGCTCATAGGCGCGCTCCTGCATCGGGCGCATGCCAAGCTCGTTCGATTTGGTCGAGCCGCCGGTTTGGGCGTAGGTGACGGAGACGGAGGGAACGGATTTTGTTTCTGGCTTCATTTTCTTTCCCCCGCAACGCTGGCAAGCGCCGCCTTAAGTACCTGAAAACAGACTTTTGCTGTGTGCTCATCCGGCATGAAACCGGATACCATTTGCTCGTATGGATGAATGTAGTTGCGAAAATCCCGGAGCCCGTGGCTGAACTTCTTCACATCGGGTTTAAGCAGGCCGACTTCACAGGAAACATCTATGAACTGAGCGAGGCTCCATTCGTGAAAGCGCTTTACGCCGCCGTCAGCAGCCTTCGGGCTGCTCGAAGCCCGATTGAAGCGCGAAGGTTCTTTCTGGGCCGCCCCAAGCAAGACGGCTTCGAGCACACTGCCGCACAGAAAGATGACAGAAAGATACGCGCCAGCACCCATAGCAGTCCGCGCTTCGCCAAGACGGTTTTCAATGATTGCCACGGCCTGCGTTTCAATCGGCAGCTTTTGGATATTGGGAACCGTGAATTCGCGATGTAGGAAATCGTCAATGGTCTGGGCCGGTTTTGCAGGAACAGGCTTCCCGGAAAGCCGAGCAAGAATACCTCGCGACTTTTCGAGAACGGATGCATCGGCTTCTCGATTGTTCAGATCGCAATCGGCCTCATACGAATCCAGCATCTCCGACAGGACCGTGCCAACCAGGGCGTCTGGCTCGCGCTCCCAAAAGGCCCGCATCTTCTTGGCCTTGGAGGTGCCATAGCTCTGATATTTCGAGCCATGAATATCGATCTTATGGCGATTGAAGAACTCGCCAAAGGTTGCGTCGGAATAATCCAGCACATAGCCGCTTTGCATGCCAAGCAGCTTTTCAAGGTAACGTTTTTCGATATCAGTGAGGCTGCTCATGTCGCCCCCGCTTTTCGCTTCGACGGGCTGGCCGCAGTCATCTTGGTGTAAAGCTCGAAGAGTTTCTCCAGCCTCTCGGTGTCGTTCTTGAATCGGCGGCCGATATAGATACGCTCAAGCACCTCGTCGTTCCGATCATGGGCGGCGCGGAGGTTATCCGGCATCTTCTCGGGATCGTAGAGATCGGCAATGGTTGCTGGAAAATGCGCCTCGCGCGCCAACAGGATGTCCTCGGCGCAACGGGTCAGGTCTTCCTTGTTCTTCTCGGTGAGCTTCGGGACGGGGAAGGTGTTCCAGCCAAGGGTGTTGGAATAGCTAAAGTCTGTTCGCATCCGCACACAAACAGTTCCGATCCAGACCCAATGTAGGCGCGAGGCAATCAGCGCCATGTTCCACAGGGGGGCGTCGTACAGGGCAAAATTTCGATCTCCAATGATAGTGCCAGGAGCACCCAACCCCACTGGCAGAAACTCACGGTTCTCAGAGCTGACGCGCGGCACCACAATTGTACGTTCGTTGCCTGTTTGACGCACCTCGCCAAACCGGTACGGCGTGCCCGCAAGCTGCTTTGTAGTTGCCCTGTTTGACGAACTCCGCTGACTGCGAACGGACTCAAACCTGTCGTTCAACCAGTCATTTTCTCTTGCTTCCTGATACTCTTCATCTGTCACCCAAACGCAGCGGCGTTCTTGCCCCTTGATGAATTCCTGCGAACCGACGAAAGAACGCAAGAATTTGCGATCGACCCCGTGTTGCTCAATGGCCTCATCCGCTTCCGGTCGAGTTAGGAGTAAAAAGCCGCCTTCATTCGGCATGTTTCCAAAACTCATTTCATTGAGGGAATTTATCGGCTTAGAAGAAGATGGCACCAAGATATTGGGGCCACCTATGAGGTAAGGGTTTATATTATCCGTTTCTCTAACAACTGTTTCCCCGTCGTTGTCGATAGAGAAAATCCGTCGCGTGGTCTTCGCGTCCTTTGCGACGGCCACGATAACAACTGTCACGCCAGCGTTATGACTCGCTAAGTTCGCCCACTTAAAACTCGTGTGAGCAAATGGAATCTCATGGCCTGTCTCAAATATGAGCTTCCACAAGGTCTCGACTTGTCGCCCTTGGCAAATCGAATTCGTGGACACCAATGCGGCCACGGATTTTGTACGCACCCCAAAATCTGCGGCCTTCATGAACCAACCAGAGACATAATCGAGCGACTTCCAGTTCTTGGTTCTGCCTTCAAAGATGCGTTGAAGGTCTTCCTTCTGCTCCGTGCTTTGCCATTGGCTACCAAGGTACGGCGGATTTCCGCAAATGTAGGTCTCTCCGCCTTCATTCTCGAAGTCGATTTCAGCTTGATCAACGGGCGACATGAATAGGTCGTCGGCATGGTGCTTCACGCCTGTCCCTGTCGGCGGGCATATACTCAGCCAGTCGAGCCGCAGGGCGTTGCCGCAGGTGATCCAGTTCATGGCATCAAGCGGAAGGAAGTCGGCCAAGGCCTCCTTCTGACCGCGATAGGTCACGTCGCACTGATACTCCGCGATGATCAGCGCCAAGCGCGCGATCTCGGCCGGGAAGTCGCGCAGCTCGATCCCCCGAAAGTTAGTCAACGGAATGTCAGACTTCCGGTCGGCTTCCCCGCGCCGCGCGTTGATCTCTGCCTCGATCGCTCGCATTTCCTTGTAGGCGATCACCAGGAAATTGCCCGATCCGCAGGCCGGGTCGAACACCCTGATCTTGGCCATCCGGTTGCGCAGATTCATAAGCTTGCGACCGTTGTCCCCTGCCTCGTCCAGCGTCTCGCGCAGATCGTCCAGAAAGAGCGGGTTCAGCACCTTCAGGATGTTCGGAACGCTGGTGTAGTGCATCCCGAGCGCGCCGCGCTCCTCGTCATCCGCGACAGCCTGGATCATCGAGCCGAAGATGTCCGGGTTGATTTTCTTCCAGTCGAGCGTGCCGATGTGCAGCAAATATGAGCGCGCGATCTTGGAAAAGCGCGGCACATCGGTGCTGCCGGAAAACAGCCCGCCGTTCACGTAGGGAAACACATCGGCCCAGCGGGGCAGCTGAGCGGACGCGCGGTCGTGGATGGGCGTGTTCATGGCCCGGAACAGCTCGCCGATCACCGCATGCATGTTGGAGCCGTCCCGCTCCGACATCTGGTCGATCGTCGCCGTGAACAGGTCATTCCCGTTCAGGATGTCCGTGTCCTCGGCGAAGAACAGAAAGATCAGCCGCGCCATGAAGTGGTTCATGTCTTGGCGACGCTCCGCCGTCCCCCATTCGGGATTGTGGCGCAACAGTTCGACATAGAGTCGGTTGAGCCGCCCGGTGGCCTTGATGTCGAACGCGCTCTCGCGGATTTGGCGGACGGTCGAGATACCAGCGAGCGCCAGGAAGAAGCCGAAATGATCTGGAAAGTCCGGATAGTTGCAAACGACGATCTCGCCGCTGCTCAGATCCTCGGCATGGAACTCCTGGCCATCGGTGGCGAGGATGAACTTGGCCTTCGCTTTGGCGGTCGCAGGGCTGGCCTTGAGGGCGGCCAGCATCTGCGCCGTCTCACTGATCGACGCGACGGCGATGTGGATATTGTTGCGCTGGAGCACGCCCTCGTCGATGTCGGACGCGTTGGACGGGCCCTTGCGCAGGCGTTTGATCGTCGTGGCCTTGTTGCCGAATGCCTCCAAAAACGCGAAGGGGAATTCGGCCGCGTCAAACGGCTGTTCAGCGAGTGCGGATATGGCCTCCTCAATCTCAACCGCGTTCATGCGTTCCCCCGCTTTCCGTAGTCGATGCACGGAAAGGCTCGACCTTGATCTTCTTGGCCCGGCGCATGACCTCCGCCAGCTCGTAATCGAGCTGCCGCATCAGCCACTCACGGGCAGGCGTGCCGAACGCCTTTTCGAGCCTGACGGCCATCTCTGGCGAGATACCCGACCGGGCGTTCAGCAAGTTGCTGAGGGTTTGGCGATCAACTCCGAGAACCCGAGCCGCACCCGTGACACTCAACCCGTTCTTATCGAGGCAATCTTCCCGGACCTTCGCCCCCGGATGCATCGTCAGCGACTCCCCTCCAGACTTCTACCGGGACGCTATAGTGATAATCGACACTCGACAATCAAATTCCTCGACCTGCCACCCCAGCGCTGGTCAGTGAAGGCCAACCATTTGTGGCTTCTCAGATTGCCATGGTGGGCGAACGATGCGTGCATGGGTTCGGACCGCGCGGCCCCGAAGGCCCTCGGGTCCGGACAATAACCGTTGATTAGCAGACGAATTTCGTCACTTTGCTGTTGTGCCCATAAGGATGCCGCGAGTCCAAGCCCTTCGGCTTGATGGTATCGCAGTTGGTATGAGTTTTAGATGCGGACAGAAAGGCAAATAGTTACAATGAGAAGCCAAAGCCGTTGACGATCGAGTGGGAATGAGTCTCAATGTGGCCGATGATTTGTCGGCCAAGTTCGTCGTTTATGTTTCCGAGCCAGGTACGACGCCGCGCGGCGGAGTCGCGATGTGGTCCGCGATCCCGCCCGGCTGCGTGAACCACACCTGCCCACTGTCGGCCTGCGTTCGAGTATGCTGAAGCGCGCGTCGGAGCTGGGCCGGCCGGAAGGGTTGTCCGACGATGGGTGTATGGAGTGAGATTGTGCAGACGAGCGACTGCCATGCCGATTGATGCAGCATTTCGTCGAGAAGATCGAAGAGTCTCCAGATGCCGACGCGCAGGCCATAGTCGCGCCAGGCAAAGTTCCTCACGTCGGGCTGAGGCGTCGCATGGGACGGCGCATGGCCGAGCCCCTCGCCGGAGGGACAGTGCTCCACATTGACGGCGAGGTAGAAAGCAAGCCGCTTGCCACCGGGCCATTCCTAGTGCGGTCGGCCAGGGATAGGACTGTAGGGCTAGCGGCCGTGCGTCTTGAGGATCATCGCAGTTCACGCTCCGCCTGCTCGAACCAACCGATGACACGCGCAAGATGGGCCTCGCCCCAGGTCACGACGAACTTCTGTCTTCCGTGGTCGGCGGGGTCGCGAAGCGTTGCGAGACGTTGTTCGACGTAGGCTGGTGTGAGCGGGATGTGGCAGAGTACTGTGATGCAGTGTTTCCAGTCGTTGTAAGTCTTCAGAGGCAGCACCACGGTCACCCGGCTGCAGCTTCTGCAAGCTGCTCCTTGATGCGCACGAGTGTCCGGCCCAGCGTGGGCTGTCGGATCGGAGAGGCGAGGACAGTTGCCCTGCTACTGCCGAGCGACCCGGTAAACACCGAGATTGGCAGAGGTTGCGATGACCGATCGGGATTCCAGCTTTCCATGAGGCCCTTCTCGTCCCTTCAGGCCGCGCCGGCGGCGATACAACGCGCGCAGGTGCCCTCCACCTCGATCACGTGCCGTGTTGCGCTGAACCCGATAAGGTCGGCATGCTCGGAGATCAGGCGCTCTAGCCGCCGGTCTTCCACCTCGACCGATGCCCCGCAGGTGCTGCAAATGAAGAACAGGCAGTCATGGCCGCGCTCCGGATGCGTGCAGGGGACGTAAGCGTTCCGGCTTTCGATCTTCGAGACGAGGCCCTGGAACATCAGGAACTCGAGCGCGCGATAGACGGTCGGCGGCCCGACCGGGCGGGAGTCCCTAGGCTTCAGCGCTTCGATCAGTTCGTAGGCGCGCGTCGGGCGACCGCTTTCCCAGAGCAACTCCAATATCTGGCGCCGCAGCTTTGTCAGTTGCGCACCGCGCGCGTCGCAGAGGGACATTGCCAGCGCAACCCGTTCAGCTGGCGCATGCTGCCCGCGGCAATTCGGGTCTGTGCAGGGGCGGGGCTGGATCGACATGAGCGCTGTGACTTTACCCTTCTTGTGTTCTGGATGAGCAACGTTATAACGTTGCATTGTCTGATTGCAAGAGCCGCTTACCCCTGGTCGCCGGGGGCGTGGCCGCAGGAAAGGGTCTAAACATGGACACAGCAGTGCTCGGCAGCCGGCCCACGGACTCCGGTCTCACCAACCCGGTTGAGCGCCGGCGGCCCAGCCAAGCAGAGGCGGAAGCGGCGGTGCGCACGCTGATCGAGTGGGCCGGCGACGACCCGGATCGCGAAGGCCTCGCTGGCACGCCCGAGCGTGTGGTGCGGGCCTATGAGGAGTTCTTCGCCGGATACAACGAAGATCCGGTCGCGCTGCTGGCGAGGACATTCGAGGAGACTGCCGCCTACGACGAAATGGTCGTCTTGCGCGACATCCGCCTCGAGTCCCATTGCGAGCACCACATCGTTCCTATCCTGGGTAAGGCACATGTCGGTTATCTGCCGGCAGGCCGCGTCGTCGGGATTTCCAAGCTCGCGCGCCTTGTCGAGGTGTTCGCCAAGCGGATGCAGATTCAGGAGGCGCTGACGTCGCAGATCGCGGACAGCATTCAGGAGGTGCTGAAGCCGCGCGGCGTCGCCGTCGTCATCGAGGCGGCGCACCAATGCATGACCACGCGCGGTATCCGCAAGCCGGGAGTCAGCATGGTGACCAGCCGTATGCTTGGCTCCTTTCGAGACGATCCGGCGACCCGCCGGGAGTTTTTCGCGATGATCGGAAGTCCCAGGAGCGCTCTGCATGAGAGCTGAACGCACCGGCCTCGGGCAGATTCCCCCTCGGCAATCCAGGCTCGCCAGTCCAGGCTCGGCAGTCCAGAGAGGCCGTGAACGACGATGCCAGTATGAGAGTTGCTGTCCATGAGTGAGAGTCTCCCGCAGTCCAAGCTTCCCGTCACGGTCCTCTCCGGATTCCTCGGTGCCGGCAAGACAACCTTGATGAACCACATCCTCAACAACCGCGAAGGCAAGCGCGTCGCGGTCATTGTCAACGATATGAGCGAAGTGAACATCGATGTGGATCTTATCCGTGACGGCGGCGCAGATCTGAGCCGCACCGAAGAGACTCTGGTCGAGATGACCAATGGCTGCATCTGCTGCACCTTGCGTGACGACCTTCTCAAGGAGGTGCGCCGGCTCGCTCAAGATGGTCGGTTCGACTATCTTCTCATCGAATCGACCGGCATTTCCGAGCCGCTGCCCGTAGCGGCCACCTTCGATTTCCGCGCTGAAAATGGAGAAAGCCTTGAGGATGTCTCGCGCCTCTAAACGATGGTGACCGTCGTCGATGCCGCCAACCTCCTTCGCGACTATGCCTCGAGCGATTTCCTCAAGGACCGGGGGGAGGCGCTGGGCGAGGAAGATGATCGCACCTTGATCAATCTGCTCGTCGATCAGATCGAGTTTGCCGATGTTATCATTCTGAACAAGATCGATGCCGCATCGCCGGAACAGCTCGACGCCGCGCGCAAGATCATCCGCTCGCTCAATCCCGATGCGGAGCTGATCGAAACCAGCATGTCGCGCGTGTCGCTCGGCAAGGTTCTAAACACCGGCCGGTTCGATCACGACAAGGCCCAGGAACATCCGCTGTGGTTCAAGGAACTTTACGGCTTCGCGGAACATAAGCCGGAGACGGAAGAGTATGGGGTGCGCAGCTTCGTGTACCGGGCGCGCCGTCCCTTTCATCCCGAGAAGTTCCACACCTTCATCAACGCGCCGTGGCCGGGTGTTATTCGTGCCAAAGGGCACTTCTGGCTGGCGACCCGCCCGGAATGGGTCGGCGAGTTGAGCCAGGCCGGCGCGCTTGTACGCCATGGGGCCATGGGCTTCTGGTGGGCGAACGTTCCCGGGGCACGTTGGCCCGATCATCCGGATTGGCATCAGCACATCGCCAAAGCCTGGGATCCCGTCTACGGAGACCGCCGCCAGGAAATCGTCTTCATTGGCACAGACATGGATGAGTCCGCGATCCGACGCCAGCTCGATGCCTGCCTCGTCGGCGATGCCAACGCAACGGCCATGCAACCCACTGTCTGGAGGAAGCTGAAGGATCCCTTTCCGGTCTGGAGACGGGGCGAACCGTCATGACCGATCAACTGACATCGCTGGAAGGCGAGGCGGTCGGGATGTCTGCCACGTCGGGCGTGGGCATCGAGACCTGCGACACGGCGGATGGCCTCGCGGCCGTCAACCGGCCCGACATGCAGCTCGTGATCTGGCAGCGCGCACTTCCCTTGCGCTTGCAAAGCTGGCTCGACCGCATGGATGCTTCGTGCCTGCCCGATACGCGGATTCTTGTTCGCCCCCGAGACCTTCGGACTGCGCTGAAACCGCATTTGGACGACTGTGGCGTGCCGCAAGGAGACATGCGCGACTTGCTGGTCCGGGATGTCGACGATCTCGTCTCGACATTCTCCAAGGTTACTCAGACCGATCTCGTTGATGTGAGGCTGGAGCGCGTCAGCCACGACGCCTGCTGGAAGTTTCACCGCGATCGCGAGAAGGCGCGCCTGCTGACGACCTATCGCGGTCCCGCGACCGAGTGGGTTCAGCCGATCCATGGGGAGTGGGCCTTGCACGAACAGAGGCGGTTCAAAGGACCGGTCGAGCACCTCCGCGTCCACGACGTGGCGATCTTCAAGGGAAGCTGCGCCGGACCGGGCAGCGGAATAGTGCACCGCTCGCCGCCGATCGCGAGCACTGGCCGCACGCGACTGCTGCTCTGCCTCAACAAGCGATCGGCGGCGTCGCCCGAAGCGTGGTCTACGAAAGACTATTGAGCCTTATCTCGGAAAACACAGTCAACTTTGCTAGACGTGATTGCCATCGCCCTCCCCGAAGGTGAAGGTCTCAGGTTAGAATTGCGACAGGTACGCCGTTTCGTCTTTGAAAAGTTCAAATCGCACGTGGCTCACGACGAAGCACCTGCGCTCCGTTGCCTGACGATAGGCTCCGAAACCATGTTGTTCCGCTTTCCCCCCAAAAGCTCAATGATTTCAAAAACCTCTCTTTTTGTCGAACTGCGAGACGGAAACGCTTTTGGGAGTTTGTTTTTCTCTTTATATTTCAATGTAGTTATGAGCTTGTCGACAATGAAATGGGAATGAGTCAGAAGCGCCGGAGACAATTGGCGGCTTTCTGAGAGAGTCCCATAAACACCTGTTGTCAATGAGAAGATGCCTTAGCTACAGTTGCGGAAGATCGCAGCGAAGAACCGCTTCGAGCCTAAACTGACCGATGCTGCGCAGTGACGCCAAAGATCTCTTTTGACTTATTCCGAAGATCTGATCGGGCCTGCGGACAAAAGCCGCTCTACATCCTGTCGCAAGTCTTCTGATCCTATGCCGGCGCGGGCGGCACCGGACAGACCTCGCAGAATCATGATGATCGTTCGAGCGTCGCCGCCTGCATCCGTCGCCCCAAGCGCGCGCAGGCGGTCTTCGATCACCCGTTGTGTCTTTACGACCTGATCCGCGAGGATCTCCTTTGCCTGACGGTTCGTGGTGGCGACATCTGTGCCGAGCACCAGGCACCCGGTCGCCCCAGGCTTGCCATAGGTTTCGGCTGCTCCAAACAGAACTCCGGTCCAAACCTGCTCCGGTGTTTTAGCGCTTTCCAAGGCGTCGCCGATGAAGCTGACGGAGGTGTGCGCGTAGCGGTCCACCACGCTGCGATAGAGGCCGATCTTGTTGCCGTAAGCCGCATAGAGACTGGTCTGCGTGATGCCGAGCGCGGCGCAGATCTCACCCAGCTTGGCCCCTTCATACCCATCCTGATGGAATTGTCGCTGTGCCTCGGCCAGCGCGACGTCAAGGTCAAACTTCCGTTTCCGGCCTCGGGTTTCTTTTTTTGTAGTCATAAAAACAGTATTCCTTGACTTTTTTCTGTAGTCATCAATACATTAAAATCTATCGCGATGCCAGTCCCGGAAAATCGCGTCGGAAGGACCTCAGAATGACCTATCGGATCAAAGCCACCGCAGCCGTAGCCGCAGCCGCGGCTGCGCTCACCATCGCCTTTGCCTTCCCGGCAGCGGCCCAGGAGGTAACGATCGCTGCGGGAGGTGATCACGTCACGTTCATGAATGTGATGACCCCGAACGAAGGCGTCACGCTCGAACAGCTGGCCCGGCAACTGACCATCGCCATGGAAGATGATGCCAGCAGGATGCCCGGCTTTCAGACTGCCAGCGTCCATATCAGCCGCGACGACAGCTATGTCGTGAACTACGCGCAATGGGACGATGTCGCGTCGGTCGAGGCGGTGGTCGCAGCCCTTGGCGAAGGGCAACTGCCCGACCTTGCGCAGGCGTTCGCGATGTCCTCGCCGGAATTCCACCCCTACGACGTTTACAGCGTTACCCTGGTGGCGGAGTGATGGGCGATCTCGTCTTTCACTTCCATCCTTCGCCCAATCCGATGAAGGTCGCGCTGCTGCTAGAGGAAATCGGGCTCGATTACGATGTCGTACCAGTCGACACGTTCCGTGGCGCACAGCACGATCCGGCGTTTCGTAGTCTGAACCCGAATGCCAAGGTGCCGGTAATCGTCGACGATGAAACAATCGTCTTCGATTCGAATGCGATCCTTCTCCATCTGGCGGACAAGCACGGCCAGTTCATCCCCAAAGCCGATAGAGGCCGCGCGGCAACGCTCAGTTGGCTCTTTTTCGTGGCGACGGGGTTGTCCCCGTTCTCGGGACAAGCCGTTCACTTCTGGCGTATGGCACCCGAGGACCTGCCCTACGCAAAGAACCGGTATCGCAAAGAAGTCATCCGTCACTACGAAGTCATGGAGCGGCGCCTGAACGAAGTGCCGTTTTTGGGCGGTGACGACTACAGCATTGCGGACATGGCCGCCTGGGGGTGGATGAGCTATGCGGCTTATGCGCTGGCCGAAGGATTGTCCGATTTCCCAAAGGTCAGTGCGCTTTTTGAGACGATTTCAGCGCGACCCGCGGCGACGCGGGCCATGGCTCTCAAGGCGCGGGATTTTGGCCTCAAGCAGGAGTTTGACGCCGACACGGCCCGCATTCTGTTTCCACAAAACGCATGAGAAAATGGGATAGGGCGCAACCTCACAGCTCTGTGCAACCTGCTGCCTAGAGGTTGCACAGCATTTTCCTTTTATGAAACTGGGTTCTTCGCTGTAGTCGACCCCAAAGCGGCCATTGGGACCAAGCCGACCAGCGTCGGCAAGGTCCCGCCCATCGGACAGTATGGAGCCGTAACGCGAATGGCTTCTTCAAAGGGGGCGATGAAGAGAACGAAGGCGGGTCGGTGTCAAAGGGCGCCCCGCCTGGGGCCGGGCGGGGCGTTCGGCGACGCCTCAGTGCTTCGGCACCCACAACGAGCGGCTACCCGACCTCAAGTGCTGACCGGATCCCTGCACGTCAGGCGCGGTCGAAGGCTCTCTGCTCCACCAGCTGGTCGAAGTGCTCGGCCAGGGTCGTCTCCACAGGGCGCAGCGCGAGTCCGAGGCCCTCGCGTGCCCGTTCCGAAGAGAACGCGAGCGGATAACCAAGGTTGCGCCGGGCGAAAGGTAGCGGCACGCCCGCGAAGGGGCAGGCGAGGATGGCGAGCGGTGTCGGGATCACCCAACGCGGCAACGGCCAGCGCCCGGCGACATGCTCCGCGAGAATGCGCCCGATCCCGCGCCGCTTCCAGCCGCGCGCGGATCGCGGTCGACTCCCTCGGCTCTGAGCCCGTTGCCTCAAGAACGGGGACTTCGTACTGCGCCTCCGGAAATCGACGATCGACGCGCGCCACTACGTCTGCCCGCTCAGTACGGCGTTCTGCGACTCGGCACAGACTCCGGGCATCTGCTCGATCTCGATGCCGTCGGTCTTCGCAACGTCGAGCATGCGCGTTTTGTCTGTGAACCCCTCCGACTCCAGGTGCCGGGTCGTGGTCGGGACATGGGCATGGCGGTCGCGCTGGTCGCCTTCGCGGTGCGGCGCAGGGATCGTCACGCCGACGACCAGAATGCGCGGGTAATCTGCGACCGCTCCTCCACGCCGATCTCGGACCGTGTGTGCAAGGGGAGCGGTCAGCTGTCACGAGGCTTTGCGAAAGTACTATTCGGATTTAGGGGGTCCGGATGAAACTCTGGCTACTCCAAGAGAGGCGACCGCACTGCAGCGCCAGGGAGTTATGCCAACGCGTCCCAAGCCAAACGGTATTTCGAGGTGTCCATTTTCCTGAGCTCTGTATTCATAAACGTGACCCGATGAGGCACAGGCGAGGAAGGTCCGCCTTGCACCCGAAACCAGACTCAATCGGGTCGGCCTGCAGACTTCCTAGGTTAGCCATAAACGGACCTCCATAGATGTTCACAATTAGAATTTTCATATCTACCGACTCTCCGCTCGGGGCTGAAGGAATTCCAGCACATGTGATCGAAGACAAGTTCCTGCTGCGCACAATACGACAATCGCACCCACATCATGACTACAGCGGTTCATCCAAACCGTTCGACAGAGAAATCCAAAGAACGAGTTGAGAGTCTGGCGAGTGACGCGAAAGATGGCCTTTACCATGTGTGTCTTCGATGAGAACAAATTCGCCCGCAGCAACCTTCCGGACTTCACCGTCACTCGTCTCGTACTCTACTGAGCCATCTAGTCTCACTGTCAGCACTCGATCAGGCACTGTGTGCCAATCGACCTGGCGCATACCCGCCGGGATGCGGGTAAAGCGGACGCGCGATGCCGGATAACTGGCGGTAACATCGAACGGTATGGCCTCGGGGTGGACCGACACCTTTTTGGTCGGTATCTCGACCTCATCAAAATGCGATTCCCCATCCGGCGTGGCGTAGATGCGTAGGCACTTCACTGTGGCGGCCACCTTAGGGCTTACCATGACGAAACGACGTGTCCTTACCATGATGCAGTAGCAAAGCGGCACCGTCGTTGTGGTGAATGAGTCCACCTTGGATCATTTTTCACGTTTTCCAATCTGTCAAATTGACGGTGAAAAGGCATCCAAAACCAGACGTTTGGCGGGCTCGTTGCCGGACACAGCTCGATCGTGATTCAAACTCGCAGGGGCTTCGAATCATGCGCTATGAACTCACCGATTCTGAATGATCAGTCATCCAACCTGTTCTGCCAAACAAGTCTCACGCTGTTCCTCGCGTTGACGACCGGCGTGTGTTGAACAGCATCTTCTGGGTCTTGCAATCAGGAGCGCTGTGGCGATATCTGCGGCCAGCATCCAACCTGCTACAACCGGTTCAATCGCTGACGCAAGGCGGGCATCTGGGACAACATCCTCGCGGCCATGACTGATAGTCGTAGCGCAGATGTCCAAACGCTCGACACGTCCATTGTAAGGGTGCATCAGCATGCAAGCCGCACCAGGACATGCGAGAGCAACCGCACAGGCCGCTCATGCGGTGGACTGACAACGAAAATCCACGCGGTTGTCGATGCCAAGGGGTTGCCCATCCGACTGGCTCGTAGCGCCGCGTTGTCCAGCATCGTCTCCGCCAGGAGACGCTTCAGCTTTGCGTTCTTCGCCTCTGGCGTCCACAGCCTCTACGCCGCCGAACCGGGTCTTGTACTTGTAGAAGGTCGCATTTGAGATGCCGTGCCTGCGGGAGGTTTCCGTAGTCTTCTCTCAGCGGTCTTCGCCCCGGCATCTTGCTCGCGGATCGTCCCGATGATCCGCACCTCCGAAAATCGGCTTTTTCTCACGGTCCATCCTGTCTCTCGATGGGTACCGCCATCTCATGGTGGGATTTCAGAAGGGTGAGCCACGCCCTCTCCAGGTTCGAGTAATAACACTGTCGCCAACAGTTTAGCTGCTATAGCTAAAAGCTTGTGGCGCGGTCCGCCGGGCCGGCTGAATGCTCTCCGACATTGGCGTGGAAGCCTCGAGAGAAGGTCGCCGCTTTGGCAGGCGCTGAAAGGGAGGTATGCGATCGTGACCAGGCCCGAAGATGCGGCTTGTTGGTTCGCCCCCATGCTGCAGAAGAACGTCGATATGACGTCGACGCCGTGACCGACGCAGCCGTCCTCGGCATCGAAGGTGTTTCCAAGATCTTCGAAACCGTCGAAGGCTCGCCTCTAGAGGCCCTGGCGGACACGAGCTTCGAGCCTCGGCGAAGGCGAATTCGTCTCCGTGATCGGGCCGAGCGGCTGCGGCAAGTCCACCCTGTTCAACATCATCGGCGGCCTGGAGACGGCCAGCAGCGGGCGGGTGATGGTGTACGGCAAGCCGGTCGACGGCTCCCACCACGATATCGGCATGGTGTTTCAGCAAGAGAGCGCCTTCCCCTGGCGCACGATTTTGGACAACGTGGCCTTCTCGCTGGAGGTGGCCGGAACGCCCAGGACGGAGCGCTACGAGAAGGCGCAGCGCTTCATCGAGCTGGTCGGGCTGCAGGGCTTCGAGCGGAGCTATCCGCGCCAGCTATCCGGCGGCATGCGCCAGCGCGCCGCCATCGCGCGCACGCTGGCCTTCGAGCCGCGCATCCTGCTGCTGGACGAACCTTTCGCCGCGCTCGACGAGCAGACTCGCTTACTGCTCGGTGAACAGTTGCTCGAGATTTCTGCGGCGCTGCGCCAGACCGCCTTGCTGATCACCCGTGAGCGGCCCCCACGAGGTGGTCCAGTAGCAATGTTAGTGAAGGGTTGGTCTTTGCACCAGCGGTAGCCTGGCGGGCGGAGCCGGCTATATCTGGATCAACAACGTCAGTCAGCATTTCATCGGCGCCAACTTCGGCGGTTACAAGCAGTCCGGCATCGGTCGCGAGGAAGGGTTGGAAGAGCTGCTTTCTTTCACCCAATGCAAGAACGTCAACGTGACCCTCGATCCCTGAAGCACGACAGTGCTGGGATCCTTCAGAGCTGCGCCAGATGGCACTCCACCGAGCGGTCGTCGCCATGGCGCGGCAGCGGCGCCTCACGTGCGCACCGCGGTTCCGCGAGCGGGCAGCGCGTGTGAAAGCGGCATCCGCTGGGCGGGTCGAGTGGGTTGGGGAAGCTCGTTCCAAGTCCCAGTTCAGGTAGTCCCCCGCCCTCTTGCGGTACGAGCACCGCAGATCGCAGGGCTTGCGCATAGGGGTGCTTGGGGGCGTGGAAAACCGCATCGGTCGGTCCTGCCTCGACGATGCGACCGAGGTAGAGCACCGCCACTCTGTCTGTCATGTGCTCTACGACGGCAAGGTCGTGGCTGATAAAGAGCATGGCGACACCGGTTTCTCGACGCAGGTCGGCAAGCAAGTTGAGAATCTGTGCCTGGACGGAGACGTCCAGTGCCGAAGTCGGTTCGTCGCAGATCAGAAGCTCCGGGGCGATCGCCAAAGCGCGTGCGATCGCCGCTCTTTGGCGCTGCCCGCCGGACAGCTCGCGGGGAAAGGCTGCAGCGGCACGTGAGGGCAGGCCGACCTGATCCAGCAGCTGCGCTAACCGCCTGGCGCGGTCTGATGCATCGCCGATGCGATGGACCTTCAGCGGTAGCTCGATGATGTCGCCAATGCGCTGAGCAGGATTGAGCGAGCTGAAGGGGTCCTGAAATACTGGCTGTATGCGGCGTGCCAGCGACTTACGGTCGATCGCGGCCAGGGGGCGGCCCTCGAGGCGAATGAGGCCTGCGCTGGGCGCCTCTAGGCCGAGCAGCAGTCGGGCCAGCGTGCTCTTGCCCGAGCCGCTCTCGCCGACCAGACCCAGGATGCCGCCCTTTGGAATGGTCAGGTCGACTCCGGCCAGCGCGTGCAGCGTCTTTTTCCCACGCAGCAGCCCCCGCGAAACGCGATAGCGTTTTTCGATGCTGCGAGCATCCAATAGCGGAACCGGGGAGGGGAGCGGTTCGGCGGTCATGCGCCGTCGCCTGCCGCAAGCGGGTTGAGACAACGGAGCCAGCGGTCGCCGCTGTCGGCCGGCAGTTGCAGAAGCGCCGGGACCGAGGTTTCGCAGTCCGGCTGGACGCGCGAACAGCGGCTGGAGAAGGCGCAGGCCTTGGGCGGCGCCACCAAGGACGGCACCGTTCCGGGGATCGTGCCGAGCGGCTGGCCCCGCTGTGCCGGATCGGGCCTCGGCACGCTGTCGAGCAGGCCGCGCGTGTAGGGATGACGCGGGCTGCCTAGAATGGTCCGAGCACCGCCGGTTTCCACAACCTGGCCCGCATACATCACGGCGATTCGGTCGGCGACGCGGGAGACCACGCCGAGATCGTGACTGATCAGAATGACGCCGATGCCGAACTCGCTCTGCAAGTCTTTCAGTAGCGCCAGAATCTGAATCTGGATCGTCACGTCGAGCGCGGTAGTGGGCTCGTCCGCAACGATCAGCGCTGGCATACACAGCACCGCCATGGCGATCATCACCCGCTGCCGCAAGCCGCCCGACAGTTCGTGAGGATACTGTCGAAGACGCAGCGGCGCGTTGCTGATCCCGACCCTTTCAAGCAGTTCGACTGCACGATTGCGCGCCGTTCGTCGGTCGCCGCCGCGGTGTCGACGGTAGACGGCGCTGAGCTGGTCGCCGATGCGAAAGGTCGGATTGAGGGCAGTCATCGGGTCTTGAAAGACCATTCCGATATGCGCCCCGCGCAAAGCTTCGACGGATGCGCCCCGGTCGGCCAGGAGGTCGCGTCCGTCGAAGGCGTAGCGATCCACCGACCAATGAGCCCGAGGCGGGAGCAGACGGAGCAGGCTCAAAGCGGTCATGGACTTGCCGCAGCCGGATTCTCCGACCAGACAGAGCGTTTCGCCGCGCTCGACCCAGAGATCGACCCCGCGCACGGCCTCCAGTGGTCCGTCTGCGGTCGGCAGCGTGACCCGCAGACCGGCGAGGTCGAGAAGCCGGCTCACGCTCCCCCTCTCCGGGTCACGTCGCGCAGGCCGTCGCCCAGCAGATTGATCGCCATGGTCAGCAGGAACAGGCAGAGCCCCGGCAGGGTGATCAGCCAAGGATCGAAGAACATGAAGGTCTTCGCTTCGGAGAGCATCAGTCCCCAGGAGGGGAGCGGCGCTTGCACGCCCAGCCCGAGGAACGAGAGTGCGGCCTCCAGCAGGATGGCGCTGGCCATCTCGACCGTGGCGACGACGATCAGCGGCGGCGCGATGTTGGGTAGGATTTCCCGGAAGAGAATATGCGGCAGCGAGCAGCCGATCGCGCGCGCCGCGCGCACGTAGTCCGCGCTGCGGGCCTGTTGGGTCGCGCTGCGGGCCACCACGGCGAACTGGTCCCAGAGCAACAGCCCGATCACCAGAATCACCGTTGTCAAGGACCCACCGGCGATGGCGACCACGGCCAGAGCGACGAGGACCAGCGGCATGGACAGGCGCGTTGTGATGATGAAGCTGATGACCGCGTCGACCCGGCCGCCGAAGTAGCCGGCGACCAGGCCGAGCGTGATTCCTATAGTCCCCGAAATCGCCACCGAAACCATACCGATCAGCAAGGAAATCTGACCGCCGTAAAGCAGTCGGGTCAGATAGTCGCGGCCAAGCTGATCGGTGCCCAGGATATGGCTGGCGAGACTGTCCGCATGCCAGAAGGGCGGTCGCAGGCGGTTGGCGACGTCGGGCAGATAGGGATCGAAGGGACTCAGCAGCGGCGCGAGCAACGCGAGCAAGGCGAAAACCAGCAGGATCGTACCGCCGATCAGGAACCCGCGATGCCGCAGCGCGGCGAGGGCGAACTCCGCGTAGGGCCGCCGGGCGATGGGACCTACGCGTTCGAGCGGCGGCGGCACTAGGCTCATGTCGGCGTCCTCAGCCGCGGGTCGGTCCAGGCGTTCAGGAGATCGGCCAGCAGCGTCAGGGCGATATAGAACATCGAGATCATCAGCACGATGGCCTGGATCACCGGCATGTCCGCCCGGCTCATGGATTGCCAGGCGAGGTAACCGATGCCCTGGATGGCGAAGACCGACTCGATAATGATCGAACCTCCCAGCATGAAGCCGAACTGGACGGCGGTGAGCGAAATGACGGGAAGCAGGGCGTTTCGCAAGCCCCAGCGAAACAGGATCGAACCCTGGCTTAAACCCATGGCGCGGGCTGTTCGAATGTAGTCCGAGCTCAGCACGTCGAGCATGCCTGCGCGCGTCAGCCGCATCAGAGCCGGCGTGGCGTAGGAGCCGAGGGCGATCATCGGCAGCACGAAATGGGCCAGCGTATCGCTGCCCGAGATGGGTAGCCAGCGCAGTTGAACGCCGAACAGCAGAATGAGCAGCAGGCCGGCCCAGAAGTTGGGGATCGACTGTCCGGCAACAGCCAGGAAAAGAGCGAAACGGTCGATGATCGAGTTGGGTCGCAGTGCCGCCGCGACGCCGAGCGGAATGGCCAAAGCGAGTGCGAAGGCAATCGATAGTACGGCGAGTAGCGCCGTCGCGGGCAAGCGTTCGGCGACCATCTCCAGTACCGGTCGGTTGGTCAGGTAAGATGTGCCGAAGTCGAGCTGCAACAGGCGCACGAGATAGTCGGCATATTGCACGACGACCGGGCGATCGAATCCATGGCGCTCGCGGATTGTCTCGATGTCCAGGTCGGTCGCGCTGTCGCCGGCCAGCGCCAGCGCCGGGTCGATCGCAACATGCGACAGGCAGAAGGTCATGACGGAGACCGCCAGCGCGACCAGTGCGGCAACCACGAGGCGACGGACGATCACGGCCCACATGCTGTCACGAGTCTCCAAGTCGCCCGCTCGGGGCAGGCACGACGGTGGCCGGCCTGTTCGGCACGGCCCGCACGCCGTTCAAGAGATTATTTCCAAGAGGCGGAGAAGAAACGCGGTAACTCGTCCACGTGCGGCGTGAAATCGAGATCGCTTTTGTAGGCGTAGCCCATCACGATGGTATGCATCGGCACCCAGTAGGCACGCTCGCTGGCAAGGGTGATCGCCTCGGCGTAGCTCTGCTTTCGCGTCTCGGGATCGACGGAGACGTTGGCCTCCGCGATCAGCGCCATGATCTCCTCGTCGCGTGCGCCGTCGTTCGTACCGCCGTTGAAGAAATTGCCCATCGAGGCGGAAGCGTCGGCAATGGAGAAAGAGCCCCAGTCGCCGTACCACATACCGATCTGACCTTCCCGCCAGGCGGAGAAGGAGGCCCGAGCCTGTAGCATCTCGAGATTTGCGGTGATGCCGATCACTGCCAGGTAGGCTTGTACCGCTTCCGCCCGTGCCCTGTCGCGGTAGGACGCCATCTCCACCGTAAAGCCCTCGGAAAAGCCGGCCTCGGCCAACAGCGCCTTGGCTTTCTCCGGATCGTAGTCGTAGACGACCGCGGCCGACTCGTCGCAACCGAACTGCCGGGGGTAGCAGGGGGCATTGATCGTCCGCCCGTCGCCGCCGACCAGATTGGTCACTATGGTCTCGCGGTCGATGGCATGGTTGATCGCCTGTCGAACCCGAACGTCGGTCAGCGGATTGCCTTCGCTGGTTCGTCCTGCCGCATCTAGCGCGACCATCGCGATCCGCATGGTCGATCCCAGAACGGCGGTGACGCCAGGGATGTCCGAGAGCTGCTCGATCTGGTCGCTGGGCATGTTCCAGGTCCAGTCGATGCCGCCGCCAATCAGTTCGGCGATTCTTGTTGCGCTGTCGGGAATCGTCCGCACCCGCAGCACCTCGATCGAAGGTGTGCCCTTGCCGCCGTCGGCGAAGTAGGCGGGGTTCCGGGTCAGCGTATAAGTCCCTCCCTCCACGGCGGTGAGTGCATAGGGACCGGTGCCGATCGGCGACTGGCCGAAGGCGTCGGGACCGGCAGCCTGGTAGGCGTCCGAGGGATAGATCGGCAGCGAGCCGGCAATGAACTCCAGGGCTGCAGGGAACGGCTCCTTCGAGACAATGCGAACCGTGCGTGCATCGACGGCCTCGACACGCTCGATCCAGCCGACCGAGGCCTGTGAGCGTGCGCCGGCCTCCGGGTCCGCGTAACGGTTTAGGGTGAAGGTGACATCCTCGGCGGAGAACTCGGAGCCATCGTGGAAGGTTACGCCGTCGCGCAGATCGAACTCCCAGGACCGCTCATCGATCTGACGCCAGCTTGTCGCGAGCAACGGCTCATATTCGAAGGTTTCGGGATTGCGCCAGATCAGCGTATCGAAAAGGTGGCGGGTCATCACCACGCCATCCCGCGCCGTATTGAGGTAGCCGTTGAGATTTGGGAACTCCTCACCCAGCCCGATGGTCAGTGAGTTGTCATCCGGTCCGGCTTTCACCGCGTCGCCACCCAGCGTTAGGACACCGAGCGTCAGCGCACTGATCGCTGCGGTCGCGAGAACTCTCTTCATTTCTTGCTCTCCTCTGTTCGCTTCGTAGGTTTGGCCGACCCTGTTCGCTCGGGCCGTTCCTATTCGATGCTGTCTACATTCCGGTTGGTGTCTGCGCTCGGTAGCGCTTGCGGCGCATCACTGGGCAGCGGCCTCTTGCGGGTCGAAGGTAGGCCGGACGAAGTCCGATACTGCCTGAAAGGCTGCAGCGGCGCTCAAGACCAGGTCGTCGCGAAAGGGGGCTGCTGCGATCTGCAGGCCAACTGGCAGGCCCGGCGCAGCTCGGGAGTCCGGGCCGGTCAGGCCGCAGGGAATGCTGGCTGCCGGCTGCTGAGTCATGTTGAAGATGAAGGTGTAAGGGGACCAGATCTCGCTGTTCATCTGGTACCAGTGGAGATCCTTCGGGCTTTGGCTGATCCCGGTCGGATGCGGCAGGACCGCCATCGTCGGCGTCAGCAGCAAGTCGTAGCGCTCATGGAACCGTAGCATCGAAGCTTTCAGCGCAGTTCGGACCGACTGCGCCCAGACGTAGTCGTTGACGTCATAGTCCTCGGCCATTTCGACGACCCGCGCGACCACGGGGTCGAGCTGAGCGCGCTGATCGGCTGAAAGCTTGCCGACCCCTGCCGCACGATTGCAGAGGCGAAGAATGTCGTAGGCGCCGAAGAGGTCCGGCAGTTCCGGCGTCGCCTCCTCGACCTGTGCTCCGAGTTCGGCGAAACGTTGGACTGCCGCGTCGACCAACCTCGCAACTTCGGGCTCCGGGTCGCGTATACCGAGGCTGGGCGAATAGGCGATCTTGAGCTTCCTTAAGGCCATCTCCGGCTGAAAGGCCAGTGCGGTCTCCTGCCGTGGCAGCGCGTCGCCGTCTCGCACATCGGGACCCGCGATTACTACAAGCATCGCGGCCGCGTCTGCCACCGACCAACTCATCGGACCCACATGGCCGAGACTGCCGGCCGCGCTCGGTGGGTAGTTGGCGACAAGTCCGTAGGTCGGTTTGAGTCCGAAGCAGCCACCGAAACTCGCGGGCATCCGGATCGAACCGGCCGCATCGTTCGCCAGCGCCAGCGGTCCGGCACCTGCGGCCAACTGTGCTGCTGCGCCCATGCTCGAGCCGGCGCAGCCGTAGCCGGTGTTCCAGGGGCCGACCGTGTTGCCGGTCAGCGGACTGGATGAGAAGGGGCTGCCGCCGAACTCGGTGGTCGTCGTCTTGCTAAAGATGACCGCACCTGCCGCGCGCAGGCGAGCGACGGCCGGTGCGTCCTCATCCCACGGTCCCGAGGGATCGACGGTCCTGGACCCTTTCAAGGTGGCCATGCCCCGAGTGAGAATCATGTCCTTTACACTGACCGGTACACCGTCCAACAGGCCGAGTGACGTTCCATTCCGCCAGCGGGCCTCGGACAGGCGAGCGGTCGCCAGCGCGCCTTCTCGGTCGAAGCGGCAAAAGGCGTTCAGCGTCGGCTGAATCGCATCGGCCCGAGCCTGGACGGCTGCCAGTACTTCGACCGGGCTGAAGCGGCCCGCTCGATAGCCGGATGTCATCTCGCTGGCCGTGAGGGCCGCAAGCTGGCTCATCGAACGAACCTCCTTCTCGAACCTCGGGCGGACTCCGAAGCACCCTTGAAAAACTCTAGGACCAGCTTTGTGAAGCGGTCCGGGGCTTCCAGGTTCGGCATATGTCCGACGTCCTTAAGAATTTGGGCCGGCCCCTGGCCCACTGCGGCGGCCAGAGCCTCCGTAACCGCAGGCGGGCAGACGGCATCGCTGTCGCCGCCGACGACCAGAACCGGCATTGTCAGGTTGGCGAGCAGGTCGCGCCGATCCATTCCGGCAGAGGCGGTCAGGGCCGCGAGGTAGGGCAGGCGTTTCAGACCGCTTAGGCTCTCGCTCATCTGCGCACGCGCGGCCGGACTCGCCGTTGGGTGCAGCAAGCTTTCGACAATCCCTTGTACGCGGTCGCTGCGCACGCTCTCACCGTCGAACAGACCGTGGCGCGCGTCGATGTAAGCCTGCCGTTCGGCCTGGCTCATGTGTGCCAAGTAGGCTGGCTGCGTGCCGGACAGGACCAACCCGGTGAAGCGATCCGGAGCGATAGCGCAGGCTTCCAGCAGAATGCGCCCCCCCATCGAGTGCCCCACGGCGTTGACCTTGTCGAAGCCGAAGGCATCCATCAAGGCGAAGAGATCGTCGGCGAAGTCTCGGAAGCGGACAACCGGCGGGCCGTCGCTGTCTCCGTAGCCGCGCGCGTCCGGGGCGATCGCCCTGAAGCCCGAGGCCAGCGCGGTGAGCTGAGGGCGCCATTGCGCACGTGCTCCTCCGATGCCGTGGAGCAACATGATCGGTGCCCCGGTGCCCGCAACGTCACAGGCGATCGAGCGACCCGGAGCGACCTGCACGCGCGGTTCCAACACCACTGTGCCCGGCGAAGTGTGGGCCGATGTCATAGCAGCGAAAGTCCCCCGTCGACGCGTAACACCTGGCCGGTGATGTGGCGGGCCGGCCGTGACAGCAGGAAGGCGACGGCGGCGGCGATGTCATCCGGATCGGCGATCCGACCGCTCGGCGTGGCTCTCGCCGCCGCTTCCCACGCTGCCGGCCCGAGCGCTGCGTGGCCGCCCTCTTTGCGCGTGTAGCCGGGCGCGACGCAATTCACCGTCACACCGCTCGGCGCGAGCTGGAAGGCCAACGTCTTGGCTAGCGCTTCCAGCGCACCCTTGCCGGCCGCCGTGGTGGGGAAGATCGTCCCCTCGATGCCGATATCGTTGGCGACGAAGGAACTGATGGCCAACACCCGGCCCCAGGTCGAGGCGCGGAGGTCGGGGAGGGCACTGTTCACCAAGGCGACGAAGGGCAGTGTATTTACAGCGATGGACTCTGCGACGTCGGCGGCGTCGAAGTCGCCGAACTCGGTCTTGGCCGCACGCCCGGCGTTAGACACGATCTGGTCCAGGCGGCCGAAGCGCGCGCGGGCGAGCGCCACCAAGGCGGCGGGTACGTCGATGTCCGTCAGGTCGCCAAGCTGAGTTGCGACGGTTGCGCCCGCCTCCCGCACCGCCGTTGCGGTGCGCTCGAGCCCTTCGCAGTTGCTGCGGGTGGTCAGCAGAAGTGCCGTCTTCGGCGCTGCGATCGACCGGGCCGTTGCCGCCCCGATGCCGCTGGCTGCACCTGTGATCAGAACGACGCGCTCGATCTCCTCAGCCATCCCCCTCCCGCCCTCTACCAACCGGTTACTCTGCGGCAGCTGCCGGGGCGAGCTTGAAGCCGTACTTGCGGTCCAGATCCAAGGCTGCAAAGGCGTCGAGGCCGACTTGAAGTGCCGCAGGGTCGAGCGGACGCAGCGGTTTGCGCAAGGGGCCGGCAGGTAATCCAACTGCCCGCATCAGGCTCTTGACCGCGACGGGATTGATGGCGGAGTAGGCGAAGTGCAGGATCGGCAGATTACGCAGCCAGGCTTCGCGGCAGGCGAAAGCGTCGTCTCCGGTCTCCCAAGGCTTGGAGATCACCGCCATCTCCTCGGGGATCAGATTGCCGGTCATGTTGGCGGTGCCGTGCCCACCGAGCGCCATGGTCGGGATGACCAGTCCAAGATTAGGCGAACAGCAGCACATGATTGCCATGTCGGGCTCCGCCGCGCAGATCTGCGCGACCTGGCCGACGCGCGTCGTGCTCTCCTTCAGAACGACCATGTTCGGATGCTTGGCGATCTGCAGCAGATCGTTCCAGTGCAAGTCCGTCTTTACGCGCGGAGGGTTGTTGTAGAAGCCGATCGGCAGATCGACGGCATCGCAAACCTCCAGAACGTAGGCGACGATATCGGCGTTGGCTGCGCAGATGTAAGCGGGCGCAGCAATGATGGCGCCGTCGGCACCTTCCGCCGCCGCAAAGCGCACATAGTCGATTGTCTGCGCGGTATTTTGACCGGTGCAGCCATAGTAGAGCAGCATGCCGGAGGGACGCATCCTGACCGTCTCGCGGATGATGCTGTGCCGTTCCTCCGCCGCTAGCATCGAGACCTCGCCGGTCGAGCCCATGATCAGGACGGCCGAGGTTCCGTGCTCCGCGTGCCAGGAGAGAAGGCTGCGGAAGCCCTCGTAATCCACCGAACCGTCTAGGTTCATCGGTGTGACAAGGGCGACGAAGGATCCGATCGGTCTGCGGTGGGCCATGACGCCTTTCCTCTCTCCGGCAATGCGGGCGGTCTCGACGCAAGACTAGGCCGCCAGAGGGTATGACACCAAATATCTAATTTCGATCACTCCATAACCAATTGGAATGCCCTCCGTGGCGGATCGAGCGACGTTTCTGAGTCTGCGCTTCTGGGTCAGCGATTCTGGGCCTGTCGCGGACTCAGGAGGTGTCGCGCCGCTCTCGTCCTGTTCGCTCTATCAAAGGGGAGGCCTCGACGGTGGCGATAGCGTCGTCCATCACTGCGGCGGCGGCGCGCGACTGGGGCAGTCCGGCCGGCCGGATCAACCGGAAATGAAAGGGGATGAGGGGATCTAGCGGTCGGACGGAAAGGGTGTCCTCGCCGAACATGGCCGGGGTCAGGGGATCGACGATGGAGATACCGACTCCTCGGGCGACCAGGGCGCAGGCGGCGAAGCTGGGCTGGCACTCTCCTCGGATCTGCGGAGTTACGTCGGCGTCGATGAACATCTGGTCGACATGCCGGGCCGTAACGGTGTGATGGCTGAGCGCGACCATCGCCACGCCGTCCAGGTCCTGCGGACGAATCATCTTGCGAGCCGCCAACGGATGACCCGGCGGCATCGCTACGACACAGGCCATCTCGTAGCTCGCCACCACCGTCAGATCGGGGCGTCGGTTCGGCAGATGGGCGAAGCCGAAATCGAAAGCCGCTGCGGCGGTAAGATCGGCGATTCGCGGCGAGGTATGAACGTCGAGGCTGATTCGGATGTCGGGATATGTCGCCGAGAAGCGACTGATGATCGATGGAACCAGGTCGGTCGCGAGGGCAGGCATGGCGGCGATCCGCACATGTCCCCGGCGCAGGTCGCGGATCTCGCGAGCCGACTGCGCGAGGCGCTGCAGCCCGAGGTAGGAGCGTTCTAGTTCCTCGTGAAAGGCTATCGCTTCCGGCGTCGGGATCACACCGCCCGGGGCACGGTCGAATAGCCGAAACCCGACCTCCTGCTCCAGGGCCGCGATCAGTTTGGTAACGGCCGGCTGCGACAGCCGCATGGCTTTGGCGGCACGCGTGATGGACCCATGCAGCATGGCCATACGAAAGGCTTCCAATTGGCGGAGGTTCATCGGTTGCTACTGTTTCGACAATTTCAGCCTGTTCATGATCGGCACGGCGATGGCGCGATCAGCCGTACGATCCCGAGTTTCTCAGTTGCCGGACACCGCGTTTGGCGCGCCCCATCCTCTAACACGCTTTCTTTAAGGATGCGGCTCTGGGGGTGAAAGCGGTAACGATCCAATCTGGGCGGATGTACCGGTCGCACGGCCCTGACAGCCCTGACCAATGAGCCAAGACGTGAGTGGTGCCGCTAAACTGCGTCTCACTCCGTATCTGAGGCGAGTCCCCGCAACTGTGCCAAACGGCGGCCTGCGTCTTCAATCGCTTCGACAGGATAGGCGGCGAAGCCCAATAGCAGGCCGGGTCGCTTCGCACGTCCTGCGTAGTACATCGACAGCGGACGCGCGATGATCTCTTTGTTCCAAAGATCTCTGGCAACCTCGACGTCGTCGGCGCCGTTGCGCAGCGGAACCACCAAGTGCATGCCGCCAGTCATCTCGTAGGCGGGTGGCCGATAACCCACGATCCGGCGAAGAACCGAAATCATCGCTTGTTGCCGGTCTCGATAGAGCGCCCGCATACGGCGCAAGTGGGCGGCGTACAGACCTCGATGCATGAACTCGGCCAGGACCATCTGCTCCATGATCGGAGCATGGCGGTCGATCACGGCGCGCGCCTTGGCGAAGTCCTCGGCGATATCCATCGGAACGAGAAGGAAGCCGAGCCGAAACGACGGTAGCAAGGTCTTCGAGAAAGTACCCATATGAATCACGCGGCCGGAGCGGTCGAGACTTTGCAGTGCTGGTAACAGATGCCCCGCGTATCGTGTTTCCGAATCGTAGTCGTCTTCGAGAATCCAGGCTCCGGTGCCGTGTGAAACTTCAACGAGTGCTTGCCTCCGTTCCGGCGACATTGTCGCTCCGAGCGGATACTGCCGTGCGGGAGATACGCAGATCAGCCGCGGCGTGGCGAAGCGATCGCGGGCCTGGGCCACATCCAGACCGTCGTCGTCAATCGGGACCGGCAGCACGTGACAGCCGTTGGCGAGCAAGGAGGCGCGTATGCCGATGTACCCTGGCTCCTCTATCCAAACCGGGTCGCCGCGATCGAGCAACATGCGCGTCACGAGATCCAGTCCCTGTTGCGATCCACTCGTCACTATCACTTGGGCAGCCACACAATTCAGCCCACGGGCTGTCCGCAGATGATGGGCAATGGCTTCGCGCAGCGGCTCGTACCCGGCATTCGAGACTTGAACCAGCGAAGAGCCGGTCAGGCGCCCCGACACCTCGCTCATCAGTCGCAACCAAGTTCGAATGGGAAAGGCGCGAAGGTCGGGAACGTCGGGCATGAAGGGGGCGGGACGTTCGGTCAAACCGGGTGGACACTGCTCCATGAGGGAGCGGCCCCGCCGCGACAGGCGCTTGAACGGATATCCCCGCTGCCCGCTTTGGAATGCCATACCGGGAGCGACGGCTTCCGGCCTGGTCGGCGGCTGTTCGGGAATTTCCTTCGCCACATAGGTTCCGTCGCCGACCCGTGAATCCACATAGCCTTCGCCTTTTAGGATCTCGAAAACCTGTAAAACCGTATTGCGCGAAACTCCCCATTCTGAAGCGAGCGTTCTGGTAGAGGCTAATCTGGTCGCCGGCGTCAGGTGGCCGCCCGCGATGTCTGCGCGCAGTTGGTCCACGATCTGCCGATACACCGGAATGCCGCCCGCATGATCGAGGTGGACAGTCGCGAAAGACCCTCTGGAGCCCGATTTGGCCAAGGTGTTGTCATCCAGCCATTCATCAAATTGGCTCCATTCTGTATCCCATAATGGTCCTTCTGCTCAATGACCGGGCGCAGTTAGCGTTCCTTGCATAGTGCTGAGGCAACCGTCTGACGGCGCATCGAAGGGCGCGGCCAGAACGATGGAGTCCAGTCGAGCAGAAGCCGCGCGCGACGGAGCTTGCGTGCCAGGCCGGGAAGGAAAAGACGATGAACAGGGACCGTAAGAAGATCGACACGGCGTGTGGGGACTTCGATGCCGGCGGACTTTCGCGCCGGACCTTTCTGAATCGCCTGGCAGCGCTGGGCGTATCCGCCGGCGTCGCCAATTTCGTGGCACTGTCGCCATTGGGCGCACGCAAGGCCTACGCGGCGATCGGCGGGCCCGAAGAACGTGCCTGGGCTCTCGCCCAGGAGATGGCGGCAAAGGCCGAGAAGAAGACGCTGACTCTGCTGATCCCCACCGGGTCTATCGGCAACATGACCCCCTACGTCGACAAATGGAAGAACGAGCTGGGCATCGATCTGGAGTTCATCGAAGAACCCGACGAGGTGGTGCACACCAAGGGCATGCAGGAAGCCGTCGCCCGTACCGGTCGCTACGACGTGATGATGCCGACGGCGATGTCCTATCCGGACTGGATCGACTCAGGCGTGATCTACGACCTGACCGACTGGGTCGAGACCTACAACCCAGAGCTCTTCAACGAAGAATACGGTGTGGTCTTTCCAGCGAGCCACCATGCCCAGCTCTACAACGGGCGGGTCGCCGGTCTGCTGAATGACGGCGATCAGATCACGCTGCTGTGCCGCAGCGACCATCTGACCGACCCGGACAAGATGAAGGCCTTCGCGGATGCCCATGGCTATCCGCTCGACGTGCCGAAGACCTGGACGGAGTATCACGACCTCGCCAAGTTCATGCACGATCCGGACAACAACTTCTTCGGCAGCCTGGAATATCGTTCACGCTACTACGTGAAGTGGATGTTCATGCAGCGGCTCATGTCCAAAGGCCGTCTCTACTTCGACGGCGACATGAATCCCACCTTCAACTCCGACGAGGGGTTGGCCGCGCTGGAGGACATGCTGGCGATCAACCCTTACCTGCATCCGGATGCCTTCAGCTTCACCTGGTCGTCCAACTACAATGCCTTCGGTCGTGGCGCCGGCTTCATGAACATTGTCTGGCCGTCCGGCTTCAAATATTCGAAGGCTCCCTCGACCGGGCCTGCCACCACGGGCAAGATCGCAGCGACGGTCATGCCGTCCGATACCCTGAGCGATGGCTCGCAGCTCTACGCAGGACTGTTCTGTTGGGGGTATGGCTATGCCGTATCTCGCTACTCGGCCAATCCGGAGCTGGCTTACGCCTACGCCCAGTGGATGACCTCTCCGACCGTCTCATCCGACGCCATCCCCTATCTCGGCGGATACTCCGACCCCTATCGTGTCAATCATATGAAGGCACCGACCCAACGATTGGTCGACACCTATTCGCCCGAATATCTCGACACCCTCTACAACAACATCGTCAACACCGTACCGGACTTCTGCCTGCCGGGCGGGTTCGAGTATCAGGACGCGCTCGACAAGGAAGTGCACGCCTGCATGACGGGCGAAAAGGCACCGAAGGAAGCGCTGGACGATGCGGCGCGCGCTTGCGATCGCATCACCCGCCGTATCGGAAAAGAGAAAGTGAAAGAGTCCTGGCTGTCTCTCGCCAGGAACTTGGCCGAGCCAATCAAGCGAGCCAGCGGCGCTGATCAGTGGGTCTAGCGGATAGCGGAGCTGTCGTGAGCATGGGAAGCCGAAGCGTTCGCCGCGACCGGCTTCCCACTCCCGAGGTCAGTCTCACTCTTTCGTGCTTCGTGCCGTCCACCCTTGCAGCGACCTCGCAATGAATGTCGAGACCAAGATTTCAACGGATCGGATTGAGAGGCAAACGACCACGCCGATCGTAACCGAGCCGGACATGCCCGACGGGGCCGGTCGACGGCGGCGTTTCGTGCGCGGTCTGATGTTGCCGGGTCAACTGATCTCGCTCTTCGTCCTGGTCGTGCCGCTGCTGGTCGCCCTGGCATTGAGCTTCACCACCTGGTCGCCGACGCGCGGATCGCTGTTCGACGCCAGCTTCGAGGGATTGTTCAACTACGAAGAACTGCTCTTCTACGACACCCGCTTCGTCGAAGCTGTCGTGCGCACCCTGGTCCTTGCGGTCGTCTGTCTCTCGCTGGAGTTCGTGATCGGCCTGGGAATGGCGGTGCTCTTCATGCGGGAGTTCCGCGGCAAGTCACTTATCTTCTCCACGCTGTTGACACCCATGATGGTGCTGCCGGTGGTGGTCGGTTACACCTTCTGGATGCTGTTCCAGTCGAACGGCCCGATCAACCAGATGCTGGAGCTGCTGCTGGGCGACGGCGCCGGGCTCGAGTGGTTTCGCAGCGCTTCGCTTGCAACCGCCACGGTCATCATCACCGAGGTCTGGCACTGGACGCCACTGTTCTTTCTGATCCTTCTCTCCGGCTTGAACAGCGTTCCGGAGAACCCGATCCGGGCAGCCGTCATTCTCGGAGCCAGTCCGCGCCAAGTCTTTTGGCGGATCATCTTGCCGATGCTGCTGCCGGTCATCGTCGTGGCCTTCGTCATCCGCTCGATGGAGATCATCAAGCTGTTCGATGAAGTCTTCATGCTGACCCGCGGCGGTCCGGGGTCTTCGACGGAGACGATCAGCCTCTATATCTACAAGCTTGCCTTCAACGACTTCCAGCTCGCCTACGGCGCCGCTGCGGCCTTTCTGGTTCTGCTCGGCACGTTGTTCCTGGTCGATCTGCTGCTGACGCCCATTCGAAAGCAGCTGCTGGAGGGGCGAAATTGATGCCGGTCCGACCTATCACCTGGCCGCTGGTCGTCGTTCTGATCTTCCTGCTCGTGGTCACGCTGTTCCCGATCTTCTGGATTGCGATGACCGCGATCAAGCCGCCGACCGACTGGAATGCGGTTCCGGCCGTCTGGATCCCTGCAGAACCGACCCTGATCAATTTCCGGACGCTGTTCGACCCCGACGCGATTCGCGACTACGGCGTGGGCGGCGTCAGCGAATCCGCCACGGCAGCGGTGATCGGTTCGATCATCGCCTCCGTGAGCGCCACGCTGCTGTCCGTGATGATCGGATTGCTCGCGGCGATCGGTTTGTCGCGCTACAGCGCGAGCGGCCGGTTCACGCCTCTGTTGATTCTCTCGGGCCGCATGTTTCCGCCGGCGGCCATCGCAGTCCCCTTCGTGATCATCTTCTCCGCCGTCGGCCTCATCGATACCTACCTCGGCCTGATCGCGATTTATGTAGCGATCACCTTGCCGTTCTCGACGTGGATGCTGAAGAGCTTCGTCGACGAGATCCCTCGTGAAGTGGAAGAGGCGGCGATGGTGGACGGGAAGTCGCGCTTCATGGCGCACGTGACCGTGACTTTGCCGTTGATCCGCGGCGGACTCTTCGCCACGACGCTCTTCATTTTCATCTTGAACTGGTCGGAGTTTCTCTTCGCGCTGGTGCTCTCCTACACCAATATAGAGACGATCCCCGTACGTCTCGCCAAGTACGTTACGGCAACGGCTGGCACTCTCTACGGGGTTCAGGCAGCTCTGGCATTTCTCGCCATGTCTCCCCTCGTGATCGCGGGTTTCCTGATCCAGAAGCATCTCGCGCGCGGTATGACCTTCGGAGCGGTCAAACGATGACCGCACCCAAGTTGGAACTGGTCGATCTGCACAAGGCGTACGACGATGGTGCCGTGGTCGCAGTCGACGGGATCGACCTGACCGTCGAGTCCGGTGAGACGTTGGCGCTGCTTGGTCCCTCGGGCTGCGGCAAGTCGACGACACTGAACATGATCGTCGGGCTCGAAGATCCGACCTCAGGCGATATCCGCGTCGACGGACGTTCTGTTGTTGGGGTGCCGCCCGGTCAACGCAACGTCGGGCTCGTGTTCCAGGATTACGCCGTCTTCACCCATATGAGCGTCGAGAAGAACCTGGCTTTCGGGTTGCAGGTTCGTGGCCTGCCGCGAAGCGAGGTAAACCGCAGGGTCGGTCAGGCCGCCGAGTTGCTCGGGCTGGGCGATTTGATGAAGGAAAAGGCATCGCGCCTCGGCGGTTCGCAGCTTCAACGGGTTGCCATCGGCCGCACGCTGGTCACCGAGCCTTCGATCCTGCTGCTCGACGAGCCGCTGTCCAACCTGGAGGCCGAGACGCGCCTGTCCATGCGCCGCGAGCTGCGCCGCCTGCAGTCGGAGATCGGCCTAACGATCATCTACGTCACGCACGACCAGATCGAAGCCCTGTCGCTGGCCCGCCGCATCGCGGTGATGAGCGGGGGCAAAATTCGGCAGTGCGACCTGACGGAGCAGGTCTACGACAGCCCCGAGCATGTCTTCGTTGCCGGCTTTATCGGGTCGCCGCCGATGAACCTGATCCAGGGGGTGTTGACGTCGGATGCCTCCGGCCAGCGATTCCGGCATGAGAGCTTCGAGGTGATCGTGCCGGATCGACTGGCACCTGCGGCAGCCGGCGGGGAGCTTCATGTCACCTTGGGTGTGCGGCCTGAGGCGGTGCGGCTGACAGCGACGGCTGATAGCCCGGTCAATGGAACTGTGAGCGCCGTCGAACCAAGGGGGCCCGAAGCCGTTGTTACGGTCAAAGTTGCAGAGGTGACACTGAAGGCCCTGGTGTCCTCCGACGTGCAGCCATCCGATGGCGAGAAGGTCGGTGTCTCGATCGCTCCGGACAAGCTCGTCCTCTTCTCCGGCGACACCAATCGCAACCTGACTGAGAGCGCTCGAGCAGGGGCAAGGGCAGGGGCGGCGGCATGAGCGATCTCGTTCTCTCCGCCGAAGGCATCACCAAGCGGTTCGGCAAGACGCTGGCATTGGATGGCGTCGATATCGCATTGCCGCGCGGCAAGTTTCTGGTGTTGCTCGGCGCCGCCGGTGCCGGCAAGACGACGGCGTTGCGCACCCTCGCCGGGTTGGAGGTGCCGGATAGCGGTCGCATGCTGATCGAGGGTCGAGATGCCACCTTCCTGGAGCCGAAGGACCGCGACGTCGCCATGATTTTCGACAGCCTGGCGCTCTATCCGAACAAGACCGGCTTCGAGAACTTGGCGCATCCTCTCCGGATCCGCCGTCAAGGCGACGCCGTGATCGAGGAGAAAGTCGCCGCCGTCGCAAAGACTTTGCAGATTCCACATGTGCTCCGACGCTTGCCGAAAACGATGAGCGGCGGCGAGCGTCAGCGCGTGGCGCTCGGACGGGCTTTGGTGCGCGAGCCTGCCTTCTTCTTGCTCGATGAACCTCTGTCCAGTCTGGATGCCACGCTCCGTGTGGAACTGCGTGCCGAGCTGAAACGTCTGCAACGCGAGCATCATTATGCCTTCCTGCTCGCCACGCCCGACTTCGCGGAAGCTTTGGCGATCGCCGACAGCGTGGTCATGCTGATCGACGGTAGAGTCCGGCAAGTTGCACCGCCCCAGACGCTCTACGACGAGCCGGCCGACCGGGACGTCGCGCGCTTCGTCGGTGCGCCCGAGATCAATCTCCTGCAGGCAGTCTACGACCCCTCCGATGGCGGACGCCTGCGCACCGCTGAAATGGTGCTGCCGGCACCGGCGCCGTTGTGCAGCTTTTTCGATGGTGCCCGAGGCTCCGTCGAGATCGGCATTCGCCCCGAGCATATGAGGCTTGAACAACCGAAGTCGGGCGCCGACGGCGCGACGGCTACTGACGCGAAGGTTGTGGATGTGGAACCGCTTGGGCTCAATGCGGCCGTAACGCTGACGGCGGCGGGCTCAGTCCTGCGGGCGACGCTACCGGCTCACGATGCGAGCCGTTTTCCGATTGGCTCGTCGGTTTGCTTGCGCCCCCGTCTCGATCGAATGCTGAGCTTCGACAAAGACAGCGGGCGGCGACTCATATGATGGAAGGTGGGAGGAGACCAGCATGAGCGCTGGCGAGCGAAAGCGCGACTACGTCAAGACGACCTGCCCGCGGGACTGTTACGACGCCTGCGGGATCGTAGCGGTGCGCGACGACGGAAAGTTACGCAAGATTCTCGGAGACCCAGAGCATCACGTCGCGCGCGGCGGACTCTGCGGAAAGTGTGCGATTGTCTATAACGGAACCTGGCAAGATCCAGCCGCGCGATTGACTCGGCCTCTGCGTCGTGTCGGACCGAAGGGAAAAGCTAAGTTCGAGCCTGTTTCCTGGGAGACGGCTCTGCAGCAGATTTCTGAGTCTCTAAAGCCGCTGATTGCAGCCGGCCGGACGTCGACGATTATGCAGGCGCACTACACCGGCACCGTCGGTCTGATCGCGGGGTGGTATCCCTTACGCTTCTTTAGCCATCTCGGAGCAACCGAGGTCGATCCCGACAGTGTCTGCAACAAGGCCGGTCACGTTGCCCTGGAGTACGTGTTTGGCGACTCCCTGGAGGGGTTCGACCCGGAAACGGCAAAGCAGGCCAAGACGATTCTGATATGGGGCGCCAACCCCTCCCACTCGGCACCGCATATGCACAAGGACTGGCTACGGGAGTCTGGTGCAGAGGTGATCGCGATCGATCCGATCGGTCACAAGACGGCCCGCGAGCGAGCCTCGCTGCATCTGCAGCTGCGGCCGGGAACCGATGCCGCGCTGGCGTTCGGCTTCCTCCATGTCGCCCAGCGCGAAGGCCTGCTCGATCAGGCTTTCATCGACGCTCAGGTTATTGGTTTCGACGAGATCCTCGCTGCGATCGAGGCTGCCGATCCCGTAACGACCGAGCGCCGCTGCGGCGTCCCGGCTGCACAGATCGAGCAGGCTGCCATCGCCTATGCCAAGGGCCCTTCGCTGCTTTGGTTGGGCCAGGGGATGCAGCGCACGGCCCGGGGCGGTAACGCCTTTCGCGCGCTCGCTGCCCTGATCGCCGGTACCGGGAACCTGGGTAAGCCCGGCGCCGGTTTTTGCTACATGAACGGGCCCGGCAGTCGCGGCATCGACATGAACAGCGTCGTCCCTCCCGAACTCGATCGCGGAAGCGGTTCGATCAGCCACATGGATCTGGCGGAGACTCTGGAGGACTCGGAACGCACCAAGGTTTTCTTCAACTGGAACTGCAATCCCCTGGCCTCGTCTCCTGATCAGGCGCGGCTGCGCAAAGCCTTGATGCGCGAGGACCTGTTTCACGTCGCCTGCGACGTTTTTTCGACCGATACGGTCGCTTTCGCCGACATCGTCCTGCCCGCGGCGGCCTTCCTGGAATTCGACGACGTAATCGTACCTTACTTCCATCAGACCCTCTCGGCGCAGGTAAAGCTGCAGGAGCCTTTGGGCGAGGCGCTGCCGAACCAGGAGATCTTTCGCCGTCTCGCCGCTGCCCTGGGCTTCGAAGCGGCGGCCTTGTTCGAGAGCGACGCCGATCTGATCGCCCGGATTCTGGCCCAGACGCCGTTCAAAGGTGGTTTTGCCGAGTTGGCGAAGGCGGGAACCGTTCGCTTGTACCCGGAGCCGCGCCTGCAGTTCGCAGAGGGTCGCTACCCGACACCCTCGGGCAAGATCGAGATCGCATCGGCACGCGCCGAGGCCGACGGGTTGCCCCGGGTCCCCGAACCCCACGCCGACCCTGGCACCACGGACGGCAGGCTTCGCATTCTCTCGCCCGCCTCTTTGTGGCAGATGAACTCCAGCTACGCCAACGACCCGAAGATCCGGAAGCAACTGGGTGGCAACGCCGTACTTCTGCATCCCGACGACGCACAGGCTCACAGCTTGACGTCCGGCGACCGCGTCACGTTGTCCAACGAGGCCGGTGTGCTGACTTTGCCGGTCGAGGTCAGTGAGATCGCGCAGCCCGGCATGGGAATCGTCTACAAGGGCCGCTGGCCGAGCGCCGAGCCGGCGGCCGCCAACATCAATGTACTGCACAAGGGCCGTAAGAGCGATATTGGAGACTCCACCACCGTGCACTCGATGGAAGTAGATTTACGACGCGCGGAGGCTGCGGAGTGACTCTCGAAACCGACATCTGCATCGTTGGCGCCGGCCCAGTCGGCCTGTTCGCGGTCTTTGCCTGTGGGCAATTGGGCATGCGTTGTGCGCTGGTGGATGCACTGGAGGAGCCGGGCGGGCAACTGACGGCGCTTTATCCCGAAAAGCCGATCTACGATATTCCCAGCCGACCTGTCGTGCGCGCCGACGCCTTGGTCGATGACTTGATGGCACAGGCCGCTCCCTACGAGCCGCGATTTCTGTTTAAGGAGACCACCGAAGCTCTGGTGGAGCATGCGGACGGGAGCTTCCTGCTGACAACGGCTGGCGGTCGAGAGGTCCGTGCGCGAGCTCTCTTGTTGGCTGCCGGCGCCGGCGCCTTCGGCCCCAACCGCCCCCCGCTCGCTGATATCGAGGCTTACGAGGGACACAGCGTCTTCTACCACGTCGCTCGGCGCGAGCGCTTTCGCGACGCCCGCATTGCCATTGCCGGTGGCGGCGATAGCGCTGTGGACTGGGCCTTGTCTCTGGCCGAGGTCGCAGCGAGCGTGACCGTGGTTCACCGGCGCGAGCGGTTCCGTGCCGCGCCCGATGCTGTGGTGCGGATGCGGGCCGATCCGCGGATCTCGCTGCGAACGCCGTATCAGTTGGCTGGACTGGAAGGGGTGCCGCCAAAGCTTCAGGCCCTGCAGTTGTCTCGGATCGGTGGCGGTACCGAGCGGCTCGAGGCCGATGTCCTGATCGCACTGTTCGGCCTGGCCAGTAATCTCAGGCCGCTGGCCGGCTGGGGACTGGGGGGCAACGGCAAGACGATCCCGGTCGATCCGATCACCTGCGAAACGGCACGCTCCGGCGTCTTCGCCATCGGCGATGTCGCGGCCTATCCCGGCAAACAGAAATTAATTCTCACCGGCTTTGCAGAAGCTTCGTTGGCCGCGCATGCGGCTCATGCGCGGGTCTTTCCGGGCAAGCCGTTGCATTTCGAACACTCCACCACTCGCGGCGTCCCTCGGCAAGCTGCCGAAGCCGCGATGCTAACCGGCTGAGGTTTTCATGCGCTTTCTGGTTTTCCAACACGTCGATGTCGAGCACCCTGGAGTCTTTCGCGACCTCTGGCGCGAGGCCGGGATTGCTTGGGATGCGGTCGAGCTTGACGAAGGCGAACCGATCCCGTCGCTCGAACCCTACGACGTTCTCGTTGCAATGGGCGGCCCGATGGATGTGTGGGAGGAACGCCAGCATCCCTGGTTGGCACCGGAGAAGGCGGCGATCCGGCACTGGGTCGGTGATTTAGGACGGCCGTTTCTCGGGGTTTGCCTCGGCCATCAGTTGCTGGCCGAAGCGATGGGCGGTTCGGTCGGCGCGGCCGGCGCGCCCGAGGTGGGATTGGCCCCGGTCGAGTTCACCGACGCCGGCAAGACCGACCTGCTCTTCTCCGGTTTCGGCGACGGCATGGAGACCTTTCAATGGCACGGCGCCGAGGTGACCGATTTGCCGCCTGGCAGCGAGGTCCTGGCGCGTAACGCGGCTTGTGCGGTGCAGGCCTTCCGGGTTGGGCAAGCGGCTTACGGCCTCCAGTATCACGTCGAGCTCACCGAGGCGACGGTGCCGGAGTGGCAGGCCATTCCAGCCTATGCCGCTTCGCTCGAGCAGGCCCTGGGGCTTGAGGGGGCGGCAGCGTTGGCCGCCGACACTCTGGCACGGTTAGCGGACTTCAAGGCCGCCGCGCGGCGTCTCAACGAGAACTTCCTGAAGATCGTGGCGGCCGCGCAGGCCGCCTCCGTGCAGTGAGGGACGAATGATGGATGCAACCGTACTGACGACAGCCCCGGAAGCGACCTTGCCTAAATTGAAGCTCTACTCCTCCGAGGACGCGGAGGCTTTCGTGGCAGACGTGCGGAAGGCCGGCTTCGACTACCTGCGCTTCGAACTGCCGGACATGGCGGGCTTGTCGCGTGGGAAGACGATTCCGATCGACCATGTCGCGCACTACATGACGACCGGTCTGAATCTCTATGGCGGCACCGTGGCCCTGGATAGCTATTCCATCCCGGTGCGCGGCTCCGGCTACAATGAAGAGATGAACTATATCGACTGCGTGATGGTCGCGGATACGGAGACCCTGTCTCCGGTACCTTGGCTCGAGAAGACCGGTCGCGTCATCTGCGACACCATGTGGTACGACGGTAAACCCCAGATGGCGACGCCGCGGCTGCTGATGAAGAAGATGCTCGAGCTCGCGGCAGCCCAGGGTTACACCGTGAAGATGGGCCACGAGTACGAGTTTTACGCGGTGGACCTGGAGACACGGAAGCCGATTTTCGGGGGGCAGCCGATTTTCGTGACCGCACGGACCCACGGTCATCCGGCGATCGACGACCTGATTCGTACGCTCCAAACTCAGGGTATCGACATCATCACCTACAACGTGGAGCACGGACCGGGCCAGGTGGAGATCAACTACTCGGCGCTGGACGGGGTCGCCGCGGCCGACCGGGCCTTCGTGTTCAAAGGCACCGTCAAGGAGTATTTGGCGCGCCATGGTCTGCTCGGCACCTTCATGACCAAGCCCTACAAGGGTCTGTCGGGTAGCTGCTCGCATTTTCACATCTCGTTGCTCCACAGCGAGACGGGCAAGAATGCCTTTCTCGATCCGGCGGCTGAGCACGGTTTGTCGTCGCTCATGCGCAGTTTCATTCAGGGCATTCTCGATCACGCGCGGGCTTCCATGGCGATCTGGAATCCGACGCCGAACTGCTATCGCCGCATTCGCCCACGCACCTATGCCCCCTCGAACATCTCCTGGGGCGTGCAGGACCGCTCGGCGAGCGTACGGGTCAAGGCCAGCTACGACGAAGCGACCCATCTCGAGGTGCGTGTTCCCTCGGCGATGTCGAACCCTTATCTGGTGGCGGCGTCGGTGATCGCGTCCGGCCTGCTGGGCGTGCGGCAGGGCCGCGAACTCGACCCGCCGGCGGCAGGACCGCAAGAAGACGACGAGCGCTTCGAAAAGCTGCCGACCGCAATCGAGGACGCGCTGGAAGCCTTCGAGGCCGATGTCGCCTTGCGTGATCTGCTCGGCGAGGAATTCGTTAAGGTCTACACGGCCATGAAATGGCAGGAGGCGGGCCGGCTACGCGACGAGATTCCGCAGGCTGAACTCGATGAGTACTTCGAGCTCTATTGAGACTCGTGAGCGCGAAACCGACAGTCATCGAAGCGAATTCGCCTGCAGATCTCGGCGTTGCGGAACTGGCGAACCTTTTTCGCCGTGGCGCTCTCTCGCCTGTGGAGGCGGCCGAGGCGGCGCTGCAGCGGATCGACAGCTTCGACACGTCGGTCAATGCCTTCGTCTACCGCGACCGTGCCACGACGCTGGCCATGGCCCGAGCCTCCTGCGAGCGGTTTCGTTCCGGATGTCCGCTGGGCTTGCTCGACGGCATTCCGACTTCGATCAAGGACCTCGCGCCGGTCGCAGGCTGGCCGGTGCGGCGCGGATCCCTTGCTCTCGACCCCACGATTCCGGCCCCCGAGGATTCGCCGCCGGTTGCGCGACTGCGTGAGGCTGGCGCCGTGTTCGTCGGTAAGACGGCGACCCCGGAATCGGGATCGCGGATCGTTACCCGCAGCGCCGTTCATGGAGTGACGTGCAATCCCTATGTACTCGACAGGACCCCTGGGGGGTCCAGCGGCGGCGCGGCGGCGGCCCTCGCCTTGGGTATGGGAACCTTGGCTTTGGGCACCGACGGTGCCGGTTCGATCCGAATTCCGGCTGCCTTCTGCAACCTGGTCGGCCTGAAGCCGGGCTTTGGTCGCGTGCCGTCCTTTCCACCGTCCTTCTTCATGCCACACTCCGTGACCGGACCGATGGCCCGCCGCGTGGCGGACGTCGCGGCGATGTTGGAGGTTATGGCGCGGCCCGAACCGCGCGATCCCTATGCCTGGCCTTTGCCCTTCGATCCGGCGGCGCGCGCTGCCGAAGGTCCGGTGGGCTTGCGGGTCGCGGTCTCGCCGACACTGGGCGGTTTGGGGCAACCGGATCGGGAGACTGAAGCTGCGATCTGGACGGTGGCCGAGGTCCTGGGCGACTCCGGTGCCCTGGTCGAGGAAGCCGATCCCGAGTGGCCCGCCGACCCTTATGAGACCTTCATGGTGTTCTGGGAAGCGACCTATGCCGGCTTCCTCGATAGCTACGCGCCGGAGCAGGCGGAGCGGATGGACCCGCTGTTGAGGGAGATCGCTGCGCGCGGCCGTTCGATCGACATCCTGAGCTACCATCGCGCTCTTGCCGGGCGATTGGCCATCGCTGCCGCGGCACAGGCCTTTTTCAACCGCTACCACGCCGTTCTGACTCCGGTGATGCCGGGACCTGCCTTCGACCTGCAGGCGGAGGCCCCACCGGGGGAAGCTCCGGACGACTGGCGCTGGTGCCCCTTCACTTACCTCTTCAACATGACCGGCCAGCCGGCCATCTCCGTTCCCGCGGACTTCACGTCCGACGGCCTGCCGATCGGCGTGCAGTTGGCCGGTGGGGCGGGGCAGGAGGAGACGCTGCTGGCTCTGGCGACAGCGGTCGAGACAAGACGGAACCTGACCCACCGCTTGCCCCCTTGCCTGGGAGCGTGACCATGCGGATCACGGTGATCGATGCGCAGGGGAAGCGTCGCACTGTCGAGGCGCAGGCCGGTCTTTCCGTCATGGAAGCGCTGCGTGAGGCGGGGCTGATCGAGGGCGAGTGCAACGGGTCCCTGGCCTGCGCGACCTGCCACGTTTGGCTCAATGCCGACTGGTTCGTACGCCTCGCGCCACCGTCAGATGGCGAGGAGGACATGCTCGATGTCGCCTTCAATCTATCGGAGACGTCGCGACTCTGTTGTCAGATCTTCCTGTCGCAGGACACCGATGGGATCGTCGTGACACTGCCCGACGCTCACTGACAGGCGCGGACGAGAGATCGCCCGTCGGCCGGCTCACTGGTTTCGGCTGGTCCGTTAAAGCCACGCTCGCTGCGACGCTGCTCGGCTTCGAGAGAACACCTGGAGAGCTTATGCGTCGCAGAGAGGTTGCCGCCGTGATCGACCCGGCGCTTTCATCGCAACGGAAGATCAAAAGGCCCCCGACCTGTGCACTTTGGTCTGAAGACGGCTACAAGCGGTCTCGCTCGGATCACCGATACCACCAAGACACGCAGACGCCTGACATCCATAGATTATCCGTTGCCTGGATGATGAACTGGATTGAGTGCATAACCAGGCCAGATGGATAGAGCACAGTCGTGCAGATCCAGGTGTAAAAAAAGGCAAAGCAGATCCAGCGCCGTCCACCTTAGTAGGCGTATAATCTGAAAGCCGCAGGTTCGAATCCCGCCCCCGCGACAGAAATGCTCGAACAAGCGGCCCGTCAAGGGCTGCTTGTTTCGTTGCACGACCCCGGCGCGCTCAGTCGGCACCAACCGAAGTCCGTCATGGGCGACAGCAGCCTTACGAAAAAATGCTTCAACGAACGGCTGTTGACCGGCTACGGCTATGCCCGCAGGACCGTCACTGCCGGGACGGATGAGAGAAACTGCGGCTTGACGTGTCTTCGCGGGGTCGCCTTTATAGAAGCACTAAGATGAGTAGGGGAGAAGTGCCCATCGGATTGACGCCGGCAAAGGAAGGCCGGCGCGGGATGGGTCAGGGTGTCGAACACAGGTAGCCGCTTCTGCGTTGGCGATAACGATCGAGGTGGGCGCGATACCGTCATCCCCACGTCCGCGAGCAAAGACCGCTTTGAGACGGTTGTAGTGATCTCGAAGCGATCCAACTCGGCCACTGCGGTAGGAACCACGAACTACTGATGTGCGGACGAAAGCGGACATTTGCTACGAACGACCTCATGCCCGCCGATTGAACTTCCAACGTTCTTAGCGGCTTGCGATCAGTCAGAGAATCTTGGAGAAAATCGAACCGATGCCAGGAAACGTGATCATTCGTGAGTTTCGGGAGAAAGATGCGGCGGCAGTTGCTCAAGTCTACTTCGATGCGGTCCACGAAGGTACGAGTGACTTCTACAGTGCCGAACAGCGGCAGGCATGGGGTGGAGAAGAACCCGATCCGTCATTCTGGCTTGAGCGCTTGCGTCCGATGATCGCTCTGATAGCCGAGTTGGACGGAGAACCGGTAGGATTCATGACAATCGACGCCACTGGATTGATTGATCTGGCATTTGTATCACCTTCCGTTGTCGGGTCGGGGGTAGGGTGGCGCCTCTATACGTCGGTCGAGAATAAGGCGCGTGAACTGGGAGCAAAGCGCTTGCACACAGAAGCCAGCCTAAAGGCGAGGCCTTTCTTCCTGCGGCAGGGTTGGATTGTTGACCTTGAACAAGAAGTGGAAATAGCGGGCGTGGGGCTTACGAATTTCCGCATGGAAAAAAAACTGAACTAGGCGAGCGGTTTCATTAAGTTGCTGTATTCTGGAAGATCGACCTATTTGGATGACTGTCTCAAATGGGTTCGAAGTGGTCGTCCAAATAGACAACCCGACCGGCCGTTCGGGGCCGGACTCGGTCTTTAAAGACTCTTGTAGAGCTTTCGTGATTGGCATCAAGCGGCAAGCAATTGCCGGAAATTCCGTGAATTCAGAAAGAGAAAATAGGGGAGTGCGCCCCCCCCGCGACCAACTCGAACCAAGATAATCCAACCCGATCAAAGACAAACCGAGGCGGTCCGACCGGCCGCCCTTTTGGCAGAACCAAAGATCAATGACTTGGATCGTAGGTTCAAATCACCCCGCAACCAGATTGAGCCAGAAATCGCGCGATCTGGGGCAAATGTTCCTCTTTCAGGGCCTTGGCTTCTGTTTTTGGGCCAGTTGGATAGGCTTGGTGAGGAGCCGAGAACGTCCGATAGAGTCCCGACTCTGTCACTTGTACTCTTTGGATCAGAATTCCGCAGTGTGAGACGAAGCTGCTACCTGGGACGGTCGTCCCAATGTCTGCTTAACCTAGGAACCAAGCTCAAAGGGAGTTTGTCGATGAGTGCTCCCCATCTCCCGCTCGAAGGCTCATGCCTTTGCGGATCGGTACGCGTCCGCGTGACCGCACCTCCACTTCTGACGCTCGCGTGCCACTGCCGCGATTGTCAGAAGCTTTGCGCGAGTGCTTACTCTTTGACCGCTATGTTCCCGGCCGACGCCTTCTCTGTAACCGGTGAACTGGTGGTCGGGGGTCTAAGGACGGAACGGCGAGAGCACAACTTTTGCGCCAAGTGCTTGAATTTCATCTTTACCCGTATCCAAGGCGCGGACACCCGGGTGAATCTCCGCGCTTCTGTGCTCGATGACCTAACCTGGTTTGTTCCCTTCGTCGAATTGATGACGGAGGAAAAGCTCTCGTGGTCGAACGTTCCAGCCGAGCACAGCTTCGCCCGGTTCCCGGAAACAATCGAGGAGCTAGAGGTGCTGATGTTAGACTACTCTAAGCGATGACACCTTTCTGAGAAATATGGGGCGAGGCGGCGGGGTGAGACAGCGTTATACCTTACAGAGCTGCCGTTTATCGTGGCCGCAGCATCGTGCAAATTGGGCTGCTTCCCGTCGTTCTCTGCACGTTGCACGAAGGTCTGCTTCGCTGATAAGCCTTAACTGCGCCGCCACAGAAAGCTAACCAGGTGGCTGGAAGGATCAGAGGGCTGGCCAGGAGAGTCGAACTAGGTGGCACCCTAGAGAAATCAGCTCGTCCGCACTTGGATGAAGTTGGATTATCACGCCGCAGACTGGAGAAGATGCTGCCAACCACGTCGGTTGCGGGCCCCCGCAACCAACATGCGTGCGAATTGGCCAAAGAAGCAGAGCAGCTGAGCGGCCGGTCGATCTGACCTGCTCCTCAAACTGTCCTTGTCTATAAGTTGGCGCTGTTTCAGCTGCTTTATCGAGGAACAGGCTGACCCACAGACGAGGAGCTTCTCGCTGTCTCCCGGTAGGCTGATGGGCAGGGCGCGGAGAAGTTCACTCCAGTGCGTGCAGCTCCTGGATGCGGCGTGCAACCTCTAGAGCCTCCCGGGTTCGGCCTGAACGCTGCAGGAAGGCCGCCAGGGCTTCGAGGCTGGCCCGGTCGGCCGGGTGGCGGGTTAGCAACTCTTGCAGGACGTCGATGGCTTCGTCGGGCCGCCCGACAGACCAGAGCGCGACCGCATGGACGTAGCCGAAGCGAGCGACTTGCGGCGCTGCTGTCGCAGCTCGACCCAAGCGCGGTACCGCCTCTGCATGGCGCTGTTGGCGAATCAGAGATAGTCCGAGGACATGCTGCAACTCGGCGTTGTCCGGCAGACGCTCCAGGCCTTCGCCAAGCAGCGCTTCGGCCTCGCTTTCCTCGCGCCAGCGGGACTGCAGATCCGCCAAGGCGAGGTAGGCAGGTATCCAGGTTGGGTCGAGTGCCAGGGCGCGTCGGAAGCTGGCAGCCGCCAGCGTCTGGTTGCCCTCGGTAAGGTGGAGGTTGCCCAAGGCGACCTGCATATCGGCGCGTTCTGCGGAGGTTTCGAGACTGTCGCGGTAGTCGTGCAACGCGAATGTCAAAGCGAAGCGTTGCTCGAGAGACAGGTCTCGCTCGTCTGCGCGTGAAAGCTGCGCCGCGGCCGCCAGGCGCACGGCGGCTACGGGATCCTGCAAACGCTCGGCCAGCAGCCTGCTCGAGGTCGCGAGCGGAAGCCTGGCGATCGCTTCCACGGCGGCAAGGCGAACAAGCGGATCCTCATCGTTCAAGCTTCCGGCAACGGCCTCTAGATCATCGTCTTTCAACCAGTCGTCGTAGGCCGGCAGCAAGGATAGCGCCGTGGCCCGAGCGATGGCCGGAACCTCGGGAGCGTCGAGGAGAGCGAGCAAATCGAGCCAGGCCCCTGGCTCACCCTGCCGCCCTGCGGCCAAGGCTGTTCCGAAGTGCGCGCGTCGCCAGGACTTGTCGCCGTCGCGCCAGGTGTCGATTGCACTGGCAGCCCAGGCAGCGTCTTGATCACCGTGGCAGGCGGTACAGGCGTTGGGTGTTCCAATCGCTTCGCTGAGATCCGGACGCGGAACGCGGAAGGAGTGATCGCGCCGGTCGTCAATCACCATGTAGGTGCGGGCCGGCATGTGACAGGTCACGCAGGCCGCTGCTTCCGTCTCCGGCGCGTGCCGGTGATGCGAAACTGCATCGAAGTGCGAGGCTTCGTGACACTGGGTGCAGACGGCGTTTCCTTGGAACCTTATCTCGCCGCTGTGCGGTTCGTGACAGTCGCTGCAAACCACGCCGGCCGTCGCCATCTTGCTCTGCCGGAACGAGCCCCAGACGAAGACTTCGTCCTGGATCTGACCGTCGGGATGGTAGAGGCCCTCGGCCAGCCGGCTCGGACGATAGAAATCCATGAAGGGGGCGCCGATCGCATAGCCGTCATTCAAGGGCGCGCGGCGGGCATGGCAAGGCGCGCAGGTCTCGACCTGGGTCCGGCGCGACGATCCTTCGCCCTCTTGTTGCAATAGTCGCGCGACCAAGGTCATGCTATCGCCCTGCTCCCAGCGGCCGCTCGCGGAAAGGTCAATCAGTGGCGATGGAGCGCCTGTACGGGCAGTCTCGACGTGCGTGCGGCCGGGGCCGTGACAGGCCTCGCAACCGACGCTGATTTCTTGCCAGGTTGTCTGGTAGCTCTCGGTCTCAGGCGACCAGTTCCGCCGTAGATTTGTGGAATGGCAGTCAGCGCACATCCAGTTCCAGGTCTGGTCGCGTCCCGACCAGTGGAGTGGATCATCCGGCATAAGGTCACGCCCCGGATAGAGATCGAACCAGCGCTGGCCACCTTCCGTTGCCGGTCGGCTATCCCAGGCCAGTCCGAAGGCCTGCAACCGACCGCCGGGCCGGGGGATGAGATACTGCTGTAAGGGCGCATAGCCGAAGGTATGCGTAACCTCGTAGACCTGCATCCCCTCGGCGACTTCGCCGATCTCGACGAAGAAGCGTCCTTCCTCCCTGAAGAAGCGAACGGAACGGCCGTCCAGCTCCGCGGTAGCCTCGTCGAAGTTCCCGAGCACGCTGGTCTCGTTGGCTTGCGCCATGGCCCAACGATGGTGCGAACGCGACCAGGCCGCGTGCTCGGCGGTGTGGCAATCCTGGCAAGCTGCCGATCCTGCGAAACCCTCGTGCGACTGGGCGGATGGCGGACTCTCTGCGCCTGCCGGTGCGGCAACAGATAGTATGCAAAGAAGGGCCGCCCTCAGCGGCAGTCGGCTTGGCCAGGCCGTCACTTGAAGAGGTTCGGGACAATGGGCGCGATGAAGAAGCGAAAGTTCGCGTCGCGTCGCAGCTCGTCGGGACCTGTCAGGTAGTACTGACCCTCGACGCCCCAGCGGATAGGCAGCTTGCCGATCCGGAACAGTCCGATGAAGCCGAGTCCCACCGGCAAGGCGACTTTGTCGTTGAAGCCGCCGTCCGCATTCCAGTTAATGCTGATGTTGGGCGTCATCCCGATCAACTGTGTTGGCGTTGCCTTCCAGTTGATGAAGTACTGGATGTCGGACTGGTTGGTGCTGTCACGGTCGTCGTCGCCCGCATAGGACCACCAGTGTTGCGGCAGGACACCGATGTTGAAGTGCTCGATCCCGAAACCACCGTAGTCGTTGCCGAGACGTGCCAAGAGAACGGCAGGTCCGGCCTGCCATTTGCCCTGTCCCAGAATATCGTCGCTCGCGGTCGGGAAGATCTGTGTGGCGCCGCCGGCATAGATCCAGCCATCACTTGTGTTGGGGCCAAGCAGCGTCAGCAGCACCGTGTCTCCCAAACCGGTCGTCCGGCCCAGTGGATTGGCGGCTATTTGGGAGAGGGAGTCGTCCGCCACAATGTCGTTCGGGCTGGCACCCAGCAGATCGCCAACGTCGCTGTCGAAGGGTAGGGAGGAGAGCTGCAGTACCGGCCGGACCACGAAGTTCCAGTCACCGTCCAGGACCGGCGCAGAGATCACCGGTTGGAACTTCGTGACGTTGGCAACCTCGGTCCCGTCGATCGCATCTCCTCCAATCAAGGTCGTGTCATTTTGAGTGATCAGCAGCCAAGCGTCGGAAATCGGATTGTTGGCCTTCTGAGCAATTTCGCCGAGGTTGTCTGTCGTATCCTGGCCAGGTGCCGAGTCCGACATGTCAGCCTGCGTCAACTGAGCTTCTGTCAGTCTGCTATCGATGAGTGGCGGGCGCTCCCAAGCCTGCTCGTCATCGGCTGCCTTGGCCAACTCCGGTATCTGCGTGATCGCAGGTTTATGTGAGGCAAGACCTGTCGTTGATTGCGAGTGTGCGGGAGCTGCCGCTGCAGGATCATGAAGCGTGACGGGCTGCGTTGATTGCTGCTTTTCTCCATGAGGCAGTTCGTTTCCGTCGGATAAGACAGGCGCTGGGTTGAGAGGTCTTGCGGCAGTGACCGTTTCAGCCGCCGTCTGTGAGACGGCCGAGCGGTCGGGCATCGTCGTTGCGGCTGTGTCGAAGACGAGCGCGGAGGTCTCCCCTCCGCCCGTACAGCCCGCCGTAAGCAGCCCGACAAGGCCAATCGTAGCTGCGCCCTTCATCTGCATGAGCCAACCCCCGCATCTTCTTGTAATTCAGCTACTCAAAGCTCTGGCGCCTTCCTGCGAGATTCCAAATCTACTCAAGATTGGGTGCCTTCGTATATTTGGCTGCACCAGAAAATATAGTTGAGTCGCGAGAAATTATTTATTTCAATCATCAAATTGATTCTCAACTTTCTCTGCGTCAATTTCATCTCGAGCAATCTCGAAAATTATAAAATATAAAATCCACACTTGAAGCAGGTGACGTACCTCAATTCTGACGTCTTCACGGAAAGTACCAGCTCTGACAAAATCAATTATCATCATATTTCTGCTGATGAAATACATGTGAACATACAGAATTTTTTCTGCTTTTCGATAGTTTTTGCAGCGTTATATGCCATTATATTCATCCACTCAGTCATTGCTCTGTAACGGTCGGTGTTGCACAGAACATAGAGAAGACGGGAGAGGCAGCATGCGCCAGTGTATTAGAGCCTCGCAGTTGCAGGGCAGCCTGACCCACTCCAGCTTCTTTACCGACTTGCAGCCGCAAACGAGACTGGCGCTGCTGAGAGCGGGTCGCTCCATTACCCGTAGAGCCGGGATGTCCCTTTACATCGAGGGTGACGACTTTTCCGGTCTCTACCACCTATTGTCTGGATGCGTGCGCTTCACACGCGCTTCCTCTGACTCGACGGAGAGCCTCATGCACATCGCTCATGACGGCTTCTGGTTCGGTGAGGCTGCGGCAATTACCGGTGAGTCGCATCAGATCACGGCAACTCCCGACACCGATTGCGATCTCTTCTACCTTTATCCGGATCGCGTCCAGTCTCTGCGCTCCGAGTTCCCGGATTTCGACAGCAACCTCGTCAAACTCGCGATCCGGCGTTATCGCCTGTTCTTAGGGTATCTGGCAGCCATCGACGGGCTGTGCACGGCCTCGCGCGTCGCTTCGCGCCTGGCTATGCTTACTTCGCCGGAAATGTGGTCGCCACAGCGCTTCGGACTCTCCATCCGACCCGGTGAGTTGGCGGTTTCGCAATCGGACCTCGCCAAGCTGGTCGGGGTCTCCCGCCAGCGCCTCAACCCGATCCTCCGCTCGATGGCCAAGGCTCGGATCATCGAACTCTCTTTCGGTCAGTCCGCGTTTTGGATCGCGAGAAGCTGGCCGCTTTCGCAGCTCACCCGAAGGGCGAGCGCCCGGCAGATCTCGGACGACCGTTGCTGCAGAACAGAGTCTCCTGACGTCGCCATTGGCGCTCGGCCACTCAGGGGATCTTCCACTCGCCACTCGGCACGCGGCAGCGGTCGACATAGTAGCGGTACTGCCGGCTACCGTCGGCGATGGTGAAATCGTGCAACAGGCGCCGGCAGGGCATCCCTTGGAGCTCTAGCTTCTCGGCTAAGGCGACATTCCCACCGTTGCCGCTCTCCGGGTTGCTCCACTCCGCGGTCGAACCGATAGCGCGCTCGGTCTGGTAGAGCTGTCTCGCCGCATCCCGCATCATGTCGATGTCGGCGGTCGTCAAGGGCGGTCCATCGCGACCGAAGGGGCTGGTGAGTTGCGCCTCAGCGGCCGTCGGCAGGAAGGTCAATGCCAGTGAGACCGAGAAGATAAAGCCGAGCGTCCTGCCGGGCTGACCACTTCGCTTCTGCAGCATGGTCGCTCCTTCTGTTGCGATCCTGGGCGCGTGAAGGTAGCCGCGAGGCCACCGCATATACCATTGGAACGTCTCATTGTAGGCCAGCCTGCCGGCTCCAATTGTCGCTTATGCGACAACTCCCCGAAGCCTAGAGGGACACACCGAGTTTGGTGGGCGATTACGCTCAGCAGCCGATCCGCGGCAACCGGTCACCCTACGATCGGGGGTCTCGGATTCTGTCGCCAAGGCGACAAGTGCTCCAATGCACTCATGGTAGCGTCTTCGCAATAGGGTGGTGAGCGAAAGGAGTGGAGTGCGATGCGGAGTTTTGCTCTTCTCTTCGGCTTTTTGACGGCAATCGCGGCGCCGCCCGTATTCGCGCAGACCGAGCAGCCGAACATCCTGGTGATCTGGGGAGACGATATCGGTCAGTCGAACATCTCCGCCTATACCTTCGGATTAATGGGCTATCGCACCCCGAACATCGACCGCATCGCCCAAGAAGGCATGATGTTCACCGACTACTACGGGGAACAGTCCTGCACCGCTGGCCGCTCCTCCTACATTACAGGGCAAAGCGTTTTCCGCACTGGCCTCTCGAAAGTCGGTCTTCCCGGCGCCGACCTGGGTATGCAGGAGGAGGATCCGACGATCGCCGGTCTGCTGAAGGCGCAAGGTTACGTGACCGGACAGTTCGGCAAGAATCATCTGGGCGACAAAGACGAGCATCTGCCGACCAACCACGGTTTCGACGAGTTCTTCGGCAACCTCTATCACCTCAATGCGGAGGAGGAGCCGGAGAACCCCGACTATCCTGCCGATCCGGAGTTCCGCGAACGCTTTGGGCCGCGCGGCGTGATCCGCTCGACGGCAGACGGTCTAGTCGAGGATACGGGACCTCTGACCCGGAATCGGATGGAAACGGTCGATGAGGAGACACTGGCCGCCGCCATCGACTTCATCGAGCGCGCCGTTGAGCAAAACCAGCCTTTTTACGTCTGGTGGAACGGCACGAGGATGCACTTCCGCACCCACATCAAGGAGGAGATTCGCGGCATTTCCGGTCAGGACGAGTACTCCGACGCCATGGTCGAACACGACATGCACGTCGGAATGCTGCTGGAGACGCTCGACCGGCTCGGCATCGCCGACAACACCATCGTGCACTACTCGACCGACAACGGCCCCCACATGAACACCTGGCCGGACGCCGCGACCTCGCCTTTCTTCGGCGAGAAGAACACCAACTGGGAAGGTGGCTGGCGCGTGCCCTCTATGGTGCGCTGGCCCGGCCGCATCGAAGCGGGCGCGATCTCAAACGAGATCATGCATCACATGGACTGGCTGCCGACCTATCTGGCCGCCGTCGGCGTGCCGGACATCAAGGAGCAACTGCGCGAAGGCGGTGTTCAAGCGATCGGGCGCGAATACAAGATGCACCTCGACGGCTATAACTTTTTGCCACACCTGCTGGGCGAGGAAGAAGAAGGGCCGCGGCGCGAGATCTTCTACTTCGCAGACACCGGCGAGTTGACCGCGCTGCGCTATGGCGACTGGAAAGCCATTTTCATGGAGCAGAAGGAGTACGACACGCTGAGGGCTTGGATCGAGCCCTGGACGCCGCTGCGCGTGCCACTGATCTTCAATTTGCGGCGGGATCCTTTTGAGCGGGCCTACCGCACGTCGAATACCTACTACGATTGGCTGATCGATCGGGTCTTTTTCTTGGTGCCGGCACAGCAATACGTCGGCGACTTCCTGGCAACCTTCCAGGAGTTCCCGCCGCGGCAGAAGCCGGCGAGCTTCTCGATCGATCAGGTCATGGAGCGGCTACAGCAGCCCGCGACACGGTAGGAGGGTGAGACGCGCCGTCTCAGGCTTTCTGGATCAGGAGCCGGAAGCCAAACGGCTTCGTGAATACCAACTGCGGCGCTACTGCAGCGGAGGCATCGGCGCTGGCGCGGTCTGTAGGCCGGAGTGAAGTGCCAGATCCAACATGAGTGCTCATGCGCAGATCCTCGATTTGAAGTCCCGCATGGGCCAAGCGATCATCGGTCAGGAAGGGGTGATCGAGCGCCTGTTGATCGGCCTGCTGGCCAACGGAAATCTGTTGGTCGAGGGACTGCCCGGCCTCGCGAAGACTCGTGCTATTCGGGCCCTGGCGCGAAACCTGGAGGCTGTCTTCGGCCGCATCCAGTTCACGTCGGATCTGCTGCCGTCCGATGTGACGGGAACCGAGATCTACCATCAGGTCGATGGGCGCGGCGAATTTCGCTTCGAGCCCGGCCCGATCTTCGCCAATATCGTGCTGGCCGACGAGATCAATCGCGCTCCGGCCAAAGTGCAGGCCGCCCTGCTTGAAGCGATGGAGGAGGGGCAGGTCACGGTCGCCGGCAAAACGCACCCCATGGCTCCGCTCTTCATGGTGATGGCGACACAGAACCCGGTGGAGCAGGAGGGCACCTATCCTCTGCCGGAAGCGCAGATGGACCGCTTTTTGCTGCATGTCAGGATCGACTATCCGGCCTTGGAGGACGAGGTTCGGGTGATCCGTTTGGTCCGGGCGGAGGAGACAGCGGCCGGCCGGGAAGAACAGCCCCAGGAAGCGTTAGCCCCCATCTCGCAGCAGGCCGTTTTCGCCGCACGGCGGGAGATCGCGGAGATCCACGTGGCCGAGGCGATGGAACTCTACATGGCCAACCTAGTCTACGCCACCCGTAAGCCGGAAGCTTACTCCGAAGATCTGGCGCGCTGGATTGAAGTCGGCGCGAGCCCGCGCGCCTCCCTGGCACTGGACAGGTCCGGCCGTGCCCACGCTTGGCTGGCGGGCCGCGACTATGTCGATCCGCAGGATCTGCGCGCCGTCGTCCATGATGTTCTGCGCCACCGCCTGACCCTGAGCTACGAGGCGGTTGGGGATGGCATCACGGCGGATCGTGTCGTCGATGAGATCGTGATTCAGGTGGCGCTCATCTAGGAGGTTCGGCATGCGGGACGTCGCCGCGCGCGGACGAGCGGGACTGACGGAAAAGTCGAGAGTTCGGCCCCTTGCCGACCCGCGTGTTCATGTCGATTTGGCGCATCTGCGGCGGATCGAGGGGCAGGCGAGGACGCTGAGCTTCCTGCCGCGACGGTCGCTCCGCAGTGTGCTGAATGGCCGGCATGCCTCGCGCCTGCGGGGGCGCGGACTGAACTTCGAGGAACTGCGCGGCTATCTGCCCGGAGATGACACCCGCGCCATCGACTGGAAGGTCACGGCGCGTATCGGCAAGCCGCATCTGCGCGTCTACACGGAGGAACGCGACCGCCCGGCGCTGATCGTGGTCGATCAGCGTATGTCAATGTTCTTCGGCTCACGGCATAACATGAAGTCCGTGACGGCGGCTGAGGCAGCAGCACTGGCTGCCTTCCGCATCCTCGACCAAGGCGACCGGGTCGGCGGGATCGTCTTTGGCGACGAGGCGATTGCCGAAGTCCGGCTGCAACGCAGCCGCAAGGCTCTCGATCGCTTACTTGCTGCCCTGGCTGCCGCGAACGGGAGACTGAAGGCGGCGGCGCCTACTGTCGAGCCCCTGCCTCTCAATCAGGTGCTGACAGCCGTGGCCCGCATCGCCCCCCGCGACCATCTGATTCCGATTATCAGCGACTTCGACAGAATTGACGCGCGCACAGAAGCGCGGCTGGGCGGCCTGGCGCGACACAATGACGTACTGTTTTGCCCGGTTACCGACCCAATGGCGCAGGAGCTTCCCGATGACCTACGGGTCGTCGTCTCCGACGGTTGCCTGCAGGCAGAGATTGAGCTTGAGTCGAGGGTGGTACGGCGCGCCCTTATAGAGATAGCTAGCGGACGCCTCGCCTTTCTCTTTGCCTGGCAAGCCCGCCTCGGACTCCCGCTGCTCCCGCTCGACGCTGGAGCGCCCACCTTGCCTCAGCTCCGAAAGTTGATGGGGCATCCCGGGGCGCGCCGATGAGCGAAGACCTTTCCGGCCTGAACCTCGTCGAATTGCTCGAGCGCCTGGAGCCGGTTCCGGAACCACCGCCGATACCGCTCTGGCCCCAGACTGCCGGGTGGATCTGGCTCGGGCTGGCGTTGACGGCGGCTGCGGCTTGGCTGTTGTATCGCTGGATCGCGGCCCACCGTGCGGAAGCCTACCGACGCGCGGCGCTGAGAGAAGTCGCCGCCGCAGGTGACGATCCGGCCGTACTGGCCGAGGTCCTTCGGCGCACTGCGCTGGCCGCCTTTCCGCGTGCCAAGGTTGCCGCGCTCTACGGCGAGGCTTGGCTCGCCTTTCTCGATGAAACCTGCGACGGCACCGCTTTCCGCCGAGGTGCTGGCCGAGCCTTCGCGGTGGCGCCCTATGCGACAACGGCTCCACAACCCGGATTGGCGCCAGTCGCTGCAGACTGGATCCGCCGTCACCGCCGTCCCAAATCAGGGATCCGTCGGAAGCGATGATAGAGCTGGCCTTCCCCTGGGCGCTGCTGCTGCTGCCGGCTCCCTGGCTGGTTTGGCAGTTTCTGCCGCCGCACCGAGAAGAGATGCCGGCGCTGCGCTTTCCCTTCTTTCGAGAAATCACTGCCACTGCGGGCATGCGACCGCGGCTGGGCTCCGTCGTGCTGCTGCGCCGCCGCGTGCAGATGTTTTCCGCGATCCTGGTTTGGCTGCTGCTGATTGCTGCGTTGACTCGTCCGGAGCGACTGGATGATCCAATTGAGACGACTAAGGCCGCACGCGACGTCATCCTGGCCATTGATATCTCCGACTCGATGGACCAGCGCGACTTCGTTGGCACGGACGGCAGGCGCCTGCAACGCCTGGAAGCGGTCAAAGACGTCGTCGGCGCATTCATCGCTGCGCGACAAGGGGAAAGGCTGGCCTTGATCGTCTTCGGCAGCCGGGCCTTCGTGCAGGCTCCTTTTACCGAGGACCTGCGCAGCCTGAGCGCCTTGCTGGAGCAGACCAGTGTCGGGATGGCCGGACCGCATACCGCCCTCGGCGATGCGATCGGCTTGGCCATCCGCAGCTTCGAGGCCAGCGAGATCGAGCAACGGCTGCTGATCCTGCTGAGCGACGGCGCCGATACCGGCAGCCGCATGAGCCCAGTCAACGCCGCTGAGATTGCCGCGCTAAGGGGCGTGGAGATCTACACCATCGGAGTCGGCGATCCCGAGGCAGAGGATGACGCCGCCGTCGATCTCTCGGCGCTCGAAGACATCGCAACCCGCACCGACGGCCGCTTCTTCTTCGCCGACGACCAAGCCGGCTTGGCCAGCGTTTACGCGCGCATCGAGCAGTTGGCGCCGCGCGCGGTAGAGCGGCGTTCCTTCCAGCCGCGCGAGCCCCTCGGTCACTGGCCCTTGATGGCAGCGGTCCTGCTCGTGGTGGCGGTCACTGCCTGGTTGCATTGGCGATCAAACCGGAGGGCCTCAGCATGAGTGATCTCCAAGCGGCGCTGGCAGCCTTCCACCTCCTTCGTCCCTGGTGGCTGACGGTTGTTCCCATCGCGATGCTGCTCTGGTGGGGTATTCGGCGCCGCGCTACGCGCCCGCCGGCGCCGCCGAAAGGCGTCGCGCCGCACCTCGCCGCCGCCCTCACCTTGGGCGGAACGGGACCGCGACGCCTTCTTCCCATCGACGGCATCGCCTTGACGCTTGCGCTCCTGGCACTCGCGGCGGCGGGGCCGACCTGGAGCCGAGTTCCCAACCCTCTGATGGCTCAGACGGCGCCCTTGGCGGTGGCGCTGGAAGTCTCCGATAGTATGCAGGCGACCGACTTGCCACCGAACCGGCTTGAACGGGCAAAACACAAGATTCTCGATTTGATGGCAGCACGCGGCGGCGGACGCCTAGCCCTGATCGCCTATGCCGGCAGCGCTCACCGGGTGGTGCCTTTGACCGAGGACCTGGCGGTCCTCAAACCCTTCCTGGAGGCGCTCTCGCCGGACATCATGCCGTCGCCCGGACAGAATGCGACACAGGCCCTTGACCTCGCCGCCGCGACCTTGGCCGAGGAGACGACGCCGGGCGCCATCCTCTTCGTTCTGGACGATCTTGACCGAGCCGACCTGCCGAGCTTCGAGCGGCACATCGCCGGCAAGGGCCCGCCGGTGCTGTTCCTGTCGCTCGCCAGCCGAGATGCACCCGGCGGCGGCCTGCCAGGCGGCGCCACGGTCGTCCGGGGCACGCCCGACCGCTCCGACGTCGCCCAGCTGAATCGCCGCATCGCCTCTGCCTATCGAGCCGCTCTGGCCCGGGACGAGCGCCTGGACTGGGCGGACAAGGGCTGGATCCTGGCCTGGCCGGCCGCTCTCCTGACGCTGCTGTGGTTTCGCCGCGGCTGGACGATGCGCTGGGCCCTGCTGCCGACCGCCGTCTTACTCGGCGGAACACCGGGGACAGCGCAGGCCGACGGGTGGGGCGACTGGTTCCTGACGGCGGATCAGCAGGGCCGGCTGGCCTACGAGGCGGGCGACTTCGCCGCGGCGGGAGAACGCTTCGCCGACCCCCAGTGGAAAGGCTACGCGCTCTACCGAGCCGGCCGCTATGCCGAGGCCGCCGAGGTGCTGGCCCGTCTCGACAGTGCAGAGGCCATCTTTGCCCGCGGTATGGCGCTGGTGCGGTCGCGCGACTACCGCGGCGGCATCGCCGCTTTCGAGGCCGCAGTGGCACGCGACCCGAGTCACCAACCGGCAACCCGCAACCTGGAGATCGCCCGCGCCATCCTGGACTACGTCGAGCGCGCCCGTGAACAGTCCGACACCGGCGAAGAGAGCGGCATCGGGGCCGACGATACGGTCTTCGACAACGCGGCAAACCGCGGAAACGAGACGAGAGCCACGGCGGAAGAGCAGATGGCTGCCACAACGGCGGAGCAGTGGATGCGCAACGTCGATACCCAGGCCGCCGATTTCTTGCGCCTGCGCTTTGCTCTGGAAGCAGCGGAGGCTCGGCCGTGAGATACCTTCTCCTTCTTCTGCTCTGTCTTGCCTTTCCTATGACCGCTGCTGCGGAACAGCCCATTCTGCGCACCGAGTTGAAGACGTCGGCTGCCATTCCAGGTCAGCCCATCGAGCTGCGCGTGACGATACTGGTGCCCACCTGGATGCCCCAGCCGCCGCGCTTTCCAAGCTTCGAGACACCCAGCGTGATAGTTCGCCTGCCAATCGGAGGCGCGCGACCCATCAGCGAGAGGGTCGACGGCGAGACCTGGTCCGGCGTCACACGCCGGTACCGCCTCTATCCCATGACTGCCGGCTCCTTTCGAATTCCCCCGCAAACGGCAACGGTCGCCTTCGTCGATCCCCAGACTAGACAGCCTCGAACGGTCGAACTGCTCAGCAGCCCGCTCGTCTTTGAGGGGCGAGTGCCCCAAGGAGCGGAAACGCTGGTCCCCTTCATTGCCGCCGATTCACTGACCTTGGAGCAGACTCTGGGCGGCACGGCGGAGAGCTTGGAAGTCGGCGGCGCTGTCACGCGAAGGCTGATCGCGCGGACCGAAGGTGTTTCCCCGATCTTTCTCCCGCCTTTGATTCCGCCGCTCTCCGCTGAGGGCCTGTCTGCCTATCCGAAAGAGCCGGTGGTCACGGAAAGCGAGACCGAAAGCGGCGTTTCGGGCAGCCGGGCCGAGAGTGTGACTTACCTCGTCGAAGCAGCCGGGCGCTATGCAATCCCACCTGTAAGCCTCAACTGGTTCAACTTGCGCAACCAGCAGGTCGAGACGGCGAGGGTGGAAGGTTTCGAGATTCGAGCACAAGTGTCCGCGACCAGACCTGCGACTCGAAGATGGACCGGTCTCTTACTATGGAGCTTCGGCATAGCGCTGCTTGCCGGCTTAACCGGTGCCGTGGTCTGGCGGATCTGGCCGCGCTTGTCTGCCTGGCGCCTGGAGCGACGATCGAGTTACCTGGCATCTGAAGCCCACGCCTTTGCCGAAATCAACGAGGCGCTGCGCGCTCGCCACTTCGATCGCACCCTTCGCAGCATCGATCTTTGGCGCTTGCGCAGTCATCGACCTGCGGCCGGGGAAGAGGAGAACTTGGTTCGCGCCCTGACGGAAGTTGGCTTGGCGCGCTACGGCCGCAACCCGCGACGCCCCGCGCCGGAGAGCTGGTCGACCATAGGTTCGGCGCTTTCCGCTGCACGTCAAGGCAAGCGCGACGGAAGCGACGAAGATCGGGGGTTGCCGTTCTTAAATCCCTGAACGGATTTGACAGCGTGGAAGCGGTCCATAACGGAACCGCAGTACGGTTAGCGTTCGGACATCTAGCTTTTGCTGTGCGCCTAAGTCTCTGGCAAATCTAAATTTTTGACCCATATCGTCTTTTGCGCTGCTGCCTGAAAAAGCCCGTGCCGATGTCAACGGTTGCGCGCCCCCGCGACAAAAGCCAAAAAGCACGACAGAAATGCTCGAAAAAGCGGCCCGTTAATGGCCACTTCTTTCGTTGTACGACCCATGCGCGCTCAGTCGGTTCGAATGGCTCAGGGGGGGCTGCGTTAAGCGGCCCAGCCGAGATTGGCGTGGACTCGATACGACGGATGGGGGGAACGGGGTGAGCGAGCCTTTGAGATGCGGCCCCGGTTCCGACACATGCGCCGGTCCATGGTTCGGGCGCCCAGGCCGCGCTGTGCATCCCTCTGCATCGCCAACGGCAACAGGAACCTTGGACTTGCGCCCGGCTCACTGTCGAGAGCCTATACCGAACGGCTCCGGTATGGTCCCGTCGTCACATATCCAAGCACCCGCACCATCGGTCTCCCGGCATGCGGTTTGTCGCTGGAGACCATCCCCTGCTTCTGCTTTCAGGTCTTATGGCAAACGCCGTCGCCTGAAACCGCCGGTTCGCACGTTTTTCCCCGCCGCTTCGCGGCTGCCCGCGCATGGCGCTGCGCTCCCAAAAAAGTGCGCCCCGGTGGTCTCCGCTAAGGCTCCGCCCCCCAAAGGAAAGAGGGGGGTCAGACGCCCGCCGTCCGCCATCGCCCTTTCCGCGTCAGCAGGGGATGGTCCCCGGCGACATCCAAACAGGAGACTGAAAGATGGTACAGGCACCTGTGAGCGTCCCTCACTGAAGTGGTCCATCCTGAGGTATGGCTTTCAGAAGCCGACTGCGTCGGTGAGGTGACACTTCGTGTTGTTCGCTCGCGGAGCGAGATATGCGCCATGCCCACTGGGCGCCTGACATCTCGGATCGTCTGCCGCGCATTCGGGCGCCGCGCGCAGCGGAGTGAGTAGAGGCTAGTCCATGTCATCGATTGACACCTGAAGCAAGGGCAAATACAACGGTATACAATAGTCGACAAACTGGAGCGCGCCATATGGCCGATGAGACAATGAAAAAGGGTGGGGAGCTCATTGTCGAGGCTCTGATCAAGGAAGACATTCCCTATGTCTTCGGCATCTGCGGGCATGGCAATGTCGGTCTTCTCGATGCCATGCATCAAGAAAAGGACAGGTTGACGCTGATATCGCCGCGCCACGAGCAGGTCGCCGGTCATATGGCCGACGCCTATTTCCGGGTGCGTCACAAGCCGGTTGCGACCTTGACTTCCTGCGGGCCGGGATCGGCCAACCTCATAATGTCCTGTGCCGTTGCGCAAACGGACTCATCGGCCTTCTTGGCGATCACGGCTAACGTTCCCACACAGCAATTCAATCGCGGACCCTTCCAGGAACTGAATCGGCATCATGCCGCCGATTTTCCCAACGTGATCCGCCCGGTGGTGAAGCGGTCGTTCCAGCCGACCCGCGTCGAGATGCTGCCGCTGGCGCTGCGCCAGGCGACCTCGACGATGCTGTCGGGCCGTCCGGGACCGGTCAATCTCGACGTGCCGTTCAATCTGTTCCAGGAGGAGGCCGAGGTGATGCTCGAGGCCTCCGGCGTGACGCACAACGAGCGGCGCAGCGGCGCATCCGAAGACGACATTGCCACTGCGATGGAGATGATTCGGACAGCCAAGCGCCCGGTTCTGTTCATCGGTCACGGCGTCACGCTGTCGGAGGCCTCGGCCGAACTGACCGAGCTTGCCCATCGTCTGTCCATTCCGGTGATCTCTTCCCCCAACGGCATGGGCTGTATCGACATGGACGATTCCTTGTCGCTTGGCTTTATCGGCCGTAACGGCGTCTATACGGCCAATCAGGCGGGGCGGCACGCCGATCTGGTGATCTGCATCGGCGCGCGCTTCGACGACCGCTCCGCCTCGTCCTGGTTGCCCGGATACTCCTGGAACTTCCCCCAGACCAAACTGATCCAGGTCGATGTCGACGATGCCGAGATCGGCCGGAACTTTCCGCCCGACCTCGGAATTCTGGCGGATGCGCGGACCTTCCTCCGGCAGGTGCTGGCCGCGTTGGAGCTGCCGCGGACCGAGACGGAAAGCACGCCGCGCCTCGCCGAGTGGCATGAGGACATCGCCGGCTGGAAAGCCGAATGGGAGGCGTTCGTCGCGCCGGGATTCGTCGAGCACAGCAGCCCCCTTCGACCCGAACGCATTGTCGCCGACTGTCGCAAGGTTCTGCCCGACGACGCGATCATCACGCTGGACTCGGGAGTTCACCATAACTGGTTTATGCAGTTTTGGCGCGCTCGCCAGCCGCAGACAATGCTGAATACCTGGGGCTATTCTGGCATGGGATTTGGCCCGTCCGGTGTGCTTGGTGCAAAGCTTGCGGCGCCCGACAAGACCTGCGTCTCGATATGCGGCGATGGTGGCTTTATCATGGTACCGCATGTTCTCTGTACCGCAGTTGAATACGACATCGCGGTCGTCTGGGTCGTATGGAACAACTTTGCCTGGGGCGCGATCCGCGACATCCAGTACGGGATGTTTGGTGGACGCGAAATCGGGACGGCGTTCTACGCAGGCGACAACAATACGCCGTACAATCCAGATTTCGCGGCGATGGCGCGCGCCAGCGGGGTCGAAGCGACGACGGTGACGCGGTCTCAGGATTTCGCCGCTGCGCTTGAACACGCGGTTTCTCTCAACAAGCCCTATCTCATCGATGTCCATGTCGATGCCGACATTCGTCCGCCGGCAACCGGAACCTGGCAGTTGCCGCCGCTTCCGCAGAAAGAACCGGTATTCGGTACGCCCTGGCGTCCGGAGTGAGCCGGGCGATCGGCAATTGCGATAGCCGCTTGGGGAGGCCGCGTAATGAGCAGTGAAACCCGGCATGGACGGGCACCGGACGGCCGGCAGGCCATCGTACGCAACATCGCCGAAGTGATGTGGCAGGAACTGCCCGCTCACCATGGCGGCGCCCTATCGAAGCTACTGGTTCGCCCGGAAAACGAAGGCGCGAAGCACGTCGATCATCGCATCTCCTGTTATGAACCGATGGCCTATGTGGCTGTCCACGCGCACAAGGTTCAGGAACAGATCTACCATGTTCTGGAGGGCGAAGGCTTGATGGAAATTGCCGGCGAGCGCCGGATCGTGCGGCGGCACGATGTGGTCTTTCTCCCGCCGGGGATCGAGCATGCGATCCACAACACCGGGCTGGAGCGCCTGGTCTTTCTGGTGATCACATCGCCGCCGAGTGACGACTGAGGCATCTGCTGGCCTCACTGGCTCCCACCTGTTCAAGCGGTGTCACTCAAACCTTGCAGCCAGCCTTGGCGCGCAGGCAGCTCTTCGCAAATCCGTTTCGCTTCAATGAAGGCGTCGCCGATGGTTCTGAGATCGTTGGCGTAGGTCTGCGGTGAGACGGCGCTGCACTTAGGGTGCGGGCGTAACAGGGAGGTTATTGTCTCTCTTCAGGGTCACCGGCGGACACGGCATCTCTCGTTCGGGCCCGGATCACGATGCTGGCAAGCGTTATCAGCCAGACGGCAATCGTGATGACACCAAGCACAGCGCTGATCGGACGGTCGAAGAACACCATCAGATCGCCGTCGCTTTTCACCAGGCTGGTCACGAAGTTGAACTCGACCATCTCGCCGAGCACGATGCCGAGGATGGCCGGCGCCAGCGGTATGTCGTTTTCGGTCATCAGCCAGCCGAGCACGCCGATCACCAGCATGACACCGATGCCGAAGGTGGATCCCGAAACGCCGTAGGACCCGACGACGCAGAAGATCAGGATCAGAGGCAGCATGATGTTCTGGGGCACGCGGACGATCTGGCTTGCGGCCCGAATGGCGATCAAACCGAGCGGTAGAAGGATGATGTTGGCGATGAAGAAGGCGATGAAGATCGCGTAGATCAGATCGCCTTGCATCAGGAAGATGGTCGGGCCGGGCTGCAGGCCCTTGACCATCAGAATGCCGATTGCAATTGCGGTGATCGTATCTCCCGGGATTCCGAAGACCAGCGCTGGAATCCAGGCTCCGGCAAGCGCCCCGTTGTTGGCGGCTCCCGCCTCGCTCAAGCCCTCCGTATGACCGGTGCCGAACTTCTCGGGCGTCTTCGAGGCACGTTTCGATACGGCGTAAGCGATCCACGAGGCGATGTCGGCACCGGCGCCTGGCAGGGCTCCGATGATCGTACCGAGAATCCCGCCGCGCGCGACATTCAGCTTGTGACCGGCTACGGCTCTGACCGCTTCGATCAGGTTCTTACGGTTTTCGATAACCGGTTGTGTGCTGGTTTGCTTGATACTGGAGCCGCGCGCCAGATTGCGCAGGATCTCCGCAAGCGCAAACATGCCGATCAGAGCCGGGATGAAACCCACGCCGCCCATCAGTTCGACCGTGCCGAAGGTAAAGCGCGGATAGCCCGCGATAACGTCGATGCCGACGCAGGCAATGAAGAGACCGATGAAAAGGGACGCAAAGCCTTTGAGTTTCGATCTGCCGCTGACGATCACGGCACAGCTCAACCCCAAGGCAGCCAGCCAGAAGTATTCGGTCGACGAAAACCCCAAGGCGAAGCGCGCCAGATACTGAGCGCCGAAAACGAGAATGAGGGTGCCGAGCGTACCGCCGATGACGGCCGCGATCAGGCTGACGCCAAGCCCCAAGGGGGCCTTGCCGCGTTTTGTCAGCGCATAGGCGTCATCGACATAGGCGGCCGAGGCCGGCGTACCTGGGATGCGAAGCAGCGCACCCGGCAAGTCACCGGCGAAGATCGCCGAGGTCGCAACTGCGACCACCGCCGCAATTGCGGGCAAGGGATCGAGGAAGAAGGTGATCGGAACGAGCAGGGCCGCACCCATCGTCGCCGTCAGGCCGGGAATGGCGCCGAGTAACAGACCGAAGACGCTGGCGACCACCATGGTGGTCAGCACTTCGAGTGTGAGAACCTGATCCAACGCACTGAGAAGCTGCTCCATGACGGCCTCAGGACAGCAGCGCTTCGAGGGGGCCGTAGGGCAGGGCAACCCGCAGCAGCGTCCCGAACACATAGGAAATGACGACTGCGCCGATCAGCGCGATAGGCAGGGCCACCAGCCACCGCACGCCGAGAAACACCTGAAACACGATCAACGACACGGTGGCTGTTGCGAGAAAGCCCGCATGCGGCATGACGAAGATGATCGCTAGGGTGATCCCTATGGGCAGCGCAAGGCGCGCAAGGGTTGCCGCGTTCGGATGCCATTCGTCGAAACGCACGACGCCGGTCTTGGCCTTTCTAAGGCCGGTCATGCTCATCAGCACGCCGACCAGCGCCATGCCACTGCCGACGATAGTGGGAAAGAAAGCGGCACCGTAGAGCTGACCCACCGGGGACGGAAAGCTCTGAGCTTCCCAGAGGACGACTGCACCGCTGGCGGTCAGCAGGAGACCCAGGGCCCAGTCAGCGATTTTCATCTTTGTGTGCCCTCAGCAGGTGACGACCGGGCAACATACAGGGCCTCAGATACCTTAACGGAGGCCGGGTCCCTGGAGCGCCATTCAAGCAGTCGATTGAAGGGTGGTCCTCAAATCGCTGCGGGATCACTCTACACGCTCCTGCCCGTCGACTGTTCGCGCGCAAGGGAGAGGAAAGGCCGTCGGCCGTCCCTCTCCCCAGATCGCGCATTGCAGCAGGAAGGTCTGACGACCGGACGTTACTGGCCGAGACCGAGCTTGCCGATGACCTCTGCCGTGTCGGTGGCGACCTGCTCGGCAAAGGCATCGAAGTCGTCGCCGCACTCACCCGCAGGGACATAGCCGCGCTCTGCCATGAAGCTCTGGAGTTGATCGCTGGACCAAACCGTCATGGCGGCGTCGGTCAGCTTCGCCTCCACGTCAGCCGGCAGTTCGGGCGGTGCCATGAAGGAAAACCAAGAGGAAGCCGCCCAGTCGGTGCCGGTGCTCTCGGCGATCGTTTCCACGTCGTCGAGCGCATCGATGCGCTCGGGATGCATGATCGCTAGAAGGCGGACTTCGCCGGCGTCGGCCAGCGCTTTGCCTTCGCTGATCGACCCCGTGTACATCGTGATGCCGCCGGCGACGACGTCTTGCAGGGCAGGCGCTCCACCTTTGGAGGGTACGAAGCGGATCTTGAGCGGATCGACGCCTTCGGCATTCAGCCAGCCGGCAACCGAAAGATGCCAGGCGCCGCCGACCCCGCTGCCCGAGGAGATGTAGGTTCCCGCGTCATTCTCCTTGATCGCCGCCAGCAGCTCCGCCGCACTGTTCCAAGGAGCATCCGCTTTGATGGTGATACCTGCAGGCAGGGAGGCGAGGCGGCACAGCAGGGTGAAAGAATCCGGTCCGATATCGCCTTGCGCGAGTGGCCGATAGGTCGTGAACTCGACGGTTCCCAGGCCGATCGTATAGCCGTCGGCGGCCGCGGTCGCCATCGCCGTATGTCCGACGACACCGCCGGCGCCGGTTCTGTTGACGACATTGATCGGCTGACCGAGCTCTTCTTCGAGCATCGCCGCAAAGGTTCGCGCCAGTGTGTCGGTACCGCCGCCGGCGCCCCAGGGAACGATCATCGTGATCGGGCGATCGGGATATGCCGCTGCCGGCAGCGAGGCGGCAAAAAGAGACGCGGCCGCTAGGACGGTGAGTGCGCCGCGTTTGGTGAACTTGAGCATTCGATTTCCTCCTCGATCCGTATTTTTTCTTTTCCGGGCATCGCACATCGCGCTGCCAGGGGCTGTGTCGCCTTGTCGCAGAATGCAGCGTTCGACTACAATATTCAAGTGTATGCAGTGGTATCCATAGCTTGCAGATTCTTTGCCGCGCGGGCTATTGTCAGAAATCCCGCAGGAGCCGACCGTACCCGTCGCGACGATCCGCGATTCCGGCGGCGCGCAAGGTCGCCCACCAGCAAGCGACATTTACGGAAATGACAGGTTTCCGGTAGCGCGCTTCGAAAGGGGCGGCGAGACGCGCCATAGCGATCGAGGTTCCGACGTGGACCAGGGCGTCGACGCGACTGCTATCGACTCTGTCGAAGGCTGTCTGCAGTTGGTCGGCCGTGATGTCGATGACCTGGTCTTCCCGCGGGGCGCGCAGGCCGACGATTTTATCGACGCCGTATCCCGCTTCTTCGAACCAGACTTTCACATGTTCGTCCGCCAGCGGCATGTAGGGCGACACTACTGCGATCGTCTTCGCCTGCATGGTCGTCAACGCCTGGTCGAGTGCGTCCGGTGGCACGGTAACGGGAACGCCGGCGTGCTCTTCCAAGCGGCGCTTCATGCTCGTACTTCCAGCCCGGCCACCCCAGAAGCAGGGCACGGCCATCGCCATGATCACCCGGTCCGGATTGGCGGCCATCAGCCTGCTGAGAGCCGGCAGGAGATCGGGTTCCGTTGCGACAACGATGGCCTCGGCGTCGGCGTTTGAGCGAAATTCCTGATTGGGCACGCTGATGCGTGCTGCGAGGTGGGTGACACCTTCAATCGCCATGCCGGCGATTTCCGGTTCGACGGAACTGTTCGTGGATGGAACGAGCGACCCGACCTTGAGTCGATGTCCCAGAACATCGGTCATCGCGCTTCCCTCCTTTTCGTTTCCCGCCTGTTTTTGTCTTTGGCTTGTGATGAAGCTATAATAAATATACAACCGTGTACAATAGGATACGAAATCAGCTTTGCCTGAGTCCATCTCGCCGAACCGCGCATCGTCCGTCATCGTTGTCTGTGTCGCGACTTCCTTGAGCTTGTGGTTGAAGCAAAGCGTCTGCGTGCAACGAGGTGACATGTCGATGGGGGATCGCCCTTTTCATATCGCAGTTCTCACCAAGAACCGCACCAACCCGGCCTACGTGGGCGCGCGATTGGGGGTAGATCGCTTCGTCGCGAACTATGGCGGCCGCGCAACGCATCTCGTACCCGAGAAACCGGACAATATAGAGGAGCAGATCGCGTTGATCGGGCAGGCAATCGCGCTTAATCCCGATGCGATCATTCTGGCGCCTGCCCATGCAACCCGGCTTTCGGCTGGGGTCGATGCGATCGTGCAGGCTCGCATCCCTCTGTTCTATGTGGTGAGCGAGACCAAACCGTCTCCCGCTATCATGTTCGTCGGTTCGGACAATGAAGCGCTCGGCTATGCGATGGCCGAGAGGATGTGTCGCCACATCGGCGGTTCGGGGGCTGTGGCGATCGTCGACGGCCATGTCGACTCCGCCACATCGGCCCCGCGCAGCGCGGGCTTCAAACGCGCGCTTATGGAGTTTCCCGATGTCGTCTGCGTGTCTCAGTTCAGTGGCGGCTATCAGCGGGATATCGCCTATGCGGCCTTTGCCGATGCCTTGACGAAGATCGATGCGCTCGACGGAGTGATCGTCGCGAACGACTATATGGCCATCGGTGTACTCGAGGCTCTGAAGGAAGCTGGACGCTCCGTGCCCGTGATAGGGTCCAACGTCACGCCGGCAGGCGTCGAGTTGATGAAACGCGGCGAGATGATCGCCAGCGCTGCATTCGATGCCATGTCGATGGGTGCGATTGCGATCGACGGTATCGTCCGCACGCTCCGCGGCGAGACGGTTCCCCGCCGCGTGCTTCTGCCCGCTCAACTCGTCGATCGCGAAAATCTCGGCGACTGGGATCGCGACTACAGTGAGCGCGAGACCCTCTCCTGGGACGAAGCCATGGCCGGTGCGGTTAACTGAAGAGCCCCTTTCGGTGGGATGGAACGAGCAGGAATCGGATATGGAATTGCCTGGAACGAATGGTGCGGTAGTTGAAACGCGCCTGTTTATCGCCGGTGCTTGGCGCGACTCGCAAAAGTCCTTCGAGGTGCGCGATAAATACAGCGGCGATGTTGTCGCGAGCGTTCAGGCCGCTGCTCCTGCGCTTGTGTCGGAGGCGGTGGAGCATTGTCGGCGCGCCTTCGACAGGGGCGTGCCATCACCCTACGAACGGGCGGAGATTCTCTATTGTGCGGCGTCTCTCGCGCGCGCTGACCAGGACAGACTCGCTGCGACCTACCAGGCCGAAACCGGGTTTACCGGCAGCGATGCCCGCACTGAAACCGACCGCTGTATTCAAACCCTGACGCTCTGCGCCGAGGAGGCGCGGCGGTTCGACGCCAATGAAACCATCCCCATATCCGGTGCTCCCGGGCCGGCTGGGCGATTTGCCTTCGTCATGCGGGTGCCGATCGGTCCCGTGGCGGCGATCACGCCGTTCAATGCCCCGCTCAACACCGTCGCCCATAAGGTCGGGCCGGCGATTGCGGCGGGCAATCCGGTGCTTTTGAAGCCCTCGGCGCATACCCCTCTCTGCGGTGCCCTCATCGTCGATTTGATGCTGCGGGCCGGGTGGCCCGCCGATTTGATCGCGTTGCTCCAGGGTGGGGCGGAGGTCGGGCAACAGCTTCTGGAGGAACCCGATATACGGTTCTACACCTTCACCGGATCTACCGATGTGGGGCGGGTGATTCAAAAGGCGGCGGGCTTGCGCCGTACGCAGTTGGAGCTCGGGTCGATCGCCTTCACGATCATCGAACCGGATGCGGATCTCGACCGAGCCTTGCCACTGGTCCGTACGGCCGCGTTTCGAAAGGCAGGTCAGGTCTGCACGTCCGTCCAGGTTCTTCTGGTGCAGCGCGATGTCTATGCCGAGGTTCGCGACCGGCTGGTTGCACTCACCGAGACGACACCCTTCGGCGATCCGGCCGGTGCGGACACCATCACGGGACCGATGATCTCCGTCGAGGCGGCAGAGCGGGCCGAGGCACGCATTGCCGAGGCCGTCGCGGCTGGCGCCACGATTCTCGCAGGCGGTCGGCGCGATCGCGCCGTTCTGGCGCCGACGGTCCTGGCAGATGCCTCACCCACGGTCGCTCCGGTTTGCGAGGAGATGTTCGCGCCTGTCGTCACCCTGCTGCCCTACGATACGCTCGACGAGGCATTCGAACGGATCAATGCCACGCCCTATGGGCTCGCCGCGGGGCTCTTCACGGCCCGGATCGACGCTGCGCTTCAGGCGGCGCGCGGACTACGGGTCGGGACGGTGCACATCAACAACACATCGAGTTCGCGCGTCGATCTGATGCCCTATGGTGGCGTGAAAGACAGCGGTTTCGGCCGCGAAGGGCCGCACTATGCCATGCATGAGATGACGGAAGAGCGGCTCGTCACCTTGACGCCGTAGCGGTTCGACCCCGAACGGTGTGGCGAAAGGGCGCGCGATGAGACGGGGAGGGAGAGGGTGTCGGCACCCGAAGGGTTCGATGTTGTTGTCTTGGGGTCCGGCGCCGCAGGCTTGACCGCCGCGCTGGTGGCCGCGACCGAGGGACTGTCGGTCTGCCTTGTCGAGAAAGACGCCAAGCTTGGCGGCACGACGGCCTGGTCGGGTGGCATGGTCTGGGCACCGCTGAGCGGTGCTGCGCGGGCGGTAGGCCATACGGAAGATACCGCTGACGCGGTCTGGTCCTATCTCGCCGCCATATTGCCCGATATCTCGGATGCAGCGCGGCTTAAGGCCTTTGTGACCGCCGCGCCCGAGGCTGTCGACTATCTCAATGAACGGACTGTCGTTCAACTGCGGCCCGTTCCCGTCTATCCCGACTACTATCCGGACGCGCCCGGTGCGACGAAGGCCGGCCGTGTGTTGGAGCCGCAACCCTTCGACGCTTCGTGTCTTCGGGGTACGCTGGCGCTGCTGCGGCGCCCCCTGCCGGAGTTCGCCCTATTCGGAGACATGATGGTCGCTCGAACGGATATTCCAAAGTTTCGCAGTGTGTTCCGATCCGCCAGATCCTTTGCGACCGTTACTGGCCTGCTGTTGCGCCATCTTCGTGAAAAGCTGAGGCACGGTCGCGGTACGAGCCTCGTTCTCGGCAATGCTCTGGTGGGACGCTTGGTCTATGCATGCCAAGCCGCCGGCGTCACCTTCAAGGTGGCGACGCGAGTCCGCGACCTGACCTGCAATGCCGCTGGAACGGTCGACGGCGTTGTCCTGGCGGATGGGTCACGGCTCGAAGGTCGGCAGGGCGTTGTCTTGGCGACCGGCGGCTTCTCGCAAGATCCCAAGCGGCGGCAGAGCCTGCTGCCACCTGCGTTGGCCGACAACTCGGCCACTGCCCACGGTGCGACCGGAGACGGTGCCGATCTTGCGGAGCGGGTCGGGGGCCTCTTCCTGAACGCTGAGGAAGGCAACGCCTTCTGGGCGCCAGTGTCTCGGTACCGCCGGGCGAATGGGTCCGAGGCCGTTTATCCCCACACGGTGACGGACCGGTCGAAACCCGGCTTGATCGCCGTCGACGGCGAGGGCAAGCGCTTTACCAACGAGGCGGTCAGCTATCATGAGTTCGTCAAAGCCATGCTCGCAAACGGCAATGCGGCGACGCCCGACGATGGTGGGGCTTGGCTGCTATGCGACTCCCGGTTTCTCTGGCTTTACGGTCTCGGCGCCGTCAAGCCGATGACACGTCGCCTGCGGTCCTTTCTGTCCCAAGGGTATCTGCATCGGGGCGAGACTCTCGGTGACCTGGAGGCTTGTCTGTCGCTGCCGAAGGGCGCGCTGGTTGAGACTGTCGCGCACTACAATCGCGGGGCGGACGCCGGCGGCGACCCTGACTTCGGACGTGGTGGCAACGTTTATCAGCGGTTTCTCGGGGATGCCTCGATCCAACCCAATCCCTGTGTCGCGCCCCTTCGCAAGCCGCCCTTCTATGCGGTGAAGGTGCTGCCCGGCGACCTTGGCGCCGCTGCCGGCCTGGATACCGACGAAGTCGGGCGCGTGCGCGACCGGAACGGCCGCATGATCGCCGGGCTCTATGCCTGCGGTGCCGATATGCGCTCGGTGATGCAGGGCGCCTACCCGGCGCCTGGGATCACGCTTGGACCGGCCATAACCTTCGGCTATCTTATCGCGATGGATATGTTCGGGCGCTCACGATGCAATCAGTAGCTGTGTGAGCCCGATCCTTCGGAGATGCCATGCCTAAAAGCTCGAAGCCCAGGTTGCGTGATGTCGCCAGTTCGGAAGCCCACGGCTCCAATCCGATCGTGCCGGGCGGGGATGCCCTTGGAGACAATGCGTATCAGCGCGTCCGCGACGCTATCGCGGAAGGCAAGCTGAAACCGGGCCAGAGGCTGGTTGAAAACCAACTGGCGGAATGGCTGTCGGTCAGTCGAACTCCTGTGCGCGAAGCGATTTATCGTCTTCAGGCGGAGGGGCTTTTGACGCAGTCGGCGCGCCAGGGCCTGATCGTCACGCGGCTCGACTACCAATCCGTTGTCGAGCTCTACGAAATGCGGAAGGTGCTGGAGGGTACGGCGGCACGGTCTGCAGCGGCGCAGGCGACCGAGCCGGAAATCGACTTGCTGGAAGACATTATCGAGATGGAGCGGTCGTTGCCTCCGGACGATCCGGAGAACGCGGCCCACGTGAACCGGAAGTTTCACCAGGCTCTGCATCATTCCGCGCACAATCGCTATCTTTTGGACAGCCTGCGCGCGCTCGATAACGCTATGATCCTACTTGGAAATACGACGCTGAGTTTCCAAGGGCGGCGCGACGAGGCGATTGCCGAGCACGAAAAGATCGTCGCCGCGATCCGAGCGGGCGATAAGGACGCGGCCTACAAGGCGGCGGAAGCGCATATCGGTGCTGCCCAGCGCAAACGGCTTAACATGCTGATGCGCGAGCGCGACTAGTGCTGACCGTGGTCTAACCGCTGTCTCCGTCGGGCGGTTCCCGGAAATCTACTCGGCAGGCGCGTGCTTAAGGTCGCGGCGGCGCTCCATGGCATAGCGAATCAGTGCAGCAAACCTGTAGATGCCGTGGACGAACTTTCCGTAGGGAAAGGCGAGAAACAAACCCATAACCACGCCAAGATGGATAATCAGCAGTGTACCCATGGCTGGTGTTTCACGCAGAATCATGAGCAGAAGTCCGGTCAGGGACGTGAGGAACAGGAGTGCGAGAAAGCCCATATCCATGCCGCGATTGGACAGTTCGGCCATCTCCTCGTTCATCTTGCGCTTGATCCACCAGAGACCGGCCGGTCCGACCAGGAGGCCGATGCCCCCCACTGTGCCGAAGATGTTCGGAAGCGAGAAGTAGCCGTAGGGTGCCACCCAGTCGAAGACATAGTGATAGATCGTGCCGGTCGTCGTCGCGGCGAAGCACAGGAGAAAGCCATAGAAGGTCGCGTGATGAAACCGCTTTCGCCAGGGTGAAGGCTGGTCCGTTCCCGTTGAACAACCGCCGCCGCCGCCGTCGAGATACTTCAAGGTGAAGGTGTCGTGCAGCGCCTGCGTCAGGCTCGGCGGATCCGCAAGAGGGGTTTCGTTCTCACCGGTGGCCCGCCAGAAATTCCGAACCCCCATGATGATTGCGAAGATCGCGAAGAGGAACACGCTGCCGAACAGTGTCGCCATCACGTTGTGCGGCATGATGGCATAGAACGAACCGGCATCGGTATGCGCCTGAAACAGGGCTGCGGGCTCGTTCATCAACAGTGTGATCCCGAGAATGAGTACGAACCCGAGCCCGGACAGGAGACAGACCGCGACGCCGTTGCTGCGAAACAGCGGCCCCAGAAAAGCCGGCCAGGTATAGGCCTCGTAGCTCTCGCGGCGCAGTTTCGCGAAGGTCTTGGGAACATTGACGCCGAACTCGTGCGGCGGCGCATACTGGCAGTCGTGAAAGCAGGCGCCGCAGTTGTGGCAGAGATTGGCGAGATAGCTGAGGTCGCCTGTGGCGAAGTTGCTGCGTATTTCCATCGCCGGGAACACCGCGCAGATGCCTTCGCAATACCGGCAGGCATTGCAGATGGTCATCAGGCGTTCGGCCTCCTTGGTGGTCTCAGTTTCGAGCACGACGTGCGGCCTCCCTGCCGGCGATGCGTCCGAATACGGCACCGATGGTCATTCCGATGCCGGCCAGGTATCCCTTGCCCAAGACATTGCCTGCCATGATCTCGCCGGCTGCAAAGACGTTGGATGTCGGGCGGCCGTCGGCCATCAGCACTTGGGCGTTGCGGTTCACGCGCACGCCAAGGTAGGTGAAGGTGATGCCGGGACGCAGTGAATAGCCGTAGAACGGCGGGGTATCGATTCGGCGCGCCCAGTGGGTTTTCGGCGGGTCGAGCTGCTCGGTCCGACAATCGTCGAGACGTTGGGTGTCGAAGGTGCCGGGCACCACGGCTGCATTGTAGGTTGCGACCGTGTCTTCCAGTTTGGCTGGATCGAGGTCGAGTTGGGTCGCGATGCCTGCGATCGTGTCGCTCGTCACCGGCTTGAAGACCGATGGCATGAACAGGCCTTGGGCCTTTTCGTCGATGATGACGTGGGCGATCTGATCGGGTTGATGCGCGATGAGACGTCCCCAAATGGCATAGCGTTTCGGCCAGAAATCTTCGCCTTCGTCATAGAACCGGTCGCCATCGGCATTGACCACGATCCCGAGCGATACGCAGTCGAGCCGGGTCACGATGCCGCCGTCGAACTTTGGCGCGCGCGCATCCAGCGCCACGGCGTGACATTGTTTGGGGTCGCCGACCGCCATCATGCCGTTGTCGAGCATGAGACGCAGGACACCGCCGCGATTGTAAGGCGTGCCGCGGACGATGAAGTTGTCGGCAGCGTCGCCCCAGTACTCTCGCAACCATTCGATATTGGCTTCGAACCCGCCGGCAGCTGCGACTAACGATTGACCCGCGATGATCTCTTGCGATCCGTCGGCCAGCCGGACGGTGGCCTGGGTGAAGTGGCCGTCGTCGAAGCCAAGATCGACGACTTCCGTGTCGTAGCGAACCTCCACACCCATCGCTTCAGCGGTGCGATACATGGCATTCATCAACGCCTTTCCTCCGCCGAGGAAGAACGCATTGGTATGCGACAACTGCAGCGTCCCCCCCAGTGACGGCTGAAAGCGTACGCCTTGTTCCAGGAGCCAATCCCACAGCTCGCTCGACTGCTCCAACGTGAAGCGCGCCAGATCCTCGTCTGTCTCGCCGTCGGTCACACGCATGAGATCGCTGTAGAACTCCTCCACCGTGTAGGGCGCCGTCAGGACCTCGTTCGATTCGTCGTGTGCCAGGCGAAGGTTGCGGGTGTGCCGCGAATTGCCGCCGCGCCAGTCCTTCGGCGCAGCCTCGAGAATGATCACGCTGCTGCCGAGCCGCGCCGCGGTAATCGCGGCGCAGAGCGCGGCATTCCCGCCGCCTAGAATCACGACATCGTAGTGGCCTTGCTGGACCTTGCCGTTCTTTTTCGCCGTCACCCGTTGCGCACCAGCATGATTGAACACGATTGAAGCGATATCAAGCTATCTGTATGCAACAGTATTCATAGATGTGCAATCGTATAAAAATAAGGAAGTGCAGTGTGTTGCCGCCGCGTTGAGGCATGAGCGGCCCTGTGCCGGAACCCTTGTTCGCGTGATCTGGCGCACCCAGGACAAGGTCTCTGCGGCGGGAAGGCTCGCTGGAATCGGCGTATCGGACGACCTGTTGCGCCCACCAAGCCGATTCCGGCCGATGGCTGCGCGACAGGTGCCGATTTTGATGACGAGCGCGAACGATTCAGGTCTCTGAGGGCTGCACAGGCATACGTATAGCCGTGGAATCCATCGTGCTTGACCAATAGAATTCAATCGTACACATTTGTATATATTTGCAGACTGTGAAGTGAGCCTGGGAACAACCAGGTCGAGCACCCGCCGGGTGTCTGCGAGATCTGGGCGGCTGTTCGCAGCTCAGCTCAAAGAAAAACGATCTTTCGGGAGGAACCAGTGCCGACGATCCGACAAGCTAAATCTCTTTCCATGATTGCCAGTGTGGCGGCGTCCGCCCTGTTGTTTGCGAGCGTTGCACAGGCTGAGATCACTTTACGACTGGCGCATTATGCATCGACCGGCAGCACGACCCATGCCGCTGCCGAGATCTTCGCCGAAGAGGTCGAGACACGCAGCAATGGGGAAATCAAAGTGTCGTTGCACCCCGCTCACGAGCTTGGCGACGATCCGACCCAGGTGCGTGGCGTCCGTCTCGGCACCATCGACATGGCCGTGATCGGAAACACCTTCTTCACCGGCATGGCACCGGAGCTGAATGCGCTCGATCTGCCTTATCTGTTCGTATCGCGCGAACATGCCTATCGCGTGCTCGATGGCGACATCGGCGCGGACCTGCATGCGCTGTTCGGGAACAACGGCATGCAGGTACTCGGTAACTGGGAAATCGGTTTCCGTAACATCACCAACAGCCGCGGCCCGATCCATTCACCCGAGGATCTGCAGGGGTTGAGTATCCGTACCACGCCGAACCCAGCGCATGTGGCGGCCTTTGAAGCCCTCGGCGCAAGCCCGACGCCGATGAGCTTCAGCGAGGTTTATCTCGCGCTCGAGACGGGGGCCGTCGATGGGCAGGAAAATCCCATCGTGCTGATACATGCCATGCGGTTTCATGAAGTTCAGAAGCATATGAGTCTGACTCGCCATGCCTATACCGCAGCCTTCCTGGTGATGAACGAGGGCCGCTTTTCGGCCTTGAGCGACGAACATCAGGCCCTGTTGCTGGAGGTCGGTCGGATGGCCGGACAGAAGGAGCGCGACCTGATCGCGGAACGGGAAGCCGCGAGCCTCCAGGCGATGCGCGATGACGGGCTCGAAGTGAACGAGAACCCCGATCGAGAGGCGTTCCGTGCCGTTGTCATGGAGGCGACGCGCGCGGCCTATGTCGAACAGTTCGGTTCGGAGCTTCTCGACCGTATCGACGCCGCACGCTGAGCCGGCGCCGGGGCCTAAGATCGATGAGTCGGGCCAGAACACCTTTCGCCAGGGTGATCCAGGGGTTTGAACGCGCCCTCGACATCGCCGTCGGTAGTTTGCTGGTGGTGATCGTCTCTATCACTCTGGCACAGGTGTTCTCGCGCTACGTGTTGGGTTCGTCCTTGATCTGGAGCAGCGAACTGGTTCGTCTGCTGCATGTCTGGCTGATCATGCTCGCTGCCGCCAAGGTCGGGCACATGCGCATCACGATCCTGACCGATGCCTTGCCGGTCACCCTGCGGCGGGCGGCCGACTGGGTTGTGTTGGCGGTCTCTCTTGGCTGTCTCGGGCTTCTGTTCTACGGCGGCCTGTCGATCTGGACCCTTTTGCGCAACGACACCTATTCAGGTCTACCGCTCTCGCCAGGGCTTCTGTTCCTGGCCGTCGCTGTCGGGAGTGCGCTCTGGGCCCTGGCCTCTATTGCGCGTGCAGTCGACGGCGGGAATGGAGAGATGATCGATCCAGCGGGGCCTGTCGATGCCGGGTCCGACCGTCACCCGGCCGCTCCCCGTCGTTGACCGCCTGTCGGTAGCGGAGCGCACCCGATGACCGTTGCCATATTGATCGGTGGACTGGCGTTCTTGGCCTTGATCGGCGTTCCGTTGGTGTTCGCCATTCTGGCGGCGGCGACGGCGGCAGTGCTTGTCACCCGCCCGGGCGTTCCGCTCGAGGTGGTCACGCAGGTGTTCGTCGGCGGGATCGACAGCTCGGTGTTGCTGGCGATCTTGTTCTTCTTTCTCGCGGGCGAGTTGATGAACAGCGGCGGTATCACCCGGCGCATCGTCGATCTCGCCGGGAATCTGGTGGGCCACATTCGCGGTGGTCTCGGGCAGGTCAACATCGTCTCGAGCGTGCTGTTTTCCGGCATCTCCGGCTCGGCGATCGCGGATACGGCGGCTGTGGGCACCGTAATGATACCGTCGATGGTCAAGCGCGGCTATCCGCCTGCCTTCGCGGCCGCGGTCACGCAAACCTCGTCGATCGTCGGGCCGATCATCCCGCCCAGCGTGCCAGTCATCATCTTCGCCGTCCTCGCCGAGCAGTCCATCGGCGAGCTGTTCGTGGCAGGTATCGTCCCTGGCCTACTGATTGCGCTCTGTCTCATGCTGACAGTGTATCTGATCAGCCGTCGGCGGGTTTACGAGCGAACGGCGCCTGCGCCCCTGCGCACCATTGCTCTGAGTTTTGCTCACGCCAGCGCGGCACTGGGAATGCCGCTGATCATAGTCGGGGGTATTCTGGGCGGAGTCATCACCGCGACCGAGGCCGGAGCGGTTGCGGTCTTCTATGCGTTGCTTGTCGGGCGGCTGATTTACCGCGAGCTGACGCTGCGACTGGTCTGTCAGTCGCTGCTGAAGGCGGCCTGGGGGGCGGCGACCGTGCTGGTGATCCTCGGTGCATCGAGTTTCTTTGCCTGGATCGTCGCCGATCAGCAGATCAACAAACAGATGGCGGAGGCGCTGTTTTCGATCAGCTCCAATCCACTGGTGGTGCTGTTGATAATCACGCTGGCGGGTCTGATCGTCGGAACGCTGATGGATCCGCTGGCGGCCTTGATCATCATGGTGCCAGTGTTCCTGCCGGCGGCGATGGAGGTCGGCGTCGATCCGGTTCATTTCGGGCTCGTGCTCATACTGACCTTGATGATCGGGCTCTGCACGCCGCCGGTCGGCTATCTGATCTATCTCTCGTCGGCGATCGCGGGCGCGCGGCCTGAGCGCGTTACGCGCGAGAGCTTGCCGTTTCTGGCTGCGCTGTTGGCCGCGCTGCTCATCTGTGTGGCAGTTCCGGAGCTTAGCCTGACATTGCCGGAATGGTTCGGCTACCGCGACTGATGCGCGCGCCGAAGGAGGGCGGAATGAGTGAGACCGGATATGACTACGTGATCGTCGGCGCAGGGTCGGCGGGCTGTGTCTTGGCCAACCGGCTGTCGGTCGATCCCGATTGCCGGGTGCTTCTTCTCGAAGCGGGCGGCCGTGATTCCAATGTCTGGTTGCGGTTGCCGGTTGGCTATTTCCGCACCGTTTTGGATCCAAGGTTTTCGCGTCTTTTTGAGACCGAACCCGAGGAAGGGACTGGCGGGCGTCGCGTGGTTTGGCCGCGCGGACGCGTGCTGGGCGGGTCCAGTTCGATCAACGGACTCGTGTTCGTACGCGGCGAACCGGCGACCTTCGACGATTGGGAACGGATGGGAGCGACCGGCTGGTCGGCGCGCGACGTGCTTCCCGCCTTTCGCGAGATTGAGTGTTTCGATGGTCCGGAAGAGAGCCAGGCGCGCGGCGCGCATGGCGAACTGCGGGTCAGCCGTCTGCGTCACGATCATCCGATGTGCCGCGCCTGGATCGAGTCGGCCCAAGCCTGCGGGCATCCCTTCAACCCCGACTTCAATGCGGGCAGCACGCGCGGGGTCGGGGGCTATCAGCTGACCCTCGATCGCCGATTTCGTATGAGCGCGGCGCGAGCCTTCCTGCATCCCGTGCTAAACCGCCCGAACCTGACGGTTGAAACCGGCGCTTTCGTGAGCCGGGTCATCCTGAAGAAGGGCCGTGCGACCGGGGTGGAATGGACCCGGGACGGGCAGGTGCGCCGTGCGGCCGCCCGGGCCGAGGTGATCCTGAGCGCGGGCGCTGTGCAGTCGCCGCAGCTTCTGCAGCTTTCGGGAATAGGACCTCAAGCGGCCTTGCGTCGCGCCGGCGTTCCGGTACGGCTAGACCGCGCTGCAGTGGGCGGCAATCTGCAGGATCACTACCAGATGCGAATGATCCTGCGTATGCGCGACCGCCGCTCTCTCAACCGGCAGACTCGCAATCCGCTATGGCTGGCGGGAGCGGGGTTGGACTGGCTGCTGCGCGGGCGCGGGCCCTTGACCATCGGGGCAGGTCAGGTGGGCGGGGCGGCCTGCACGTCGCTGGCCGACCCCGGACGGCCCGATGTGCAGATGATCGTGATGCCGCTCTCGGCGGATCGGGTAGGCGAGCCCTTGCACCGTTTTCCAGGCTTCAGCTCGACCGTATGGCAATGTCATCCGGCGTCTCGCGGCCGAGTCGATATCCGCTCGGACGAGGCCACGGAGGCGCCCGAAATCCGTCCGAACTATCTGTCGGAAGAAGTCGATCGCCGTACCCTTATCGAGGGGGTGCGTATGCTGCGCGAGATCCATGCCGCTGCCCCCTTCCGCAACTTGCTCGAGACTGAAGTCATTCCCGGCGGCTCGGCGCACGACGACGCCCAAATCCTCGATGCGATCCGCGCACGCGCGGGGACCGTGTTTCATCCCTGTGGCACCTGCCGAATGGGTTCGGACGCGGATGCTCCGACCGACCCTGCCCTGCGGGTCAATGGGGTCGAACGGCTACGTGTGGTCGATGCCTCGGTCATGCCCCTGATCCCTTCGGGCAACATCAACGCCGCCACTCTGATGGTGGCGCAGAAGGCGGCCCCGCTGATCCTCGCGGACGCCGGACGACACATCAACTGATGCTCAGGAGACCTCATGACTTACGAAAACTTGCAGCTGCTGATCGATGGCGAATGGCGCGCCGGGAGCGAGGGCGTATCGGAGCCGGTTCTCAACCCGGCAACGGAGGAGGTGATCGGACAGGTCCCTCATGCCTCCACGGCGGATCTTGATGCGGCTCTGGCAGCGAGCGGAACCGGCTTTGCGATCTGGCGCAGGACGCCGCCGGCGGAGCGGCAGAAGGTAATGGAAGCCGCCGCTCGCTTGCTCGAAGAGCGCTTTGAGAGGATTGCGCGCAACCTGACCATGGAAATGGGCAAGCCGGTCGGCGAAGCTCGCCAGGAGCTGGAGTTCGCAATCAACATCCTCCGCTGGTACGCCGAAGAGGGCAAGCGAGCCTACGGCCGTCAGATTCCCGCGCGCATCCCGGGCGTCAGGCAGATTGCGTTCAAGGAGCCGGTCGGTCCCGCGCTCGCCTTCGTCGCCTGGAACTTTCCGGCGGTGAACGTCATGCGCAAAGTCGCCGGGGCACTCGGCGCGGGCTGTTCGCTGATCATCAAACCGAGTGAGGAAACGCCCGCGACGGCGGTCGCGATCGGCCGCGCGCTGACCGATGCGGGCCTGCCCGCCGGGGTTCTGAACATCGTCTTCGGCGTGCCGGCAGAGGTGTCGGAACATCTTCTGGCCTCGCCGATCCCGCGCAAGCTGTCGTTTACCGGCAGCGTCGCTGTCGGGAAGCATCTGCAAAAGTTGGCTGCCGCTACGCTCAAGCACTGTACGATGGAACTCGGCGGCCACGCGCCAGTGATGGTGTTCGACGATGCTGACATCTCCAAGGCGGCCCGCATTGCCGCGGGCGGCAAGTTTCGCAACGCCGGACAGGTTTGCATCTCGCCGACGCGATTTCTGGTGCAAGACAGCGCCTACGACACGTTCACCGAGGTGTTTCTCGAAGAGGTCGCCAAGATCGAGGTCGGCAACGGTCTGGAAGATGGCGTCACCATGGGGCCGTTGGTCGCCTCCCGCCGGCTTGAAGTCATGGACCGTCTGGTGCAGGACGCGGTCGACCAGGGCGCAACGCTGATGGCCGGTGGCGCGCGGATCGGCAACCAGGGCAGCTTCTACGCTCCAACCGTTCTCGGCGAGGTTCCAGCCACGGCGGCGATTATGAACGACGAGCCCTTTGGCCCGCTGGCACCGATCTCGCGTTTCTCAACCTTGAACGATGCGGTCGAGGAGGCGAACCGACTGCCCTTCGGGTTGTCCGCCTATGCCTTCACCTCGAACCGTAAGACGTCGGTTGCCCTGACCAATGACGTCGCCTCCGGACTGCTCGCGATCAACTCGCTTCTGGTATCGAGTCCGGAGACACCTTTCGGCGGCGTTCTCGACAGTGGTTACGGCTCCGAAGGCGGCATTGAGGGTCTTGATGCCTTCCTGCAAACGCGGTTTGTCACGGAAACCGATTTCTGATCGGCGACATCGGGCGGCGGTCCGTGGATCCGGGGAGTGGATCCTGCGAACCGCCGCCGGTTCTATCGGTAGGGTATGGAGGGGCGAGAAGTGAATGTCTTAGCCCCATCGCATGTCAGCGCGCTCGTTGTCGTCCTTTCCGATCGCCTCGGCCGGCCGCAGCGCGAGATCGGCAAGCGAGATGTCATTCAGGAACGAGAGGACACGGCTCTTGAGCGCCTCCCAAGGGTGGTCGGCTGCCTGGAGGTCGGGGATCCGCGCGGCTGCCAGCCCGCGCGCAGTCGCCGGACGGCTCGCAAAGTTCGTGGGTTCATCGACGGCCCGAAAGATCTCCGCGACAGTGATCCGCTGGGCGGGCTTGGCAAGGACATAGCCACCGCCCCGTCCATGCCGTGACACAACGAGCCCGGCGCCGCGCAATCGCGCCATAAGGGATTCCGTGTAGGACACGGACCGATTGATGCTTTCTGCAAGACCTTGCGTTGTGCAGGGCTTGTCCGCGCCCTGCGCCGCCAAGCGCACCAAGGTCTCGACGCTCATATAGGCGCTGCCGCTGATCTGCATCCCGGCGTCCCTCCATCAGACGGGGTCCCAGTGCGTCTGAGACCCAACGCAGATAGTATCGATTCGAAATTATTCACTTGTCAACATAGTTTCGAAACGCTACTATGCAGTTGCGTCTAGCGGACCGGGAACAGGAGGTCGAATTGGACGGTCGCGTCATCGCCGAACTGATCCTGCATCTGGGGCGCATTGCCCCGGGCGACGGCCTTGTCGCGGGGCTCACGACGGGCCAGTGGGCCATCTTGAGGTATTTCACGCGGGCCAATCGCTTTTCGCGCACGCCGTCGGCCTTCGCGGCGTTTCACGGCACGACGCGCGGTACGGCCTCGCAGGCGATCAAAGGTCTGGTCTCCCAGGGTTTCCTCAAGCAAACCCGGTCCGAAACCGATGGCCGCAGTGTGCGACTGGACCCAACGGACAAGACCAGGGCCATAATCGCAAACGATCCTATCGAAGCCTTGGTCCGTGCCACGGACGCCTTACCCCCCGGCGTTCGTGGCACGCTTTCCCATACACTCCGACGCCTGCTGAGCCGGGTTGCAGTGGAGACGGAGAAGCCTCTTTTCGGCACCTGCGAAAACTGCGTGCATTTCCAAGACGGCGGCTGCCTTCCGGAAGGAGTGTCTGCCCATGCATGCGGGTTCTTGAATCAACCCCTCATGAACGAGGAGCTGGACCAGCTCTGCATCAACTTTGCGTCTGGCCACTCCGGGTCACCGAGAACCTACGGCGTCGGCGGCACGGAGCGATGAGCCAGCTTCCTTCGAAACAAGTCGTCGTGAGCGAGGGTCAGATCACGATCGAGGCTGGCCTGCTGGCGCCGAAACTCGGCCTTTCTGCCGAGCGGCTCAAGGACAAGATGACGAAAGGTCTGGTGACCAGCATTGCCGAAACCGGTGTGGGCGAGGATGTGGGGCGCACCCGTCTCACCTTCTTTTACCGGGCAAAGATCTGGCGGGTCGTCGTAAAGCCTGACGGCACACTCGAGGAGGACCCCCTGCGGCTCCCCGAACCGCGAGCGGCAAAAGACCGCCCAAGCCTGCTCGATCTCGTGGCGGATCTGTGATGATAGTCGTGCTCCTCTGCCGTCCTCGACTCAAAGGGGTGGCCCACCGATGAACGAGTCCAACGCTTGGGCCAGATTCACGACGGTCGAGCTGGAGACAAAGCGCGGAGAACTCCAGGAGCTGATCGACAGCGGCATGCTGACGGAGCGTTCGATGGAGCACCAACTCACGGAGATCGCGATCATCGAGAACGAGCTGGCGAGGCGCCATGGGGGCTGACAACTATGCCAAGTTCAAGAACGATCGCGGCGTTGGCGAAATCCGCATCGGCGTCAAAGAGTTCAAGTGCGCCGGCGCGTCGGCGCCCCAGGACCACCCGCACATCTATCTCGAGATGGGCGCGGCGGACAGCATTCTCTGCCCCTACTGCGCGACCCTGTTCCGCCACGATCCGCAGCTTGGCCCGCGAGAGGCGGATCCTCCCGACAGCCTGTTTTGGGACGCGAGAGAGGCATAGGAAAGCCGCTCGGAGCCTGAAGGGCGCGGCGCGCTGAACAGGAGACTGAAAATTACACCCCACGAAATCGACGTTCAAGCTCTGGCGGAGATGCGTGCCGCGAGGATCGCCCATACGGTGCTCGACCTCCGCGAGCCCGAGGAAATGGCGATCTGCGCCCTCGCGGACAGCCTGTGGATTCCCATGGGGTCTGTGCCGGAACAGATAGACAGCCTGCCTCGTGCGCACCCGCTCGTTGTGCTCTGTCATCACGGTGTGCGCAGCGGCATGGTGACCGCTCTCCTCCGCGAGGACGGCTGCGACAACGCCCGGAACCTGCGCGGCGGAATAGACGCCTGGGCGCGGTTGGTGGCTCCCGAGATGCCGCGCAGTGACTGCATTGACCTGTTATGGCAAGTTCTCATGATGCAATATCTTAAAGGCAAGGAGGAATTCGAACTTGAATGCGTGTCCTTCTCGTGGAAGACCACCCTGCTTTGGCAGAAGCCGTTTGCGATGCATTGGCACGAGCAGGCTTTGCGGTAGACCATGCAGCGACTTCTGCGGACGCGCGGGATCTGGCGACGGTCGCGGACTATGCGCTTGTTCTGCTTGATCTGGGGCTGCCTGACGGGGACGGACTGACGCTCTTGCCACATTTGCGGCAGGAGGGACGCGTGCCGGTGATCGTGCTGACCGCGCGGGATCACTTGGCCGACCGTCTGGCGGGGTTGGACGGCGGGGCCGACGATTATGTCATCAAACCCGTTGAGATGCCCGAACTGGTCGCCCGTTGCCGCGCAGTGCTGCGCCGCCCCGGCGACAGGTCGGGCACCATAATTACGCTGGGTCCGTTGAGTCTGGACACGGCAACGCGGAATGTCAGCGTTGGGGGCCACCCGGTGACGCTCGGCCGCCGTGAAGTGAGCGTTTTGGAACATCTGATGCGCAACGCCGGGCGCGTGTCTGCCCGCGCCGTTCTGGAAGAAGCCCTTTACGGGATAGACGATCAGGTCAGTCCGAACGCGCTTGACGCCGCTGTCTCACGCTTGCGCCGCAGCCTTGAGGCCGCCGGTTGCCCGCTGCCCATCGTGACCGTGCGTGGCATTGGCTGGATGCTGCCCCGCGAGATGTCGGAATGAGCCTTCGAATGGCACCCGCGCGCTGGTCGTTGGCACAGATCCTGACCCGCCGTCTGATCCTGATCGCCAGCGCCGTCGTCGTGCTTAACGTGGGACTCGTGGGACTCTATTACGGATCCGACACGCGCGAGTTGGAGACGCAGGTCGTGGCCGATGCAATGGAGCGGTTGGGCGCGGCGATCGAGGATGTGAACCTACCCGCCGATGCCCCCGTGCGGGACATCTACCGCAACCATCCGACGGCCTACGGATTCGCGCTGGTAGACCGCACTGGCACAGTGGGGAACACGATGAATCGCGCACTGATCCCGCCTGCCGCCGTTGCAATCTACGCCGACGACTGGATTACCCGGATGAATACACCGCAGGGCCGCTTGCTGGTGGGCGGGCATGAGTTTGCCGGACGCAGCGATGGGTTGCGCGCGGTGTTCGTCATGGCAGACGATCCAGCCAATCTGATGCGCCGTGCGTTCTTCGCTGAATTGCGGCGGCACGTTTGGCTGCCGATTCTGCCCATGGCACTGGTCCTGATTACCGCCAGCGCGCTGCTGATCCGGCGCGGTCTGGCCCCTGTGGCCGAGGCAGCCGCGTGGGCACGCGGCGTAGAGCCGGGGGCGACCGTCCCCGATCCGCCGCCCATGCGCGCCTCGGGGGAGACCGCCGATCTGATCGAGGCGGTTGAGCGCGCGCTCGACCGCCTGACCGCGTCGCTTACAGCAGAAAAGCGCCGCGCGGCAGAGGCGGCCCATGCCCTTCGCACCCCCGTCGCGGTGCTGGTCGCACGACTCGATGCGCTGCCGCCGGGGGAGGCGACTGAGAAGCTGCGCGCCGACCTCACCGCCCTGTCGCGCACCGTGCAGCAGGTGCTCGCTGCCGCACGCAGCGACACTTTGGACGTGGCGGAAGCCGAGCCATTGGACCTGCGGGACGTAGCCCGCGCCGTGACGACCGTAAGTGCGCCGCTGGCCTATTCCAACGGCATTGAGCTGATCCTGACGGTGCCCGATACCCCTGTCATGGTTCGTGCCAATGCCGAAGGCGTGGAGCTTGCGCTGACCAATCTGGTGGAAAACGCCGTGCTACATGCGGTCGTCTCTCCGGTAACGATCAGCGTCGGTCTCGGCCCCATCATACGGGTGCGGGATCACGGTCCGGGCCTGCCCTCAGGCGAGCCGCACCGCGTTTTTGAACCGTTCTGGCGCGGCCCAGATGCGCCCTCCGGCGGCGCAGGTCTCGGCCTGGCCATCGTGGAGCGGTTACAGAAGGCGCAGGGCGGAACGGTCGATGCCATCAGCCCCGAAGGAGGCGGTTGCGAGATCACGCTGACCTACCTTGCCGCCTCGTGAGATCCCGTCAGACTGCCGTCAGACAGGTCTGCGATACCGTGATCATCGGGTCGATGGTCGATTCGACAAATGATGGAGACCCCCATGTCCGACGTTGAAAAAGTGAATGTGAAGAAAGCCGCCTCCTGGCTATCCGGCGAAATCGAGGTGCGCCTGCCGAAAGCCTGGCTGGCCATCGGTGCCGTCGCCATTGTCGTGCTGCTGATCGTGGCGCTTGATTGATCCGGCGACAGCCAACAAGTCGAAATTGAAAGGAGTAAACCCATGAAATACGCCCCTGTCGCCGCCCTACTTGCGACGCTTGTCGCACCTCCCGCCCTTGCCGACCGCATCACCGCCATCGCTGACACGCAGCGCGGCACCATGGTGACAGTGCAGGGCACGGTCGAGCGGATCACGGATGAGGACGAGTTCCGTCTTGCCGACGCAACCGGCAGCATCCGCATATATGTCGGCCCCAACTGGGTGCCCGCCGATGTCGGCGAGACCGTGACAGTTAGCGGGTTCGTCGACGACGACTTTGTGCTTCCCCGCGAAATCTACGCCCGCAGTCTGACCCGCGCCGACGGCACTATCATCGCGTTCGAGCGACGCTACGAGTAACGCCATAGAAAAGAGGTCCGCGCGATCTGTGCCCGGGCGAGACACACTTTTCAGTCCTGCGCCAAAGCAGGATAGCATCCCCTCTCGCCGCATACATCGCCATGATCACCGTCATCCTGGACTTCGTCTCAACCCGCCGAGACTGGATGTTCCTCGTAGCCTTCCTCTTTGCGCTGGCCGAAACGCCGCTGATCGTGTCGGTATTTGTGCCCTCTACCGCGATCCTTCTGGGTACAGGCGGGTTGGATTCGTAACGATAGAGAGTCTCGTTTCCGTCTGGATCAACAAGTTTCGATAATATCGGGCTTACGTTAAAGTATTCGAAGTTGAGTTCTCTGTCATGGCTGTCAGTCACACGATCGACCAGACTGCGGCCATTGTAACTAATTGTTTGTTGGTAACCGTTAGGGCGCGTCACACGTGTCGGTGAGCGGCCTCCACGAGGTGGTCCAGTAGCAATGTTAGTGAAGGGTTGGTCTTTGCACCGGCGGTAGCCTGGCGGGCGGAGCCGCCCCTACGAGCGGAGCCGGCCAGGCGGGTGGCAGGAACACCGTCGTCTCGGGAGCCGGAGCCTGGTAGCCGATTGAGCTGTGCGGGCGCACGCCGTTAAAGTGGCGACGCCAGCTCTCGATCACGGTGCGGGCCTCGCGGAGCGTGTAGAAGATCTCGCCGTCGAGGAGTTCGTCGCGCATTCGGGGGTTGAAGCTCTCGATATAGCCATTCTCCCATGGCCTTCCCGGGGCGATACATGCGGTGCTGGCTCTCACCCCATGGATCCACTCCTGGACCGCTTTGGCAGCGAATTCGGGGCCCCTCATCCGCTCGACCCGCTTGTCGTTCATCAGCCAGCCGGCCTGGCGCAGCAATTCGGCGATCCGGCGATAGCCGTAGCGTCTGTACTGGCGTGCCAGCTCGATGATGTCCGCGCTCAGTCGCGCCTCGTCTTCTCGGCCTTGAGGGATTTTGCGCTGCGTAGAGCGATGCTGCTCGAGCACACGGCACACGCGCCGCTCCGGCAGATCCAGAACACAGCGGACGTGCTCCACGCACGCCCGCCGACGCGAAGGGCTCAGAAGTCTCCCCGTGCCGCCTCCTGCAGGATGAGCTTGTCCAGCGTCAGGTCGGAGATCGCCCGTCGCAGTCGCGCGTTCTCCTGCTCCAGATCCTTGATCCGACGGATCTGATCGCTCTTCAGCCCGCCGTGCTCCTTGCGCCAGCGATAGTAGGTGACTTCCGTCACGCCGATCTGACGGATCGCATCGGCCACCGGCATATCCTGGGCTGTCAGCACATCCACCTGTCGTAACTTCGCCACTATCTCTTCAGCTTTGCGCCTCTTTCTCGGCATCGCAGCCCTCCTCGTCAGGCTCCTCAAAGCCATACCTCAGGATGGACCACTTCAATGGGGGACGCTCAAGACGGTCATCCAAAATCCTTAGCATGAATGCCGGCCTATCAATCGGAAAGCAGTCATCCGCCAGCGGCAGACGGTTAGCTAAACACCCCAATCTGTCTCACGGTCGCCGGCGGGGGCAGACCTCGAGCTGGATTCTCGAAAGCCGAATTACGACGCGCGTTTTCAGAGCGGTTCGGCGTCAGTCCCTATCGCTCTCGGAAGTGCTTTGGACAGCCGGACGAAAAAAGTCGCGCCGGGAAACTGGCCCGCTCCCCAACTTGCCCAGCAGCGAGAGGCGAACACTGAAGGAGACACACGCTTCGAATTTACCGGAACACAGCATCTACGCCCGGCGGATTCGACGTACTCGTTTCGATCGGCGTTGTCGGGTGTGGGAGAGGATTTCGTTTGGACTATAAGCACCGCTGCGGCGCATGACGGATGTCTTCGGTCGAACCCCGGCTTCAGCGCGGGCAGTTCGACTCAGCCAATCTCTTGCTTTGGTAGGTCATCCGCGCTGTCCGGCAATCGCATAGCCGCCATCGACCAGCATCGCCTGTCCTGTAATGTTCGACGCTCGGTCGGACAGTAGGAAGGTGGCAAGCTGGGCTGTTTCCCGGGGAGTCCCCATACGTCCAATTGGATGAGTCGCAGCGAAGGCCTTGAGCACCTCAGCGTCGTGCTGGAAAGCGTCTCGGGTCATCTCTGTGTCGATGCCGCCCGGATTGATGTTGTTGATCCGGATCCCATGTGTCGCCAGCTCCAGAGCCGCTGCTCGCAGGAATCCGTCCATTCCAGCCTTGCTGGCGGAATAGACCGTTGAGCCTGGCAGTGCGCCTACGGCTAGCCAAGAAGACGTGTTAACGATGGCGCCGCCGCCATTCCTCGCCATATGCTGGGCTTGGGCCTGCACCGCCATCCACACCGCCTTGAGGTTGGTATCTATGGTGCGGTCCCAGTCACCTTCCGACTGTTCGAGCATTGGTGCGAAATTGCCGATGGTCCCAGCGTTGTTGAACGCGAAGTCGAACCTGCCGAAAGCCGACGCCGTCTCTTCGACAATGCGGGCGTGATCCGCCGCCACTGTCACATCGGCCGCGATGGCGACCGCCTCGCCGCCCCGATCGCGGATGGCCCTAACCAGGTCGTCTAGCTTGCCCTTTCGACGAGCGACCACCGACACCTTGGCGCCGTCCTCCACGAACAGCTTCGCAGCTGCCTCTCCGATGCCCGAGCTCGCGCCGATAACGGCGCCGGCCTTCCCGCGCAACAATCCCATCTCTATTTTCCTTCCCGGTGTTTCGTGATCAATCGAAGAGATGGATGGGCGCGCGCCAAACTATAATTGTCCTGCGAAGCCCTGCTCAATTGCGCACCGCGCAACTATCTCTATCCCATGTCTACCAAGATGCTGACCCAGATGGACAACGATCGCATAGCTCTGATGCGGGCCTTTGTAGAGAGCGCCCGGCGGCTAAACTTTGCCGCCGCGGCGCGAGAGCTGGAATTGACACCCTCGGCGCTTGGCCGGCGTATCCAGCGCCTCGAGGACCGTCTTGGTGTCGCGCTGTTCGTGCGGAGCACCCGGCGCGTCGCGCTGACCGATGCCGGAATGCTTTACTGGCGACAGAGCGAAGAAATCCTCTCCGCCATCGCGGAGGCCGACGCCAGCACCAGTTCCCTTGGGGAGCGGCCGACCGGACTATTGAGGATCTCAGCGCCGGCAAGCTTTGGTCGCCTGCATCTGTCCGGCGTCTTGCCGAGCTTCCTTCAGGAAAACCCCGATCTCCGAGTCGATTTGACCTACACCGACCAAATCGTCGATGTGATTGAAACTCGCGTTGACGTCGCGATACGGATCGGCCAGCTTGAGGACTCTGGACTGATAGCGCGCCTTCTGGCGCCGAACCTCAGGCGCCTGGTGGCCGCGCCGGCCTATCTCGCCTCGGCCCCGGCGTTGAACGCTCCGCAAGATCTGCGGGCGCACCAAACCCTGCATTTCTCGCACCTGCGCGGCGGCGAGACTTGGACTCTTCAGCGAGACAAAGAAGTGGCGCGCGTCCCGATTACACCGGTGCTGCGCTCCAACGATGCGCTGGCGCTCTGTGATGCGGCGCTTGCCGGAGAGGGGATCGCGCTGCTAGCGGATTTCATCAGCGGAGCCGGGTTGAACGACGGACGCCTCGTCTCAGTTCTGGATGATTGGCGGATCCCGGACACCGGAATCTACGTTGTCTATGCAGCCTCGGAGTATGTACCGTGCAAGATCCGGACATTCGTCGATTTCCTGGTTGCGAACTTCTCGAATGGGGTTTGTCCAACCAAATCAATCTAGACGGTAACGCCGCACATAGAACGTTTCCGGCGGGACGTCTGAGCGGCGGCGCTCTGTGAACCGGTGGCCGAGTCCTGACTCGGTCACGTAGATAAGTGCGGGATCGGCCGCGTCGATCAGCAGATTGACCGGCATATCAAGGTCCTCGGCCAGTGTTTCCACTGGGCGCGGGCCTTCGGCCAGAGGATCGACGATTCGGGTCAACTTGCCGTTTCCACTGGCCACTCCGCCCTCGACCAGCAATAGGTCGCCGTTCCGGTCGACGGCGAAGCCATCTGGATTCTCAAGCGGCCGCTGCAGTTCGAGACGGCGCATCTGTGTGCCGTCGGCCTTCGGTTTCTCGATGACGAAGATGGCGCCCGAGCCATAGATCCCGACGAGGAGGGTGCTCCCGTCGGACGCAACGGCGATCCCCGCCGCTCCGACACCATCAATTCCTTTGCCATCCGACGAAAGGCGCTGGTCTGTGACAAGAATAGATAGACGGTTGGCGCCGGCCGGAAGCGTCAGGATGCGCGGCACGCTCGTGTCGGTTATAAAGAGAGAACCGTCTGCGCCGAGAGCCATGTCGTTGCCGAAGCCTGCGTCCGGCATCATCAGCACAAGATCGACGGTGCCCGTGTCAGCGTCGCGAGCAAAGATGCGATGCGCGCGCCGCTGGCTTCTGCCGTCGGGCTGTTCGATCCCAAGAAAGTCCGGGGAAGCGCCCCACAAACGGCGGGCATTCTGGCCGAAGCGTAGGGTCGTGCTCGCAAAGACAGACGGATCGTCTACATCGAAGCGTCCGATGTTCCCGCCGTTGATTTTGACGATCTGTCCACTGACCACCGACCCAACGAGCAGGGCCCCATCCGGCGCCTGGGCAATGCCATTTGGATAGAGGAAGCCGGCAGGCAGTACGATTGGGTCAAGAACCTCGAGTTGTGCCGCATGGGACGCCGATGCCGCTCCAAGCGACAGGGCCAAGGCTACCGAGAGACCCAGAATCGTTCGAGGCCTAGCAACTCGTCTCGCGGCATACCACTCCACCAGCTTTCGAAAAACGCGATTTTTCATCACACACTCCTCCGTAGCCTCTCGATGCGCCTACGATCAGGCGGCGAATTTGCGTGCGCGGCTAAGCCGCACACTGTTCGTTGGAGGTGGTGCTAGGACCCTCAGTCTTTAATCGAACTTGGATCGAATGGAGAATTGCTTGCCATGCAATATTTGATCTCCACATAGAGATTGAACGCTGATCGTGGGGCGGTTCAATAGCGATCGACACCATTGCTCGAGTGATGACCAAGAGGTGCTGTTGGATCGTTTTGTATATTCATGCCGCAGATTGGAAAAGACCTTGCTGATGTCGTCGGTTGCGCGCCCCCGCAACCAAAACACCGGAAAACAAAAACGCTCGAAAAAAGCGGCCCGTCGAGGGCCGCTTTTTGTCGTTCGCCCCCATCTCGACAAAAGACGACCGTAACTCTCCTGGAATCTACGGAACCAGCGATCGCAGGCTTGCCAATCTCCACGCCTTCTTAGGTCTCTCCGGCGCCAGTCTCCAATTTTCCGCTGAAGAGTAGGCTGCTAGAGATCTATGTCGAAATACACCAATGGTGTATCGACTTGGAGCTTCAAGAGAGACTGTCGCATGACGGGCTGCGATTCTCAGCCTTTTCCGTCGCGTTCGTGTAGCTGGCGTCAGCCAGGCTTCGGCGCAGCAGATCGATGTTATTTCGGTTGGCTTTGAAGCCAACGTCGAACAGGTCGCCGATCAGGGGAATGCTGCCGAGCAGGCTATCGAGCGCGATGTTGAAGATCATCCGGACAAGAACTGTCTTCGGTATCCCTAGACGAGCTGCCTGTCCGACTATGTAGGCGGCAGGAATCAGAGATACGCCGTCTCCGATGCCGGGCACAAGCCCCACGATCGCATCCAGCCCGAAGCGAATGTTCGTCCCGGGAATGCGGAACCGGCTGTCCATCCAGTCGGCCAGACGCGCCAGTCTTTCGGTTTGATCCGGTTCCTTCTCCCGCGGCAGTCTCACGTTAGAGTCTCACTTCTTTGCAATGACCCAGACGGCGTGGACGATGCCGGGAATGTAGCCCAACAGGGTCAGAAGAATGTTGATCCAGAAATGCTTGCCAATGCCAACCTGCAGGAACACGCCCAAGGGGGGAAGCAAGATCGCGATCACAATACGGATCAGATCCATCGATACACTCCGAATGTTTCGGGAAAGGGGTCACCCTGCTTCGAGGGCATGTTGGTTTAACTGACTAAGCGATGATTTGGTTCCTGAAGGCCTTGCGGGGCGGGGGCCTTGCTTGCCTGTACCGATCGCCTGCTCTCTCTTTCTGGTGACACACAGGCGGGCCTCCGGGAACCAAGAGAGCTGTGCAACGTTGATAAGCGAACCCGGGAGAGAGGATGTCGATCATGCGACGTTTGGGCCTGTGCACGGCGGTAAGTGCACTGTTCTGTCTGACATATTGGAGCCCGGCGTCGGCCGCCTCGCAAAGCTGCCTGGACGAAGTAGGTGCTGTATCCGCAAGCTGGGCGGCCGTTCAGGCTGAGAATGCCGGTGACGAGGAGCCGGCCACTATCACCGTGGATACGGACGAAGGTCTCACCGAAGTCCCTGTCGAGGATGCCGGCCCGACGGAAAACTGGTTTGGTCGCCCTCCTGAAGCCGAGGTTGTTGAGCGGGATCTAACCGCTGCCCGGGAAGCGGCCGAGAGGGGGGACGACGAAGCCTGTCATGAGCACTTGAACAACGTTAAGTCTCTTCTCGAGGACGGTTGAGTTCCGGGTCAGTTCTGTCTGAAGGAAGGCGGGTTTATTCGATCGGCCCTACTGGAAGCCGCCTCGCTTCCACCCGGGGCGACTGCGCTCTAGGCTGCATCTGCGAACGACAGCGCTGCAGTCCAGAGGTAGACAGGTATGAACGCCGATATCCACACAGCCAGCCCGGCCCGCCTGACGACTGCGTGGTATGCTACTTCGTGTGCTGCTTGGCCGGCCGGTGCCGCTCTCCGGGCGATAAGCTGCGGATTGCTTGCAGTTCTTCTAGCTACGTCACCGCTGTGCGCCCAGGAAACAGTGGAGTGGTTTGAGGTCGGTCGACTGAACCCCGACTTGCCGGATGTGCCCGACAGTCTGGACCGGTCCACGCCGCGCGGTGCGCTTGAAGGCTTCCTCGACGCGCATGACGTTTCGGACACGACGTTGGCTGCGCACTTCCTCGATGTCTCTAGTCTCGAAACGGATCAACAGAGGCTGCTGGCGCCTCTGCTGGCACGTAAACTGGGAGAAGTCATCGAACGTCGAGTGCTGATCGATTGGACGGATCTTCCGGATCGGCCCGATGCCATGCTCGAGAGTGTCACCGATAGCGATCCTGTGGCCGGTATGCCACGACGTAGTGTCAGCATCGGGATCCTCGATGTGGCAGGCCGACCGGTCGACATCCGCCTGAACAGGCTGAAACCCGAAAACGCAGACGCGGTGTGGGTCTTCTCGCGGCAGACCGTGCGTAACATCGATCGTCTGTACCTCCGCTATGGGCCCGGCTGGTTTGAAAGCAGCCTGCCGGACGCGTGGCTGGAGAAGTCCTATCTGTCGCTCCGGAAGTGGGAGTTCGTCGGGCTGCCGGTCCTGATCGGCTTTGCCGTTGTAGTCATATTTGTTATTCGATGGATCGTCAGCGTCTTGGCCGACCGCGCGCCGTGGCACATGGCACGCAACGCAGCGTGGGCGGCGCGAACGCCCTTGGGGCTCTTCGTTGCAGCCGCAACGCTGGATTTTGCGACGACGGATGTTATCGCTTTTTCTGCACTGATCACGACCTTCCTCTCTCCTCTGTTGCTTGCTGGCATGGTCATCGCCGTCACGCTCGCGATACTGCGCGCGATCGACACACTCCTCGACGTGGTCACGCAGCGCTACGTCGGCGAAATCGACGATGAGCAGAGTGCCGAAGATCGCAGTTTCTACACGTCGATCTACGCGGTCCGCCGCATTGTCGTTCTCCTCGCCGTGACCCTGGGTGTCGGCGTCGTCATGGTGCAGTTACGCTTGTTCGAAACCTTGGGTATGTCGCTCTTGGCGTCTGCGGGTCTGGTCACGGTGCTTTTGGGCATCGCCGGTCAGACCGTACTTGGCAACATACTCGCGAGCCTTCAGATCGCGATCGCAAAACCGATACGTATCGGCGACAGCGTCTACTACGAAGGCGACTGGGCTTACGTGGAGGCGATATTTTATACCTTCATCAGGTTGCGGACCTGGGACGACCGCCGACTTATCGTCCCCGTAAAGTACTTCGTCTCGAATCCCTTCGAGAACTGGTCGATGGAGGATGCGCGGATGACTCGCACCTTCGTTTTGGTCGTGGACCATATGGCGGATGTGGATGCGCTTCGCGAGACCTTTCTCGAGTTGGCGAGTGCAGATGAAGACGTCATCGAGCACGAAGATGCCAAGGCGTTGGTCATCGATCACGATCACAACGGGATGCACGTTCGCTTCTATGCTGCCGCGAGCGATCCGACTGCGGCTTGGAACATGCATGCTCGCCTTCGCGAAAGCATGCTCTCTTGGATCCGGGATACTCATCCGGAATGGTGGCCGCGCGAGCGAGTCATCGATGCATCGCACCAGGGAACGGCCGTTCGCGGCGGCTCTGTCGGCGATCCGGGCGGGTGAGAGGTCGGTCTCACGAGGGGGTGGGTCCTCAGTGGGGCTGCACTGTTGTACGACCGTCGACCGATAGCGACGCCTGTTTGGTGTCCTACCGTTACCTATGAAGGGAAGTTGATCTGCAATGAAACTTGGGGCGAAGCTCATCAAGATTTCACAGGATGTACGAGCCAGCTACTGGTTCATTCCTTCGGTCATGCTTTTCGCAGGCACCGTTCTCAGTTTCGTGACGCAGACGCTCGATCGGACGGTCGACGGCGGTTGGTTCCTGGAGCTGACTGGGTTTGCTCGGACGCGCCCCGACGGCAGCCAAGCCGTCCTCTCGACGATTGCCGGCTCCACGATCGGTGTGGCAGGCGTCGTATTCTCCATGACCATGGTCGCAGTCTCCTTCGCCAGCGGCACCTATGGTCCCCGCCTCATCGGGAACTTCATGCGGGACCGTGGAAATCAGCTTAGTCTAGGGATCTTCATCAGCACGTTCTTCTACACCCTCTTGATTCTTCGCTCTGTTCGCAGCAGCAACGAAAATCTCGGCGAGGGCGATTATCTAGAAGTCTTCGTGCCGCACGTCTCTCTCATGACGGCGACTGGTCTTGCCCTGGTTTGTCTTTGTGCTTTGATATACTTCATTCACCATATTCCCGAGACGATAAACATTGAAAACATAGTCTCGAAACTCGGGCGACAGCTTCAAAAAGGCATCGACGACAGGGCGGGGGGTGTTTCAGGCATCGACGCAGAGACGTCTGCCGACGAATCCAATTGGTCCGACCAAACAGATCACCAAGCGGCTTGCGTCGTTACGAGCGATCAGACGGGCTATGTACAGGCACTGGACGTAAAGCAGCTCGATGAACTGTCGAGGCAGCACGACCTCCGCGTTCGTGTCACCGTGCGCGCAGGCACCTTTGTTGTCGCCGGGACGGAGGTGATGGTGGCGTGGGCTCCCAAACCTCTCGCCGATGCGGACCTGCGGACCCTCCAGGCGTCTATCGCTATAGGACAAGCGCGAACACCCTTTCAGAATGTGGAGTTCATCATTGACCAACTGGGTGAGATCATCGCGCGCGCATTGTCGCCTGGCGTCAACGATCCCTTCACGGCAATTGCATGTCTTAACTGGCTGGAAGCCGGAACTGTGCATTGGTTGCGTCACGTTCCGGCCACGGAACGAAATCGCTACGGAGCACGTTTGTCGATATCCGATCTGACCTTCGAGGAGTTTCTGGACGCAGCCTATGGACGGCCATTCCCTTATATCGAAAGCGATCCCAATGTTCGGGCTCACGCCGTGGCGAGCCTGCAAAGAGTCCTCGATTTGGCGCATGAGGATACCAGGAGACCTCTGACTGAGGCGACGAAGGAGCGCTTTGCGACAGCAGGATCCTGAAGAAACAGGGAGTCGGTTTGAGCCGAAAGCTCGTATGCTTGTTGTCACGGCGAGGGAAGGCTTGCATCTCTCGGGACCAGTACCGGAGTCAACGATCCGGAGGGTTGGCTTAGCGACTTGCAGAGCTCTTGGAACTGGCGTTCCGGTCACCGCGGAGCTGCGCGTTCCTGTCTAGGAAGCCAGACTATGGCTGCGGATGAGATCATGAACGAATTGCAGTTTTTCCAGAACCTTTGGGGCTAGAACGAAAGGGTAGAGATCTGGCTGACCCATACTCTGATTCAGACTGTTGACCGCAAAAGTGAGCGGCAGCCAAGCTTCGATGAGATCGGGGAAGATGACTTGATCGTAGGGATCGAAGTCGATCTGTAGTCTCTGAGGAGTCTGCTTCCGCTGCGGTATGGCAAGGCTCAGACCGAAGGCTTCCGCCGTCTCCAATGTATCGAGAATGTGAAGGTAGTGTGACCAGGTCTCTGCGAAATCTTCCCAGGGATGGGCGCTCGCATAGCCGCTTATGAAGCTTGACTGCCAATCCTCGGGTGGGCCTGTGTCATAGTGGCCGTCGAGCGCTGCGCCGTAATCCTGGCGCTCGTCGCCGAAAAGACTTCGGAAGCTCCTGAGTTCGGGCGTATCTTGAACCAGTCGTTCCCAGTAGTGATGGCCGACTTCGTGGCGAAAATGGCCGAGCAGCGTCCGATAGGGTTCCGTCATGGCGGCGCGCGAGCGCTCGCGCTCGACCGGGTCCGCTTCGCCGATATTGATGGTGATCAACCCCTGGGCATGGCCTGTAATAGCCTGAGGCCCTTCTCGGAACGTCGTGCCCGAGCCGGCAACGAAGTCGAAGGCGAGTCCGCGCGCTGAATCGTCCAGTTTGCTGATCAAGGGAAGTTTCAGGCGCAACAGCGCATAGACGAGGCGATGCTTGGCGGTTTCCAGGCGTTGCCAAAGCAGCAGGTTCTCGGAAACATCGAGATTGGGGGTCGTCCGGTTGAGTTTGCAGGCGCCGCAGAAGGAGTCTTCACTTCCCGCAGGCACCAGCCAGTTGCAAGCACCGAAGTCGGCGTTGATACAAAATCGGACCGCGTCTCCAGGGTCTGCCAGACTCCGCCAGCGACCCTCCGTCTCTTGTTCCAGGGCACTTAGCAGCGTCTTGTTCGACAGATAACCGAGCCGATAACCGCACTGCTCACAGTGGGTGTTCTCGAAGTAGAGAGTCTGGCCGCAGTTCTGGCACGCGAAGAGTTTCATTCTATCGTCTTACGAAATGAATGGAGCGCCTGGTCGAGCATAGCACCGGCCGTATCGCCGCTACGATGCCTTTCCAGGCGCTCCAAGAGTGCCAATCCTCAGGCTGGCGCAGATTCGCTAGCTGATCTCTTTTCTAAGACGTTAGGTCGTTCCAGGCTTCTGAGATGGCGTCGGAGAGGTCCGAATAGGCATCCGCGAAGGCATCGCGGATGTCATCCCAGGTATCGCCTGAATCTTCTCGCAGTTCCTCCAGCTTCGCTGCGACGTCGGCACGACGGGCCTCAAGCACCGCCTTCTGTTCGCGCCACTCTGTGGCAGCTTCATCCCCGGCTTCTTCGATACGGAGATCCAGCTCGGTCAGTCGGTTATCGATCTGGTCGAGCAGGTTCTCACCGGCTTCGATCGCCTCCTCGCTCTGCTCGGCCGAATACTGCCTGAAATTGGCGATGCCCTCTCGCGTCTCTTCGGATATCGTGGTCTCATTGCTGGATGCTTGCACCGACGGTGCAGCGACTGCGATTGCAAGTGCTGTCGCGCCGGCATAGAAAAGATGTTTGATCTTCATTTTCATTTCCTGTTCCGGTGATTGCTGCGATGCCCGACATCTGCAAAGGGATCGCCCGAGAAGCCGACACACTAAAAAGATGCTTCTAGTGTATTCCGAGTGTCAGCGGACTCCCGCAGATCTCTTGGCGTCTCGACGAGCTTATCGTTCGTCGAACCTGGTAAGTGCGAAACTGTCGCTTGCCGTTTCGTACAGTTTTGTGACCAAGAACGAACGCGTTCGAAGGAGTTTGGTTCCAAGCGGCCGCTCACAATCCGAGCTGGGCGATACGATACGGCCAGATCGTTCGTTTGAAAGAGCTGTCTCTACAGCAGATTGGTGGGCACGAAGAAAACCCGCTTGGCGAAGCTTCGCGCTCGCTCCAGAGGGTAGGGGGCGATCAGCGGTTGCCGCGTGTGAGGTGACGGACCCTCCGATGCGGCCTTTTTCCACATTTGAAACGCAGCTTCGCCCGCAGGAGCAGCCTGCCCGTCGAAGCCGTCGCGAAGATGCGCCGACCACAGCCGTGCTTGAAAGGCCTCCACCGCCGTCGGATTGGTCCAAACCGCACCGCATTCGGTATCCCAACGCAAACTTCGGCCGTTCAGATTCGCTGAGCTGACGATGGCGGAGCTGGCGTCGCTGATGGCGATCTTGGAGTGTAAGTAGACAATTTCACGCCCGTCCACGGCGTTGCGTTCGCCGGTTTCCTCGCCGGAGGCATCGCGGACCAATGAGTAGGCAGCGAAGCGGTCCCCAAAAGCCTCGGCGACCAAATCAATCGCTTGAACTTGAAGCCATTCGCCGTGTCGGGCATCGATGCCGCCGTTCCCTTCGAACGCAACGTCCTCCGGTGCTGCCGGCACCACCAGGATCAGGCGCAGGTCGCGTTTTTGCCGGCCCGCCGCGGCAAGAGCTTCGGCAAGGTGCGACGACCGGAAGAACTGAGTCTCGATGTAGAGAAGGCGCTGACACTGCGCGATCTGCGCCAGGTGCGCCTGCTCTATTTCTTTCACGATCGTTCGAGGGCCGAACGCGAAGAAGGATGGCGATCGTCGCGAGAGAGTGCGCACAAGCTGGAGTGTGCCGGCAGTATCGAGATCGGATTGAGCGTCCGCGGTCTCGTCCGCCATGGCCTCTACCAGTTCAGGTAAGTCATGCCGCGGCGCACCGAGCGTCGTGAGGCGGGCGTTGAAACGCGGAACCTCGCGGTTCCAGCAATCAACGAAGTGCTGGCGTGCATCGCTGGCAATCGCACCGGCCGATATCAAGCTGACATCATGCCATGTCTGGTCTGCGGGCCTTTGGTGAGCGTGGTCGTCGTATCGACGTTCGTTGATGTCGAGACCACCAATTATCAGAGTCTTAGCATCGATCACAGCGAGTTTCTGGTGATAGGTAGCCGGATAGAGGCGCAGGGTTGAAGTTGTGCGCCGCTCCACCATATCGCCGCGTTGGTGCAGCAAGCCGCGCAGTCCGGGCGAGCGCTCTACCAGTTCGACATCGGGTCCCTTCTTTGCAGCCCGCCTGAGAAGACGGCGCAACTGGAGCCGAACGAGTGGCCAGAAAAGCCTGCGGGCAAACGGACCGAACTCGCCTTCGTGCAGCGCCGCGATGAGGCGGAGCGATCCTGCACCGTCGCTGGCTTCCGGTGATCGCGCACGGAAGCCTTGCACCGACTTCCAGGTTTTCTGATGAAGATCGTTGGCAACCACGGGCTCGAAGTCCGTCAGTAGAATCCGTACAACAAGGCCACGTGCTACGGCATCGGCGATCAGATCGGCCCAGGTGGCAAGCCCCCGTGCGGAAGAGGTCGCACTTCGCAGGCGCGTTTCAGGGTCGAGTACGCGAAAGCCGAGCAAGACCTCGCGCTCTGCGGCAAGAACCGCATCTTCGAGTCGAGGATAGGCTTCGCTCGCAGAAATCAACGCATCCGTGCCTTCGTCGGCTCGAAGCGGCGCGGCGGTAAGGACAGGGGCACTCAGAGACGACTTCATTACAGCGGACAAGCGCCTCTGGATCTGCGGCTAGATAAGGGGGCGGACTATAGCAGGGCGCCTCTCGTAGCGGGAGGTTTCTTCTAGCTGTTTTCGATCAAGAATGACGATACCGTCCGGCGATTGTTCCACAAGACTGCTTTGCTGCAGTTTCACTAGAGCGCGTTCCGCGTGGTGATGCGCTACGCCTAGGGTGTCCGCCAAAAGCGAGCTGTCCAGAGGTATGTTCAGATTGCCGTTGCTCGTCGGGCTAACCTCATCTGCAGTGTCGTGCAGTGTCAGGATAAGAAAAGCAGCCCCCTCTAGAACCGAGCGACGCCTGAGGCTGGCGAGCATCTCCTGCTCCGCGGCCACCGATTCGGTCAGTTTTCGGGTCAAGGCGAGTGCGAGCGGAGGCTGTTGGCGAAACACTGCCTCCAGTCCGTCGCGGTCGAACACGCAGAGAGTCGCCGCGGTCAGCGCGGTAACGCTGCAACGCATCCCTGGCGACAGCACGGCTTGAGTCCCCAAAAGATCGCCTGGAAATCCGAAGCCAAGTATCAGCCGAGTCTGGCGGCGGCGGTGTTTGTGCCAGAACACCCATCCGTCCAGCAGCGTAAAGAAGTACGGGCTGGTATCGTCCTCCAGCAGAATGGTCGCACCGGGATCGACTGTGAGCTCACCTGCTTTGAACTGCGACATGAAGCTAAGCTCGTCCGCAGAGAATTGCCGGAACGCCTTGTTGCGGCGAAGCGGACAACTATCGCATGTCGTGAAGGTCGAAGATGCCATAGGGGGTGCTGAGTCCCAACGGTTTGCAGGGCGACTACAGGCACTGAGGTGTTCCGTCTCTCCATTCCGGACTCCCCAGCTGATAGGGGCCCAGAAATGCTCCCGACTGACTCTGGTTGCTCTGGTCTCGGCCCCTGCCAACCGTCGGCCGCGGATCTAGGTGGCAAGTTCTTGTCCGGTGGACTTGCCACACCGTGATGTTGGTAACGGTTTGATCCGCTGTCGTTCCGGGTTCTCATTCATCTGTCGAGGACAGAGGCTTCATCAGCACGTAGTGGCTCGGGAAACCGTAGCTACCGTCGAGCGCCGCGGACGAAATGCATCACCAAGGACACCACGAGCAGCACAAGGAAAATGAAGAAGAGAATCTGCGCAATTCCAGCAGATGCACTGGCGATGCCACCAAATCCGAAGACCGCTGCGATGATGGCAACCACCAAGAATAGCAAGGCCCAACCAAGCATAGGGTGCTTCCTTTACACTACTGATTCCGGGCAGCAAGGGCCGACCCGATCCTTCACGCCCAACGGCTCACAGGTCAAAGAGTTCCATGGCTCGAGGCGATCGGATGGGAATCCCAATGCTCCCTCGACTCAGACTGTTGGGATAAGCGGTGCCAATAGTCGGACCTGGACCAATCGGTGGCAGAACCGGTGTGAGAGGTAATCGAGCTTCGAAGCAGGGAACCGATTGACCGGTTGTGGCATTGAATTAAATGCCACAACAAATGGGTTGATAAGCTGTCCTGCTCGCCTTGTCAGCGCTCCAAACTGGTTCTGGGCTATGGAGAATGCACCGCTCCAGCGTCGAGCCGATGGCGGGTTCCCAATGCTTTTGTCATTAGCCCACGCCGTTATTCAACCGGCGTGGTGCCGGCTGCAGAGGGAGGCAGCTTAGCGGTGTCTCACTGGCGTCCGGAGACCGGAGGTTGCCGGGTAAGGGGAAGTTTTCCCGATGGAAAACATCGAATCAGGTAAACGGGCAGCGTCGTTGACCGTGTCGCGAGACGCGTTGATACACGTCGTCAGTCTTTCGGCCAGCAAAGTCGCTGACGGCTTTGTCGATCCCAAACTGGTCCTGTCATGGCTGTTGAATGCCATGTGGGCTCCGGGCGCTGTCATCGGGGCTCTGGTTCCGATCCGTGAGGCGGGTGCGCTACTCCCACAGCTCGCGTTGGCTCCGCGCATCGGGGCCGCTCGCCTGCGCAAACTCTATTGGACAGCGGGATCTGTCGTGCAAGGTCTTGCTGCGATCGGCATAGCCGCAGCTGCTCTACTGTTGGAAGGCACAGCTGCCTGGGTGACCGTGCTCGTTTGCCTTGCAGCCCTATCGATCGCCCGTTCTGCCTGTTCCCTAAGTTACAAGGACGCCTTGGCCCGCACCGTGGAAGAAGGACACCGCGGTCGTGTGATGGGGGCGGCGTCGAGCGTTGGCGCGCTCCTGGTCTTTGCCTTCGGTGCAGCTTTGGCCTCTCAGGTACTGCCTCTGACCGTTCCATCAATCGGCCTGATCGTCTGTGTTGCGGGCGCGCTCTGGCTTGGAGCTGCCGGCTTCTTCGTCCTTTTGCGAGAGCCGTCTCAAGGTGGAAACGCCGTTTCGGACGAGATCAAGGATCTGTTCGCTCCACTGTTCACCGACGGACAGTTGGCAAGGCTGGTCGTGGCGCGTGGGCTGCTGACCGCTACAGCACTGGCTCCTCCCTTCATCGTCATGCTTTCTGCGGCTGGAGACGAACAGAGGTTGGGTCAGCTTGGCCCCTTGGTGCTGGCATCGGCCGCCGCATCGATCGTTTCAGCCTATCTTTGGGGGCAGCTTTCGGATCGGTCGAGCCGCCGAACGCTCATGCTGTCGGGTGTCACCGGCGCCATCGTCCTGGGGATCTGTGCCACCACCGGCTACAGCCTTGGACATCTTGGTGGAGTCATCGGGTCGGTTTGCGCAATTTTCACTGCGCAGATTGCCTACGAGGGCGTCCGGTCCGGACGCAAGACGCATATGACGGATATGGCGTCCGACGACCTACGCGCCCGCTACACGGCTCTTTCGAACACCGCAATCGGGGTTTTGCTGCTGCTTGGTGGCGGTTTCGGCTTGCTTGCGGACGTGGCTGGCGTGCCGGCAGTCTTGGCAGTGTTCGCCCTGCTTTGTGCCTTCGCCGTACCGGTCGCGGCGTCCTTGAATGACGTGCAGCGTGGCGAATGAGACTCTCACGTGCAGGACAGTATAGACAACATCGTACTTGCTCAGCTTCGTGATCGCCGGCGCGATCCGATCGATCATGGTTCGCAGTTCCTGGGTGCGACACTCGTTTTGCTTCTTGTCTGGATCGCGGTTCAGGTTCCGCGTTTCGTCACAGTTTATCCGGGTCCGCGGTTGTCGCTTCGCAGCGCGTTGATTTTGGGGAGGATCGCAACCTATGAGCCGACCTGAGTTCGAGGAGCAGGAGCACGACAGGATCGAGGACCGCAGGCCTCTTTCAGGCAAAGAGACCTTCGAGGTCGTTCGGCGTGCCGGGGAGGAGGAGCTGACGCGGCCGTCGATCTCTCTTGCCTGGTCAGGGTTGGCCGCCGGTCTTGCGATCGGATTCTCGGTCATTACAGAAGCCGCGTTCATGAAGTATCTGCCGGCTGAGGCTCTCTGGACTCCCTTGATCGCCAATATGGGATACACCGTCGGGTTCATTCTGGTGGTTCTGGCACGCTTTCAACTCTTCACCGAGAACACCATCACCCCAGTGATGCCAATCTGCTACGCCCCCACAAGTCAGAACCTCCTGGCATTACTGCGAAACTGGACGGTTGTGTTTTCGGCGAACATGGTTGGTGCGATCCTGTTCGCCATATTCGTCATCCACACGGCCGCCGTCTCCGAGGAAATCAAGAACGGTGTGCTGGAGCTCGGTCGCCATGCGGCGGATGGCAGCTTCTTGAAAACTGTCGTTCAAGGGATCGGAGCGGGCTTTCTAATCGCAGCTCTGGTCTGGCTGCTGGCCAACAGCAGAGGCGGTGAACTTTTGATCGTTTTTGTCGTCACCTATGTCATCGCGCTTGCCGGCTTCGCACATGTGATTGCTGGCGCAGTGGAGGTAGCTGCCTTGGTGCTGACGGAAGCGATGGGGGTGACACGGGCCTTCTTCGGTTTCGTGGTACCCGCGCTGCTTGGCAATGTAGTCGGCGGTACGGTGCTTTTTACGCTGATTGCCTATAGCCAAGTCCGCGAGGAGCTGGGGCAAGGGTGACTGTCGCCAGTCCCAATCGGATTCAGCGGACCGGCGATGACCGGCCCGTTTCCGGCCTCTATCAGTTTGTCTGGCGGATGAGCGGCTGGCGGCAAGCGACCGCCGTTCTGCTGTCTTTGATTGTCGCCGGCCTAAGTGTCGTTCCTCTTGAACTTCAGCGTAGAATTCTCGATCAAGCCGTCGCCGACAACGATTTGGAATTGCTCTGGATACTGGCCGCCAGCTATCTGGGCGTCGTTCTGGCGAACGGAGGTATCAAGCTGGGCTTGCGCCTCTACCAAAGCTGGATGTCGGAGAGCGCCATCCTCTATTGCCGGCGCCACCTAGCGGATCTCCATCGTGCGAAGCAGTCGCAGGCAACGGACAAAGGCACCGCGATTACCATCGTCAACAAGGAGATCGAGGCAGTTGGCGGCTTCGTCGGGCCAGCTCTCTCCGATCCCGCACGTCACGTTGGGTTGCTGGTCTCGATCCTGGGCTACATGGCTATCGTTGAACCCCTGATCGCTTTTGTAAGCTTGGCGTTCCTTGCGCCGCAAGTTGCCCTGGCGCCCATCATTCAGCGTAAGCTCAATACCTTGATCGAGGATCGGATTGATCTGCTGCGCTCGATCAGCGAGCAACTGGCAGACACCACGAGTGACACATCGAAGAGCCCGGGGTTTCGACAAAAGACTTTGCGCGTCTACGGAAACCGCATGCGTTTCTTCTTCTGGAAGTTTTCGGGCAAGGCAGTGCTGAATCTGATGAACAGTCTGGCACCCCTGTCGGTCTTAGTCCTCGGTGGGTGGATGGTCGTAGAGGGGCGCACCGAGATCGGAGTTGTCGTCGCCTTTATGTCGGGCTTTCATCGATTGGCCGAGCCACTTCGAGAGCTGATCGCCTACTATCGCCTGTCTGCGCAGACCGCGGTTCAGCACGCCCTTATCGCACGCTGGATGATGAGGGACGGAGCTGTAGCCGGTGAGACAACCGGCAGCGCGTAATAGGTTGTCGTCATGGCCTTGGTGTTGACTGCGCGGCCTGCTCTTGGGTGTCGTGGTCTTGGATTGCCAGTCGGGGTCGAGAGTCACGGCTAGGTCAAGCTCCGAGACAGTGCAATTCCAAGTCGGTCAGCAGCTTCGTGATCTTTCTTTTTCGGTGGGAACCGGATGCCATGCTGCGGCGTTGCGGCAACGAGGACCGTTTAGCCCGAGGAGCGGGGCCGGTTCAGAAACGATGCAGATCGCGTCGAGACGTCAAGGTCGCTTGTCCGGCGGTTGGCCTTAAGAGGACCGGTTGCGGGGACGCCGCCGTATCTTCGCTGGCCCCATGGCGCGATGACACTCTGTGATATGGCCGCCTCGCATCGGATTTTGACTAAGTGAAAGACAGGGAGTCCAGGCAGATGACCTATGGTGATGACGTGGTTGATGAGCGCAGTCGGCGTGAGCGGGTAGCGGAAGCCGCCGGCCGCATTGGCCGCACTGCCAGGGATCGCGGCGGCGAGGCCGCCAACCGTGCGGTCGGTTTTGCTCGGGAGAACCCCTTCCCGACGGCACTGGCCGGGCTCGGCCTAGGCTTGCTGGCGGTCGCGGTGCTGGGCGGAAGCGGCCTGCGGCGTCGCGTGCGAGAGAGAGGTGCCGCGGTCGGCAGCTCCGCACAGGACCGTCCCTGGACGGTCGGAGCCGCGGCCTTCGGTCTGGGAGCTGCCGCTGGATACCTATTGCCCCGCGCCGCGGCCAGCCTGCAGGACCGCTGGGATCACGATGCGGACGGCGACAGCGCGACAGAGTTCGAGGACGAACTGCAGGGCGAGGGCGACTACCAGGCCGCGCGCCGCTACCGAGAGGCAACCGAAGCCTTCGTCGAAGACGATAATCCCACTGCGCGTGCCCGCGCAGCGGCGGAAGAGTGGGCGAGAGAGCCGGCTGCCTTACGCCGGGCCGAGGCTGCAGGACGGCGCCCGGCGGAGGGCTCCGCTTCGAGAGGCCGGAAGCCGACTAAGCTCGGTAACGGTGTTTGAAGCCTCGAAACCAGACCGCCTTTAGGTTGCGTCGAATGAGCAGGCCAGGACGGGAATAGCGCTCCATGGCGATCCGGTTCTAACACGGCTCGACTGTGAAGGTCTGAATCAGGAACCCCGTCCGCATTGGCGGACGGGGTTCCTGAAGGAGGGCATTCACTTCAATGCGATGCCACAGAGGACATCGGCTTAAAAACATCGCAACGCGAATAAAGTTCCCGCGCGCGGGTCTTTTCTTGATCGGTCGGTTCACAACTGGCTCTCTGTCGGTTCGGAGTTGTACGAACACTCTCTCATCAACGGAAACAGGTTAGCAGCAAACCCCTTTCCTGCAGGGCTTTGCTCAGAAAGAGGCTATGGTGCAAGAGCAGAGCGAGGGGAACGTCGGTCAGTCACCGCGCCCACTTGTCGAGCTGCCAAAGTCGGTCGGCGCTGCGATTATGGTGATCGCCGTAGTGGCTCTGTTCAGCGCTCTCTATCTGGCCCGGGCGCTATTCCTTCCGATTTTTCTTGCGATCATCCTCTCACTGACACTCCAGCCGATCGTGCGGACGCTGTCTCGGCGCGGTCTGCCGGCAGGGTTTATCTCGATTTTGCTGATCCTGCTTCTGGCATCGGGGCTTCTCGTTGTCGCGACAGGTCTGTCGCAGCCCGTGCAGCAGTGGATCGACGACGCGCCACGGATCGCCTTCATCGCCAAACAGCGCCTTGGCGACCTCACCCAACCGATGGAGGCGATACGTCAGGCCGAAGAGCAGGTGCAGGCCATCGCCGACAGTCCAGACAGCACGGCTGCCGAGGTGGTCGTCAGGCAAGGCGGTTTCATGTCCCGCACCGCCGACGACGTTGTTTCCATCGCGGCCACCATTCTGATAACGCTTGCACTCTCACTCTTCATTCTGGCGCACAGCGACACTTTCTATGAGAAGCTTATCAAGTCGCTACCACGGCTGAGCGACAAGAAACGGGCTTTCCGGATCTTCATAGATACTGAGCGAACCGTTTCGCGCTACCTGCTCACTATCGCGGCGATTAACCTCACCCTCGGCTTGGCTGTCGGCGCGGTCATGGCGCTCCTGGGGCTCCCCGATCCCTTCCTCTGGGGGCTCTTGGCGGGCTTGCTCAACTTCATGCCTTATCTCGGCGCGTTGGTCGGCTTGAGTTTCGTATCGGTCGCTGCTCTCATTACCTTCGACAGCATCGGATATGCGGCTCTGATCCCTCTCTCCTACTTCGCCTTGACGACATTGGAGGGGCACTTTTTGACGCCGATCATTCTCGGACGTCAGCTCAAGCTGAATGCCGTTGCGATCCTTTTGTCGGTTCTGATCTGGGGCTTCGTTTGGGGGATCATCGGGATGCTGATCGCGGTGCCCATCCTGATCATCGTCAAGGTTTTCTGCGATCACGTGGAGAGCCTGAAGCCCTTTGGCGAGTTTCTGTCGGCTGCGGACCGCGATACGCGTTAGCTCGGCAGGCTGTCCGGCCCGGCGACCTCGGTGCTCGATCGCTTGCATCGAAAAATCGGAACTCTAGGCGGATCGTTGCGTTGCTTCGGGAGATATCGATCCGACGTCTAGCGAAAACGGAATGGTCCTTCCTCATGCAAAACAAGAGTGAAACATCTCAAGCCGCCGCGCCGACTGGGCGGAAAGCCCAACGCGGAGGCCGCGCCAACTCCGGGAACAGCAAGGCGGCCGCTGCTGATGGGAGCGACCCGGCGTCCGCTGTCGCCGAAGAGGCCAAGGGGTTGGGCTACACGGTCCGTGACTTCGGCTATTCTCTGGTCACGCGCCAGAAAGACAGCGTTGGAGAGGCGCTCGAGGACGTCGCCGCCGGCCTGCGGGAAAGCAGCCGCTCCATGGGTGAGCGGCGCAACATCGGTGCGGTTATGGATCAGGCCGCCACCAACCTGGACGGCCTGGCTCAGGACATCAAGGACCGCAGCATCGGTTCGATCTATCAGGACGCCGAAGACTTCACGAGGCGCTACCCCGTGGCGGTCGCGATCACGGCGGCTGCCCTCGGGTTCATGATGGCGCGTTTCGTCAAGAGCTCGAACGAAGAACGCCGGTTCGACGAGGACGGCAGGCTGGAGGGTAGTCAGAGGGGTTCGGGGCGAGAAACCTCAGGTGGTGTAACATGAGCAGCGCCGATCGACTCGATCAGCCGAGATCGCTTTCGGACGTCACGGCAGAGGTCCTGCGGAGTGTTTCCGACTTGATGCAGTCGGAGATTAAGCTGTTTCGGGTAGAGACGAAGGCTATCTTGGCGCAGGCCATCCGGGCCATGGTGGTTCTTGCCTTGGGCGCCGCCTTCGCGATCGTTGCGCTCATGGTAACGGCCGACGCGGCCGTAGCCTGGCTGACGGCAGTTCTGGGCTCCGCCGCTCTCGCCGCTGTTCTGGTCGCCCTTGCCGCCGGCGTGGTAGCGGCCGTGTTGCTTTTCATGGGGCAGCGACAGCTATCGCAGCTCGCTATGACTCCGGAAAAGTCGCTTGCCTCCATCGAGCGCGATGCAGATCTCGTGGCACGAAAGGTGGGCCAATGAGCGACGATGTCTCTGAAGTGGAAGAGAGCGTTGCCCGATCACGCGCCAAGCTCGAGCAGTCGATTGACCGTCTGCAGAGCCGCCTGACACCCAGCAGCGTTATCGACGACGCGCTGGGTGCGGTGCGCGACTCAGATTACGCTCCCTTGATCGACGACGCCTTCGCAGCCCTGCGCAGTAACCCAGTTCCTGTGGCTCTGGCAGCGGCAGCCATCGGCTGGTTTGCCTACGAGGTCAATCGGAAAACGCAGGAGCGCCGCGCCCTTGAACGGCAAGCGCTAGCCGCGTACGAGCCGGCGGCCGACAGTAAGCTGCATCAGGAGCCGATGAGCATTGAACCTGCAGCCCGGACATCGGGCTGACACGCTGAGAAGAGGAGAACGGCATGACCGAAGTGAAGAAGAAGGCAGCCGGGACCGCTGGCGCGTCGGGAAAAGGCAGAGCAAAACGGAGGGCAACTCCTATGGCGTCGCAGACCGCAGGCGAGAAAACTGCCAGTGACAAGGTGGCGGCGGAGCAAAGCTCTCTCGGCGAGAGGGGGCGCGAGGCGGCCGGTGCTGCACGTGATGCCGTGAAAGAACGAGTGGAAGCGACGGCGGAGTGGTCGCGCGATCAGACGGAAGGCGCGCGACGGACGGTGGACCGTTCGGCTCAGAAGCTTCGGCAAGGCGCCACAAAAGCCGGTCGACGCGCGAAGGGAGTTTTCGACGACTATCCTCTGGCGCTTGGTGTCCTGGCATTTGCCGGTGGATTCGTGCTGGGGACAGTCCTGCCGCGCACGGTGCCTGAGAACCGCTACATCGGACCGCTCCGCGACGATCTTAAGGAGCGGGGTTTACGCGAGAGCGAGCGCCTGGCGCGCCAAGCCCGCGAGTATGCCGAGGAGTCCTTGCGACAGGATTAGACCCTCGTTCGTGACCGATCGCAGATAAGGCGTTTCGGTCTCGCCACAACGCAGAGTCTGCGAACATTTCGGTGCTGCGTCGCTTCAGGGTGGACCGGCAAGCGCGGGCTTCACGCTGGAACCGAGCAGCACGGCGTATATGTGTTTGTCTGCAGGGGTGGCCGACATGTTTGATCGCGCGTGCCGCGTCAGTTTCCCATTTAGATAACAAGCAGCTTCGATATCCGGTTTGGGTTTGAGGTTCTTGGAGTTTCATTTTGGGCGTCGAGGCGTCTTTATGTTTATCTGCTTCTCTTTCAGCGAGCCATCTCTGGCGAGGCGAATGCATCATAAGTGCGAGATGCCGATAGGTCTGGTTTGAAGATAAGGTTGGGTAGGCAATATGAGACATATATGTCTCATATTGCCATTCACCGAGGTTTAGAATTGATATAATCTCACTATGTTTTGGAACCAGTTTAAGTTTGAGACATTTGATAAGTGAAGCCTGTGGAAGTTGGTGACAGAAATCCAAGGTGGGTTACGCCCACTCACAGGACATCTTCCAGGTTCTCACTTTCTAACTCTGTAGGAGGCAGAAATGAATTGGGATCAGGTCGAAGGTCAATGGAAACAGCTTTCCGGCAGCGTAAAGACGGAGTGGGGCAAGCTAACCGATGATGACCTCACCGTAGCGGAGGGAAATCGCGACAAGCTGGCCGGCAAAATTCAGGAGCGCTATGGCGTGGAGAAGGAAGAGGCCGATCGTCAGATCGATGCCTGGCTCGCTAAACGCTAGATGCACCGCGTTTGAACCAGCCAGCCCAGGCGCTGGTCGTCTTCGATGGGCTTTATCGTTTCTAAATCATGATCATAAGGTAAGGAGTGAAGCAATGAAGAAGTATCTGGCTTCGGCTGCGGTTATTGCGCTGATGAGCGGGGCCGCTGGAACCGCTGCGGCAGAAGAATGTCGCGTCACGAATGCCGAGTACGAGCAACAGGTGATGGAGAATCCCGATCTGCGGGCCTCTTACACTGTGGATCTGTTGCGCGACATCCGCGAGCTGCGCGACGCCGCTCATACCCTCGCAGCCTACGGCAAGATCGATGCCTGCCAGAACCTGGCTGAAACCATCAATACCATGGTGGAAAATCCCGAAGAGCTGCAGCGTGATATGCTGCAGGCCGAGGCAGTAGAACCTGCTGCCTACACCTTCGATGAGGCCCAGGAGCTTGCACAGACGGAGTCACAGTTGCGTGTCGACCAGATGCTTGGCGCTGACGTCCGCGGCCAGAACAACGAAGTGATCGGCGAAATCAGCGATGTCGTCATCTCACCGACCGGAGAGTCGGCCTACGCAATCGTGGCCTACGGTGGTTTTCTCGGCATCGGTGAAGAAGAGTCGGCTGTGCCCTTCGACGTCCTTAAGGCATCTCAGGACGGTGAAGTCTTTTTCCTGCCGATGACCGAAGAAAAGCTTGAGGGAGCCCCCCGTTTCGTCCGTGGCGACTTCGAGTGGTCCGCTGATCAGGAGTGGCTGCAGCAGAACGACGCCTTCTATCGGAATGTCGAGGCAGGCTCCTCTAACTAACATACGCCTTGATGTTCTTATCGGGAAAGGCTCGCGGTTCGGCGCGAGCCTTTCTCTTTTTCTGAAAGCTCGGACCGTGCAGTGCCCTCTACAGAAACGGGCGTCGTTGGGTCGAAAGCTCGTTTGCTTGGGCGATTCGGCGAAGACCCTCAGCGTCGTGGATCTGCAGCAGTCGGCCTTCCCATGACAGGCATTGCTCGTCGCGCAGTCGTCGCAGTGTTTTGTTGGTGTGAACCAGCGAGAGCCCGAGTGTGTCGGCCAAATGCTGTTGGGTGAGCGGAAAGTCGAGTTTGTTACCTTCGGTCAGTCCCAGTTCCTCCGCTCGGTGGAAAAGATGCCAGAGGACGTGGGCAAGCCGCTCTTTCGCCGTCCGCTGACCCACTGACAGAAGATGTTCGTCGAGCAGGCGTTCCTCGCGCGCGGCCAGCCAGGTGACATCGAACGCCAGCGAGGGGAAGCCCTCGTAAAGGGTCCAGATCTGGTCGCGTGAGAAGACGCACAGCAGCATGGGTGTCAGAGCTTCAACACCGTGACTCATTTCATTGAAAACGGATGCTTGCAGACCGATCAGGCCGCCCGGCAGCGCATAGTTCAGAATCTGACGTCGCCCGTCCGGCAGCGTCTTGTAGCGAAAGGCCCAACCCTTCAAGACCGTAAAGAGGTGGGGACTGTTCGCTTCCTCCAGAACGATCGGTGCGCCCGGCTCGACCGCCAACTCGCCCTGCTTGAAGCTCTCGATGAAAGACAGCTCGCTTTCCTCCATCTCACGAAAGCAGGAGCGCTTGTGATGAGGGCATTCCCTGCACTTGATCTGGCGAGGCGGCACGTTTCGACCCTCCGATACTTATTCGTCAGATTCCTACGGACGTTTGTCATTTGACAAAGACAGACCCTCTAGCAGGCACTAGCGTCCGTCTACCGCGAATTCGCTACTGGCCCTGCAATGCTGGCTTGCTGGCTGCGAAATCGACCCAAAAGCTAGCCAAAGGCACACCTGCGTATGCGCACAACCTCCGATATGAAAGCCGTCGTTTTGCTGCATGACGATGATTGCGCCGCGTTTCAACTCGACGGTTGGCTGCAGGAGTGCGGAACAAAGACGGTTTACAGCGCCCGAAGCCTGGCCAACGTAGAGGCTGCTCTGGTGGGCGGCAGTATCGATTTGGCGATCGTCCTGATGAACGAAAGCTGGGGCACTGCGGACGGCGTTCTTCAACAGTTGGGTATGGCTCAGGTGCCCGTGCTCGTTCTTGACAGTTCTTCGAATTACGTTTCCGCGCAGCACGACTGCAAGCCGGCCGAAGCGCGAAAGGTCGCGATTGATCGTTTCCCGAGAGATCGCGATTCGCTCGAGACGGCGATCAAGCGGGCGATGACTGCGTCCTAGTCACCGCTGCGCTCCCGTCTCTGACGTTCCTGACCTCCAAACCTCTGCGTCTCCGTCAACGGAGGCCGTTCGCGTTCAAGGAGCACTATGGCGTCGCCATTCGAAACGCCAAGCGCAATCGATGGTCTTATGCCCGTTGGTGCCGCGATGTCGTGGCGCGTCGATTACATATGGCTGCATACCGTCGCGGATACGGCAATTGCGATTGCCTGTGTCTGCGCCGGCCTTAGCGTCTTGCGCCTTGCCTTTTGGAATGGCCGTCGCACCATCGGGGACATTGGTCTTCTCGTCGTCACAGCCGCGTGCGCGCTGATGCTGGGACTGGTTCACATGGCGAGCGTCATTACGCTCTGGCAGCCTTGGCACCTTTCCTTCGGTGCACTCAAGACGGCAGCAGCTCTCGTTTCGATCTGCGCAGCCTGGATACTGGCCAGGCGTGCCTTTGGCGCAACTAGAAAGCCGGCGAACCTTGCGCCGACTGCACCGCTGGCATTGGTGGAGGGAAGAACGCCACAAGACAAGGATGCGGAGCAAGCATTTCGCGAGGTTTCAGACAGCCTGTCATTTGATGACGCCAAGAGTGCACAGCTCACCTCGCGACAAGCCTTTTTCGAGATCGCCACCGAGAATGCGCAGATCACTTTGTTCTGCCAGGACCGAGATCTCCGCTATCTCTGGGTTCACAATCCGAGGTTAGGCTATTCAGTCGAGGAACTCGTGGGTCTTACCGATTTCGATGTTCTGCCGAAGCAGGGGCGCGACCGAATCATCGAGGTCAAGTACCGGGTCTTCGCGACGGGGGAACCGGAGACCTTCGAGGTCGAAGTCCCTGAGGGCGACAGTACCTCGTGGTTCCAAGTGACCACCACTCCGCTGAAGAATGATTCGGAAGAGGTGGTGAGCATTGTCTCGACCGCCGTCGATATCACCCGGGCCAAGCGGCTTGAAACCATGCGTCGAGATCTGACCGGCAGATTGTCCGAAACCATCCAGCGCTTGTCTGTGGCGTTGCGGGCAACGGGTGTTTTCGTCTTCAGTCAAGACCAGGATCTGCGATATCTGTGGGTGAGTGCACCCAACGACACTTTAGGACTACGGGTAGGCGATCTGGAGACGGAGCGGCAGGCAGACACAGCCGGATTACGCAGTATTTCCTTGAAGCGCCAAGTAATGGAAAGCGGTGGTGGCGCGATGGACGAGATCGCAGTGAACGACGCGGAGCAGTCACGGTGGTTCCAGCTGAACGTCGAGCCAACACGGGGAGGCGATGGGCAGATTGTCGGCGTGACAGGCGCTCTAACGGACATCACGACACTTAAGCGACACGAAGAGCAGATGCGTGTTGTCATGCGCGAACTCTCCCATCGTTCGAAAAACCTTCTGGCTGTTATTCAGGCTGTGGCGCGGCAGACAGCTCAGACCGCGCCGGATCTCGATGTCTTTGTTCGAGGTTTCGCCGACCGGCTTCGGTCCATCGCCCTGGCCCAAGACCTCCTCGTCGCCGTTGATTGGGAGTCGACCACGCTCAATGGCCTGATCGAGGGGCAACTCAATCCTTACCTCCCTCGGGAGGGGGGCCGGGTTCGTGTCGAGGGACCGCCGGTATCTCTTTCGGCGCAAGCGACCCAAACATTAGCGCTCGCCTTTCACGAGCTGACAACTAACGCCATCAAGTACGGTGCTTTGTCGAACGAGCGAGGAACGCTCGAGGTGGTATGGTGCCTGACCCAGCGTGATGGCGAGAGTTACCTGCAGCTATGCTGGCGAGAGCTCGGCGGACCATTGGTGAGTGAGCCTCTGACTCGCGGGTTCGGACGCACGGTGATCGAGGATAACGTAGCAACGGTTTTGTCTGCAGATATCACGCTGTCCTTTGCACCGGAAGGTTTGGAGGCCCGCTTCGAAATCCCAAGCAAGAATCTAGCCGTGTAGTAGCTCAATCACCGTGACTTCCGATCGACGCTCCCATCAGTTCGCTGTGCGACTTCAGGAGCGGTTCGCCATCGAACCGCTCGACAAGGTAAGCTGGATTTCCCGAGTTTGCCGATCTCTCGAGTGGTCCACAGGGGCCATCGCGACTGACGCGATGCCGATAGACTTCTCGAACGATTCCGCGCCGCACTGTACCGGCGGCATCTTTCCATCTGACCATCGATCCTATGCGATACGGATTGGACATAACTAAAGCCGTCACTTTGTTTGCTTTCCGCTGAATTCCATTCCCCTTACTCGAGAACACAACTTGTCTCACGTACTCTGGGTTCCGAAGCTCAAGACGAATTGATGTCGATGGACTGGGGGAGACAGCAGTATCTGTCTACAAGCCGACTTGCGGTCGGTTGTTGTGGGGCTTGGTATAGGCGTCGCCGTGGCGGTAATTCCGGCCGGCGATCACGCGTCTTTGGCACAGCCGCAGAATCATGCGGTCGTACGGGTACCCTAGAGAACGGGACCGTCCTAAGCCGCGGGATCTACCTGCACGGCCCCGAGCGACCGCAGCGCTGAGGAATCGGCACTGCGGTCTTGTCGCTCGGAAGAGTCGACCTGCAGAAGTTCCGCCAACCGCAGTCGAGCCCTGTTTACCCGGCTCTTTACTGTCCCGGTTGCGACACCCGCTATCTCTGCCGCTTCCTCATAGGCAAAACCTGCAGCGCCGACCAGAAGTACAGCTTCACGTTGTTCGTCCGGCAGACGAAGGAGGGCGCGGTGCAGGTCCCGCATGGCAAGTTGGCCGGGCTGCTCCGGGACACTCGCCAGGTTTGCGGCGAACGTGCCCTCGACGTCCTCGACTTCGTGTCGCCTTTTCCGGAATTCGGAAAAATAGGCGTTGCGAAGGATGGTGAAAAGCCAGGCACGCAGGTTGGTGCCTTCCTGGAACTTGTCGAGGTTGGCGAGAGCCTTCATCAACGCTTCCTGGACAAGATCGTCGGCGCGGTGCGTGTCTCCACAGAGCGAGATAGCAAAAGCGCGGAGCGGAGACAGTTCGGCAACAAGTTGCTCGCGTATCGACATTCTACGGCCTCTCTTGATCGTCTGATGATCGTAGGCCGGAGCTCTTACTGCCGTCTGCTGTTTCGGAGGAATCTAGCTGTTTGAGTAGCTCGAGCAGTCGGTCTGGCACGGGTTCCTGGACCAGGCCGTCATACATCCTTCGCAGTTCCGTTCCGATGTGGGCGAGTTGGCTGTCCTCCAGTTGGCCGGATGTTGTCGTCTTAGCGCTGTCGTCGGGAGTTGCCTTGCCGCCGACTCGTGGCGATTGATTCCCGTCGGCTGGCACCGATGAAGGCTTTTTAGTGTCAGATCCCATAGTCTGAACCCTATAATGGAACAGCGGCCGACCATCCGCTTTGCCGCATGGCCCCAAAGTATTGAAACTTATGACGCCAAAATCGGTTCCCGACACGCGATCATTTTTTGCAGCGGCAATGGAACCGGATGAGCCAGCGGGCGTTAAGTTGTGTAATTGTACACCAACCTGCACTGAAGGTGCGACATGACGCTCTCCCAGGCCGTCGCCGACAACCTGCCGTTTTTGCGGCGATTCTCTCGCGCCTTGACAGGTAGTCAGGATCGTGGAGATCGCTACGTTGCGGCAGTACTGGAGGCGCTTGTCGAAGACCCGAATGTCCTCGAAGGTATGGACAACCGTCGTTTGGCATTGTATCGCCTGCTGCTGACGGTCTGGGGATCGGTCAATGGCGAGAACGAGGTCGCTGGACATCCCAAAGCCAGTGGAGACAAGCGTTTGGAGAGCATTGCTCCGCAATCACGCCAGGTTTTTCTGCTGGCGACAGTTGAACGCTTCTCCATGCCCGATATAGCGAGCATCTTGAATATTTCCGAGGCGGATGCTCAGGATCTGCTGGAGCAGGCCGGGCGAGAGATCGCTGCGCAGGTCGCAACGCAAGTCCTGATTATCGAAGATGAACCCTTGATCGCCCTCGATCTCAAGGGCCTCGTGGAGAGCTTGGGGCATACCGTTCAGGGTATCTCACGAACTCAAGCTGAGGCGGAGACGGCTGCGCTCGAGCAACCACCAGGGTTGATTCTGGCCGACGTCCAACTCGCAGACGACAGCTCGGGTGTGGATGCCGTCAAAAACATTCTGGAACACTTTGCGACGCCGGTGATTTTCATCACGGCTCACCCGGAGCGACTGCTCACAGGCGAAAAGCCGGAGCCAGCGTTCCTGATCACAAAGCCGTTTGATACCGGAGCCGTCAAGGCAGTGATCAGTCAAGCGCTGTTCTTCAACGTGAAAAGCGGTGCCTCCAGTGCGACTGAAGTGAGTTCCAGCACGCAAGCTTCCATGGTTTAGGGCGCTGCCGCTCAGACCAGCGCGGCTGAGCCGACCGGAGTCGCAGCTCCTTTCATCGAGGCAGCCAAGGGAACGACGCAGGGCCCAACAGTCAGCTTTGCAGTAAACCAGAGCGGTGCGCGAGGCTTTGCTTTGGAGGGGCTGGGCGTGCGGTGGGGAGTGGAACATGAGCATCTTTAAACGTTTGAAGGCGGACCACGAACTTCAACGGAGGCTCGCGGAGCGGATCATGCAAACGTCCGGCGATAGCCCGGATAGGCGTGACGCATTTGCCACGCTGAAGCGCGAAATCGAAGCTCACGCCAGCGCTGAAGAGCAATCGCTCTACGCTACGATGATGGCATTGCCCGCCGGCCAGCCGAAGGCGCGCCACTCGACGGCGGAGCACAAGGAAGCTGCCGATATACTGGAAGAGCTGACGCAGCTCGAGATGTCGAGCGGTGCTTGGCTACGTAGATTCGAGCACCTGAAGCAGCGTTTGGAGCATCATCTCGACGAAGAGGAGAGGGAGATTTTTCCGGCCGCCAACAAGCTGCTTTCGAGCTCAGACGTGACGGATCTGGCCGTGATCTTCGACGAGCGAAAGGCCCTGAAGCTGAAAGACTGACGTCGCCCGCTCCCGCGCGCGAAGGCCACTTGGTTCTATGAATATGATTATGTGAAAGGCGAGAGAGTGCTTCAGCAGTCGATTCTGTATGAGACGAGCCGAGCATGGAAGAAGAAGAGAACCTCACCGATCTGGTCAGACGACTGCGCGATGAGGCAGACGACGGCCAGGTAACGCTTGATGACGCGATGAAGGCAATTGGGTCCCGCGCAATCGGGCCGCTGCTATTCATTCCTTCGCTGTTGGCCATTTCGCCGATCGGCGAAATTCCTGGGATGTCGATCGTTTTAGCTTCGGTGATTATCCTGGTCGCAGCTCAGAGCATTGTATCCAGCGACCACATTTGGCTCCCAGAGGTTCTTAGAAAGAAGAAGCTGCCGCCCGATACTTGGAGTGCGGCGCTCGATAAGGCCGAGCGATGGACGAAGCCGCTCGACCGCTACTTCGGGCGACGGCTATCGACCTTAGTTCGGCCGCCTATTCCCAGCTTGATCGCCGCAGTGTGCATTGTCTTGGCTGCTGCCATCGTGCCCCTGGCGCTGATTCCTTTCGCTGTCGCCGCCCCGGCAGGGGCGGTTCTTCTATTCTCCATCGGTCTCGTGACCCGTGACGGCCTCGTCATCGTTTGTGGGGGTGCGGTGGCGGTTGCAGCCATCGTATGGGCAGCCTCAACACTATAGGAGTAAGGCAGCTTTTGCTGCGCCTTCGTTCGACAACACGAGCGATCTGGATTGTAAGTGTATGACGAAAGGTCTGCCGCGATGAGGAAGAGGTGGGTTTTCGCTTGGGCCGGTCTTCTGGCCCTTTTTTGGACAGTTTCGGTGTCGGCAAACGACTACGGGCTGCCGCGCTCAGTTCAAGTCGGTGAACGTGAACTCGACATCAACGGCTATGGTAAGCGAGAGATCTTGTTTTTCGATGCTTATGCCTGCGCTCTCTATCTTGCTCGGCCGAGCAGCGACGCCAGTTTCATCATGAGTGGTGATATATCGACGGCCATCGTAGTTAGAGTGCTCGCGAACGACCCCCCTGACGAGTTCCCGGACAAATGGGATGAAATTCTCAGGCAGGAGATATCCGGCAGAGCCTATCGTCGGCTAGAGAAGGCGTTCGAAAGACTGTCGACGGGAGATAAGATTCAGTTTCTGTATGGGCCCGGCCAAGGCACTCGCGTGCTGCTGAACGACAAGCAAGTCGTGAGCGATCCTGGTCATGGCTTGATGGTAGAGATTCTGGATCACTGGATTGGTAGTGATCCCGTCTCAATCGATCTGGCGAGTGCGTTGCTCGCGCGCTAGATGAGCCGTGAACGCTCTGCTAGCCAGCCATCATTCTCGGTAGCAGTTAGGTTAAGAAAGGTAGCCGTTCCGTTGAAAGGATTTTCTGGACGTTAGGCGCGCCAACTCCATGGCTTCTATGGCAGAAGGGGATGCGTCGCCTTCTCGAGCTAACGCATCCCCAAGAGACTAACTGTCATGACGAAACCGGCGACACTTCCTGTTTCACCGATCAGTACACAGCTAATCTCCTGCATGGGGTCAGGCTACTTGCCAGACGGACTTAGTCGATAGCGTCTTTGGTGTCCTGGGCGCCGTCCTGAATGGCCTCGCCGGCTGCTTCGACATCTTCGCCAGCGCCTTCGACAGTATTACAGGCGGCCGTAAGTGACAGGAGTGATGCAAAGAAGATTGAGACGAGAAATCGTGCGAAAATCTGTCTGCTCATCACGGGATTATTCCCCTTTCCATCCATTTCTCGAGCACGCCGTACTTCGGCGCATAGAAGTTGTGACAACAAAACGGCAAGGCACAAGAAAAGTTCCAGGTGCGGCCTGAAAAGAGACTATTACCATCATTTAGATGGTTGCACGTCGGCGGTTTGGGCCGTAAATGCCTCAGACCGCAGGAGGATGCATAGAAGGGAGCAGGTGGCCGATCGTTGCTTCAATCGTGCTGAAGGCCCAGCCGGTCGTAGCGCAGCGAACCGTCTCATTCTACGCGACCTTCCGCCTCTAACAGCCTGAACGCACGCCGTGAAAACTAGACGGTGGAACCGCCGTTCGTCTGTGACGTTTCCTTGGATGAAGGTCGACTGCGATCTCTTCCGATCATGAACCAGCTTGGAGTTGCGTGACAAATGCCAAACTTTCGAATGCTATTGGCCGCGGGGATGCTCGCAGGTATAGCCGCTTTCGCGACCGGATGCGGCGAAGAAGACGGGCCGGCAGAGGAGCTGGGCGAGTCCATCGACGAAACCGTCAATGACGCTGAACGGGCTGTTGAGGATGCGACAGACTAGCCGACAGTTGCGCAGCGGTGGGTGTCTGCTCCAAGACAGGGTGACTGCCTCGGTCGTCCCGGGGTCCTTGGTGCAGCGCTCTCCACTCGCTTACCAGCTTGTTCGGCGATAGGGTAATGTTAGCTTTTCCAAGTGGCACAGCTTCACGAAGTTCGGATCGACATAACGGACCTCCGCCCCTTGGGCCGGACAGCCTACATTCGTTAGGCTTCGATCTGCCATAATCGCTCTGGTGTGTGAGGTCGTTGTAAAAGCGTCAGATCTGCGTGTTCGTTCTTTCGCGTAGCAGAATTGGATAACACTGAGGACTATGCCGCTGCTTGGAAAAGGCCCTGCTGATATCGTTGGCTGCGGGCCGTCGCCACAGTCAAATCAGTGAAGAGATCGAATGTCGGTCTCGGTGGTTGCGAGTCCCCGCAACCAAGTCCAATTTGCACCAAGACAATCCAACTACATCAAAAACGAACCACGGCGGGCCAAAAGCCCGCCTTCGTCGTTCGGCTAAACAGCAATGACTTAGTCCGTAGGTTCAAGTCACTTCATAGCCAGCCTGCGAAGGAAACCGTGATCGTATCAACTTGCGTTGATTGAATGCGGCTGACCCAATCTCGTTCGTTAGACCTTGACGCGCTCTTTTATTAGGCCGCAGGCGTGGTTCGGCGCAGAAGATAGATGTCCATGATCCAGCCATGCCGGGCGCGGGTGGCCGCGCGGGCCGGGACGATCTCCGGCCCGATCTCGGCCAGCGGACCGCTGAGCAGGAGTTCTTCGGGCATGCCCAGGTAGGCACCCCACCAGATCGTCACATTCTCTTCGGGCAGGGTCCGGAAGCTGCAGTCGCCGTCGAGCGCGGAGTGGTCGGCTTCCTGATGGATTGGGGAAAAATAATAATTAAATCATAAACTTAAAGGAACGTGTGTGCACTCCGTGTGCAGGCATCGCTCTGACCTGGCGGGTACCGCCGGCCCTGTTCCTAATCATCGACACTGTGACTCCTGCATTAACCGAAGGCGCGTATAGGGCGGCGGCACGCGGGCGCATGAGCTGACCCGGTGCGGCATGAAGGTCGTGCTGCTGGAAGCCGGACCGCACTTAACAGCAGATGACTTCATCAACAACGACTGGGCGGCGTACGAGCAGCTCTCCTGGCTCGATCGGCGCTCCGCCTCAGGTAGCTGGCGGGTGGCGAAGGATCACCCGGACGAACCGGTCTGGCACTGCGCAGTCGTCGGCGGGACGGCAACCCACTCGTCGGGCTGCTGCCTGCGTCTGCAGTCGTACGAATTCCGTGTGCGAACGGTCTACGGGGACGTGCGGTGCGCCAGCCTGATCGACTGGCCCGTCACCTACGAGCACCTGGAGCCCTGGTACGACCTGGCGGAGCAGAAGATGGGAGTTACCCGCACCGGCGAGCGTCCCGGCCTTCCGGCTAACAACAACTTCAAGGTCATGTACCGCGGCGCAAAGGCGGTCAGCTTCGACAGCGTGACCACCGGCCGCCACGTGATCAATTCCGAGCCCTACGACGACCACGCGGCGACCGATCAATCCGGCTTTACAGTGCAGGGCGATAAGTCCCGGGCGAAGTGGTCGACGCTCTATATGGAGACTCCGAAGGCGCTGGCGACCGGCAAGCTGGAGCTGCGCCCGCAAAGCCGCGCGCTAAGGATAGAGCACGATGCCGGGGGACGGGCGACGGGCATGCGGTTCAGGGTGACGGGGAGGTCTGCCTGACCGCCATCGAAACCTGTCTGACCGGCACAGTCCGACTGACGGTGCGCAAGGACATGAGGCTTGCCATGCCGCGGGCCGAGAACGCCTCGCACTGGATCGCTATGGGTATGCACGAGGACCTGGACGATGCCGCGCGCCAAGCGCTGCGCGAGATGATCGACCTGATCGTCGAAGTGGCCGGCCTGTCGCGCCAGGACGCATGTTCGCTATGCAGCCTCGCTGCCGACCTGCGCGTCACGCAGATAGTCGACGGCAACAAGGGCATCCACTGCATGTTGCCGAAGAGCGCGCTGCTGGCCTGAGGCTACACTGCGAGCGGGTGACGCGTAGCGAAGGTCGCGCCCTTCAGCGCGCCTCCGACTGCGGCGCATCCCGGTCCCTCAGGCCGCTATCGCCGGCGGGACGAAGGGCGAATCGACATCGAATCGCCGGCCGCCGCGCAGGCAGAGGACCGGCCGCACCAGCCTCTCGGCGGTCTCCTCGACGCCGCTGTTGTCGGACAACTTGAACCGGCCGCTCTCGATCTTCAGCACGCTGACGTCGGCCTCGCGGCCCGGCTGCAGCGTGCCGAGCGTGTCCTCCATGCGGATCATCTTCGCCGGGTTCGCCGTCACCATGGCGACGACCCGCTCCAGCGGCACGCCCAGATGTAGCAGCTCGCTCATGGCGATGGTCAGGTTGAAGGGTGCGACGCCGGCGAAGGGGTTGCTGAGCCGCTCCTCCGCGTCTGCCGTTTCGGGGACGCGCACATTGTAGCCGTGCATGTCGGCGCCCAGCGTGAAGGGCTCTATCCCGGCCGCCAGCACCTTGCGCGCCACGTCGAAGCTGAAGTGCGAGCCGTGGCCGACATCCACCGTCACACCGCGGTCGTGCACCGCCTCAAGCAGAATCGGGTGGATCTCGCCGGTCGAGGAAACGAAGCCGCCGGGGTGCCGGGTGAAGGGATGGGCCAGGATGTCGCCCGCCTCCATGATCGGCACCAGCTCGCGGATCAGCTCGTCTGCGTCGGGAATCGGTGCCGAGTCGGCCGTCGGCCAGAGCTGGCCTAGGTGGATGTAGAGCGGCAGGTCGGTCTCGCGGCTTATCGTCTTTCCCACCTTGATCACCTCGAGGCCCCAGCGCGACTGGCCGCCGATCTCGGCGTGCGCCTTGATGCCCTTGATCAGGTCCAGGTTCTGCTTGGCGACCCGGCCGGTGTGCTCCGGATTGACGCCGTTCGGGCCATAGAGATCGGGGTAAAGGTGCCCCTCGAGGCCGCCCACCAGATAGCAGGAGATGAAGCAGAGCACGCGGCTGTCGGCCGGGCCGGAGACGTAGTGGCGGAAGCCGCCGATGGTCATGCAGCTCGGGCCGCCCTGGTCGATCAGCGTGGTGACGCCGGAGCGGACGCCGACGAGGTCCGGGTTCAGCCCGAACTTGCCGGTGACGTGCTGGTAGACATGAGCGTGGGTGTCGATCATGCCCGGCAGGACGAGCAACCCCGTTGCGTCGATCCGCTCGGCAGTCTGGGCCGCCGACAGGTCGGGCTCAACGGCGGCTATTTTGCCGTCGCTGATGCCGACATCGAAACGCCCGTTGCGGCCGCCGGCCGGGTCGATCACCGTCCCGCCGGCGATCAGGATGTCGAACTGCTGCGTTTCGCCCACCTGCGTTCCCTCGCTCCCCAAGTCCAGGAAAATAGTTGTAATGCTGACTGTTGCATTTACACTCGCCTGGAAATGCTGTGCCGCAGCATAAAGACTGTCAAGCGCAAAGAGCGCCGCCTCCGGCGCTTTTGCGACAATGCATAGCCATATGGTGGCGCCGTCACGACGGACCGGTCGGGGACAAGGCATGGGGATCGATATCGAGGCGAATGGCGGCGCTACCGATGCGTCGGGCAAAGGCGTAGGCGCGCGGCTGCAGCGGCGCGAAGACGATCGCTACCTCGGCGGCCGCGGGCGCTACATCGGCGACATGCGCCTACCGGGCATGCTGGAAATGGCCTTCGTGCGCAGCCCGCTGGCGCATGCGCGTGTGCGTGGTGTGACGAAGCCGGCCGACGGGCGTGAGCGGGTGTTCGCCGCCGCCGACCTGGTGGGCGTTCAGGGCATTCGCGCGGACTCCGGCCTGCCGGGCTTCCGCAGCTCCGTGCAGCCGATCCTGGCAGGCGAGAAGGTGCGCTATGTCGGCGAGCCGGTCGCCGCCGTTTTGGCAGACACCCGCGCGCTGGCCGAGGATCTGGCCGAACTCATCGATGTCGATTTCGAGGAACTGCCGGCGGTCCACGACATGCTCCGCGCACGCGAGGCACACGCACCGCTGCTGCACGAGCATTGGGACGAGAACACCTTTTTGGAGTCCGGTGTCGATACGAACTTCGAAGCGGCGATCCGCGATGCTGCGGTCGTCGTCAAGCGAACCTACCGTACGGCGCGCCAGTGCATGGCGCCGATCGAGGGCCGCGGCTGCATCGCCGTCTGGGACCGGCATCTGGAGCTGCTGGCCCTGCACTCGTCCACACAGATGCCGCACATCGTCCGCACGGGGCTGGCGGAGTGCCTGGGGCTCGACCATGGGCAGGTGCGCGTGGTCTCGCCTGACGTGGGCGGTGGCTTCGGCTACAAGGGCGTGTTGCTGGCCGAGGAGGTCTGCGTCGGCTTCCTGGCGATGAAGCTGGACCGTCCGGTCCGCTGGCTGGAAGATCGCCGCGAGCACTTGATCGCCGGTGCCAACTGCAGGGAGCACGCCTACGAGGTCACTGGCTATGCCGCCGCCGACGGCGAACTTCTAGCAGTCGATTGCGCGGCGGTCGTCGACAGTGGCGCCTACTCGATCTATCCGTTCTCCGCCTGCCTGGAGGCGGCCCAGGTGGCCAGCATCCTGCCCGGGCCCTACCGGATGCGCGGCTACCGTTGCAAGACTTGGTCGGTCGCCACCAACAAACCCCCGATCCTGCCGTTTCGCGGGGTCGCGCGCACTGGCGTTTGCTTCGCGATGGAGCTGACCATGGATACGCTGGCGCGCGAATTGGGCATGACGCCCGAGGCCATTCGCCAGCGAAACCTGGTTGCGCCCGATCAGATGCCGTTCGTCAACATCACCAACAAGTACTTCGACAGCGGCGACTATCCAGAGGCTCTGCGACGCGCCGTCGAGGCCATCGACCTGCAGGGCGTGCGGGCGCGGCAGGCGAGCCGGACCGGCCGCATCCGTCTCGGCGTCGGCTTCGCCGTCTTTTGCGAGCAGGGCGCGCACGGCACTTCCGTCTATCACGGCTGGGGCATCCCGATGGTGCCGGGATTCGAGCAGGCGACGGCGCGCCTGACGCCGGACGGCGGGCTGGAGCTGCGCGTCGGCGTGCACAGCCACGGCCAGAGCCTCGAGACGACGCTTGCCCAGATCGCCTTCGAGGAGATCGGGGTGGACCCGGCGAAGGTTAAGCTGGTCCACGGGGACACGGCCTACACGCCGTACTCGACCGGCACCTGGGGCTCGCGCTGCATCGTCATGGCCGGAGGCGCCGTGGCGGCGGCGAGCGCGGCGCTGGGCGAGCGCATCAAGCGGATTGCCGCCCACCTGATGCAGGCCGATACGGCCCAGGTCGTGCTGGCCGACGGCATGGCGCGCGCCGGCGGTAGCGAAATCTCCATCGCGGAGGTGGCGAAGACCTGGTACCGCAAACCGCATTTGCTGCCCGACGACGTCGACCCGCGCGGGCTCGAGGCGACCGAGGGCTACAAGACGGTCAAGGACACCGGCACCTTTTCCTACGCCGCTCATGCCGTGGTCGTGGAGGTCGACCTGGACCTTGGAGACATCCGCCTGGTCGACTACGTGATCGTCGAGGACGCCGGGACCATGATCAACCCGATGGTCGTGGACGGCCAAGTCTACGGCGGTGCGGTCCAGGGAATCGGCACGGCCCTGTTCGAGGAAGTGCCCTTCGACGCGGCTGGTCAGCCGCTCGCCTCGACGCTCGCCGACTATCACCTCCCGGTTGCCGCCGACATCCCGGCGATCCGCATCCTGCACATGGAGACGCCGTCACCGCTGAGCCGCTTCGGGCAGAAGGGCATCGGGGAAAGCGGGGCGATCGGCCCGCCTGCGGCGATTGCCAACGCGGTCAACGACGCCCTGGCGCCGCTCGGCGTCGAGATAGCCGAGGTGCCGATGACCCCGGAGCGGGTGCTGCGCGCGCTCGCTGGCGCCAGAGAGGCGGCGGAATGAAGCCGGCGCCGTTCGACTACTTCGGCGCCGGAGGGCTGGAGGACGCAATGGCGGCGCTGAGCGGCGGTGCGGCGAAGCCGATGGCCGGCAACCAGTCGCTGGGTCCTATGCTGAACCTGCGCCTGGCGCGTCCGGCGGCGCTGGTTGACGTCTCGCTGCTGCCCGAGTTGCGCGGGGTCGAGGAGGGGCCGGACTGGGTCCGCCTGGGTGCGGCCGTCACCCACGCAGAGATCGAGGACGGGGAGGTGCCGGATCCGACGCCCGGCTGGCTGCAGGCGGTGGCTGCCAACATCGCCTACCGGGCGGTGCGCAACCGCGGCACGCTCGGCGGCAGCTTGGCGCACGCTGACCCTGCGGCCGACTGGTGCGTCGTCATGACTGGCCTGGGCGCCATGGCCCTGCTGGACGGGCCCGAGGGCCCACGCCGCGTGGCGGTCGAGAGGTTCCTGACTGGCCCCTTCGCGACGGACCTGCGGGGGGGAGAGATCCTGACCGCTGTCGAGGTGCCACTGCCGGGCGAGGGCGCGCGCTGGGGGTACTGGAAGTTCATGCGCCAGGTCGGCGAGTTCGCCAAGGCAAGCGCCGCCGTCCTGGTCGACCCCGGGACGGGTCGCGTGCGCTGCGTGCTCGGCGCCCTCGGCCGCCAGCCGCTGCTTCTGGGCGATCCGCAGGCCATCGTCGACGGCCGGGTTGAGCCGGCCGAGGCCGTGCGGGCGGCCCTGCCGGAGCGCGCGGCTGCGGACCTAGCGCTGCACGTAACGGCACTCGCGCGCGCGCTGGCCGAGGCGTGTGGAGGCGCGGCGTGAGGGAGATCGCGCTGACCCTGAACGGCGCGTCCGTCGCAAAGCCGGCGGAGGCGCGTACGCATCTGGCCGACTTCCTGCGCGAGGAGCACCTGCTGACCGGCACGCATCTCGGCTGCGAGCAGGGGGTGTGCGGCGCCTGCACGCTCTTCGTCGACGGCCGGCCCGTGCGATCCTGCATCGCGCTGGCCGTCGCGTGCGACGGTGCGGAAGTGCGTACCATCGAGGGCTTCGCGGGCGACGCCCTGATGACGCGCCTCCGCGAGGCCTTCAAGCGACACCACGGTCTGCAGTGCGGCTACTGCACACCGGGCATGCTGGCCACGGCCTACGATATCGTCCGCCGCATCCCGCAGGCTGACGTCGGCCGCATCCGGCGCGAGCTTTCTGGCAATCTGTGCCGCTGCACCGGCTACGCCGGAATCGTCGCAGCGATCCAGGACGTGCTTGCGAACGACCCGCCGCCGGCCGCCGTCCTGCCAAAGCGCCGCCAACGCCAGCGACCGGAGACCGGAGGCCGGCAAGCGGCGGCCGCTGGCTCAGGGGCCGCAGCGCAGACTGTGCCAGACAGCGGCCCGGATACCTTGCCGGGTTTCGGCGCCTATGCCGCGCCGGAGGCTTTGCAGGGTGCCACGCTGACCCGCAGCATCCGGGTGGATGCCCCGCTCGACCGCGTCTGGACGGTGGTGCGCGACATCCCGGCGGTGGTTGCCTGCATCCCGGGCGCCAGCCTCGATGGACCCATGCAGGGTGAGGCGCTAAGCGGCAAGTGCGAGGTCTCGTTGGGCCCGATGACGGTGGCCTTCCGCGGCACGGCTGCGGTGCGGCTGGACGAGGCGACGAAGGCCGGCCAGGTGCGTGGCAGCGGCCGCGACGGACTTAGCCGTTCGAGTCTTGACGGGAGCCTAACGTTCTCGCTGCAGCGCGACGGCGAAGCGACATATCTCGATCTGTCGATGGTCTACCGCCTGAAGGGTCCGCTGGCGCAGTTCGGCCGTCCCACCTTGGTGGCCGAGGTCGCCGACCGTATACTGGCGCAGGCAGCTGCTGACCTGGCCGCACGCGCCACAGGCACCGCTCCGAGTGCGCCGGTACCGCGGAAACTGGGCGGCGTCGGCCTGATCGGCGGCGTCTTGTACCGCCTTTTCAGCCGACTCTTGTGGCGCAGGTGAGGGTCACTCCATATGTTGCGCTCCTCTGGAGGTTTAGCGACAGGAAACGCCATGCCACGCGCGAAGGCCGCGCTCGCCGAACAGTCGGCGATCACCCCCAACTGGCGGGAAGGACCACTGCAGGGCCGCCCTGGATTTCTGATCCGCCGCCTGCACCAGATCCACACGGCGATCTTCGCCGAGGAGTGTGGTGAAGAGAAGATCACGCCCATCATGTATTCTGTGCTCTCCGCCCTGGCGCAGAGCGGTCCGGTCGATCAGACGACCCTCGCCAGCGCCGTGGCAATCGACAAGACCAACATGGCCGACATCCTGGAGCGCCTACGCAAGCGCGGCCTGATCCGGCGGCGCGTCGCGCCGAAGGACCGCCGGGTGCGCCTGGCCACGCTGACCGAGGAGGCCAAGTCTATGCTCGACCGCATCGACGACAAGGCCGAGCGTGCGCATCTGCGCACCGTGGAAAACCTGAGTCCGCGCGAGCAGGCGCTTTTCATCCACTACATGATGCGCGTCGTGACGGCCAAGGGAGCTGCCGGTGACGCGCCCGCGTCCGACGACAGGGCCGAGGGCTGACGTCCCCGAGGGCTGACGTCCTGGGGCGCATCGAACTAGGAGCCAGACGTGACCTCTTCGCCTGCCACACTGCAGTCCCACACGCGGTTCGTCGCAGCCGTGCCGGCCTTGACCCGCATCGCGCCGCTGGTCGATCTGGTGCCCGGCCTGCCGCGGCGGACGCTGCTGCATGCGGGGCCGCCCTTCGCCGACCCTCTCGACCTGCCACCGCCGGTCTTCAACAGCGTTGCCGCCGCCTGCCGGCACGAGGGGTGGGCGGGATCGATGGACAGCGTGCGTTCGGCTCTGTCTGAAGGCTCCGTGCGGCTGGCGGCGGCGCAGGACCACGGGGTCGTGACGCCGCTCACCTTTGTCGTCGGTCCGAGCATGTTCGCACTGGAGGTGGCCGATCGGGAGACGGAGCGCACGCGGGTGTCGCCGCTGAACGATGGGCCGCTGCCGCACGCCTTGCGCCTGGGAACGGGGGCGGAGGAGGGGCTGGCGATTCTGCGCCGCCTGACCGACGGTATCGGCGCCGACCTGGCCGCGCATTTGCGGGGGCCAGTGCCGGTGCTGCCGGTGCTGGCGAAGGCGCTGCGCGAAGGCGACGAGCTGCACGGGCGGGTGAACGCGGCCCAGGCAGAGGTGCGCGGCTTTTTCGATGCGGAGCTGCCGGCACGCGCTGCCGTCTATCTGGCTCAGGCGAACCAATTCGTCCTCAACGTCATCATGGCGACCAGCGCAGTCATGATGGCCGCCGGTAACGGCGTCGAAGGCAGCGAATTTGTCGTTGCGGCCGGCGGCAACGGGCGGGAGATGGGCTGGAAGCTGGCGAAGGCGCCCGACACCTGGATCACCGCACCGGCCGCGCGCCCTGTGGGTGGCCGCCTGCCGGGCCACGAGGCCGCGCAGCCCTTGCCCGCCATCGGCGATAGCGCGGTCGTGGACGCGGTCGGCTTCGGCGCCGCCTGCCTGCGCTTCGCTCCGGAGCTGGGGGAGACTCTGAAGCGGCATATCGACACGGACTTCTATTCGGAGGCAGCGCATGCCCCCTTCGTCGGACCGCACCCGGCGCTTCCGGACGGTGTGCGGGTCGGCCTGGACCTGACGCGCCCGCGCAGCATCCTCGGCATCATGCTGGGCATGGTCGGAGAGCAGGGCACCGAAGGCCTGATCGGCCGTGGCGTCGCCCCCTGGCCCGCTTCCTAGTCCAACGGCGTCAGGGGATCGGGCAGCAGCACCATGCCATCGGTCACGCGCACTTCATACTGCCGCAACGGCGGCAGCACCCAGCCGGACCCGCAGACGCCGTCGGCTACCCGGAAGCGCGCCTTGTGGCGCGGGCAGTGCAGCCAGCCCGCCGCATCGACCTGTCCCTCGGCGAGACGCGCGAGGGTGTGGGGGCAGAGGCCTTGCATGGCGAGGATCTCATCGCCGCGCCGGACCAAAAGCACGACCTCGTCGCCCAGGATCAGCTCGTGAAGCCCTTGCGATACCTCCGGCAGGGCCGCCGCTACCTGCCATCCGCTGACTGCGCTCATTCCCTTGCGCTCCTCACCCGCATCCCATGACCGCTATCGACCAGCCGCACGACGATTTCGTCAAGCCGACCACGGCCTTCTGGCAGGAGATCCTGCCGGCTGGCCATCCGGCGGGCGACGCGGCACCGCCCTTCCGCTACGGCTATCCGGCGCGATTGCCGGACGGTCGCATTCTGGTGCTGCCGCTGCGCCGCCTGCCGGACGTAAGCCGCGCCGCCGCCTCCCTGATCGCCAATCAGGCGAGCTTCGCCGTCAACGACGCGCTGGCGGCTGTTATGGCCGAGCACGCGCGTGCACTTCAGGCGGAAGTGGTCATCGGTATGCCGACGCTGGGTTTGGTCTTTGCGCCAAAGGTCGCCAAGCTGCTCGGCCACCCCAACTACGTGCCGCTCGGCTATTCCCGGAAGTTCTGGTATCGCGAGGAGCTGTCGGAGCCGGTTCGCTCTATCACCACGCCGGAGGGTGGCAAGTCGGTCTTCATCGACCCCAACCTGCTCCCCCGCCTGGCAGGGCGCCGCGCCGTGGTCGTCGACGACGCCGTGTCCAGTGGCACGACGCTGCTGTCGGTGCTCAGCCTGCTCGGCCGTCTGGATTGCGAACTGGTTGGCGTCGTCGTCGCCATGCGCCAGAGCGTGGCCTGGCGAGAGCGGCTTGCCGCTCGCGATCAGGCGCTGCCGGCTCTGGTTCGCGGCGTCGTGGCCGGTCCGCTTTTCGAACGGGTCATCGACGGCTGGATGCCGATCCCGGGCACCCTGGACGAGGGCTGAGCGGCTCACATGCCCATATAGGCTTCGCGGATCTTAGGGTCGCCGCCGAGTTTCTCTGTCGTCCCGGCCATGGAGACCTGCCCGGTTTCAATAACGAAGGCGTGGCGGGCGATCTCGAAGGCCGTCATCACATCCTGTTCGACCAAGAGGATCGTCAGGTCGGTGCGGTTGATCTCCAGCAGCGCCGCGCTCAAGCGCTCGACCAGGCGGGGCGCGAGGCCCAGGGACAGCTCGTCGATCATTAGGAGTTCCGGCCGGGACATGATGCCCCGGCCGATCGCGCACATCTGCTGCTCGCCGCCGGACATGGTTGTGGCGTCCTGGCCTTGCCGCTCCTGGAGGATCGGGAAGAGATCATAGACGAAGCCCAGATCCTTCGCGATCTCCGCCTTGTCGCGGCGCAAGTAGGCGCCAAGCAGCAGGTTGTCCTGCACCGACAGTCCCTTGAACAGGCGCCGGCCCTCGGGAACATGGGCGACGCCGCGGCCCAGCACCTGGTCGGGATCGAGGCCGCCGATCTCAGCGCCCGCCAGCCTTATGCTGCCGCCGCGTGGCGGCAGCAGACCGGAGATGGTACGCAGCAAGGTCGTCTTCCCGGCGCCGTTCGAGCCGACGATGCAGGCGATCTCGCCGCGCTGGACGGCAATCGAGATGTCCCAGAGGACTTGGACGTCGCCATAGCCGGACTGCAGGCCCCGGATCTCGAGAAAGGGCTCAGGCACTGGCTGTCTCCTGCTTGAAGCGAGCAGCGAACTTGGCGCCCAGGTAGGCTTCGATGACCCGTTCGTCCTCGACCACTGCGCGCGGCTCGCCCTCGGCGATCAACTCGCCGTGGTGCAGCACCAGAATGCGCTCCGATATGGAGAGGACCACCTTCATCAGGTGTTCGATGATAACGATGGTGATGCCCCGTGCGGCAATCTGCCGGATCAGGTCAAGCGCACCGTCGATCTCGGCAGAGTTGAGGCCTGCGTTGACCTCGTCGAGCAGCAGTACCTTCGGCCGCATCGCGAGGCTCTTGGCCAGCTCCAGCCGTTTGCGGTTGGGCAGGGTCAGGGAGGCAGCGGGTGTATCGGCCAGGTGGTCAAGTCCGACAAAAGCCAGCTCGCGCTGCGCCTCCGCCAATGCCTCTGCCATGGTGTCGGGCGCGCCGCCGAACAGGGCGCCGGCCGCGACGTTCTCCAACACCGTCATTTGCGGGAAGGGCTGGACGATCTGGAAGGTGCGGGCCAGGCCGCGGCGCGCCGCCTGGTAAGGTTTCTGGCGGGTCACGTCCTGGCCGGCGAAGACCACCTTCCCGGCGGTGAGGGGGTGCACGCCGGTGATCAAGTTGACCAGCGTTGTCTTCCCGGCGCCGTTGGGGCCGATGAGCCCGACGATCTCGCCTTCGCTGAGATCGAACGATACGTTGCTGACGGCGCGGATGCCTCCGAAGGCCTTGCTGACACGCTCCAGACGCAGGATCGCGCTCATTCGGCGGCCTCCGGGCTCTTCTGCTTGGCTTCGCGCAGCTCAAGGGCGCGGCGCAGCAGACGCCGGTAGTCGAGGCGCAGGATGCCGCCCGGCAGGAAGAAGATCAGGAAAACGATGATCCCCCCGAGGATCGCACGGTTCCACTCTAGGAAGTTCGCCCAGAAGAATTCCTCGAGCAGGACGAAGACGCCGGCGCCCACGACCGGTCCGAAGACGGTTCCGGCGCCGCCGAGCAGAGCCATCACCGGCACCTTGACTGTCAGCAGGATCGAGAAGCTGTCGGTCGGGTCGATATAGCCGACCCAGGAGGCGTAGACCGCGCCGACCGTGCCGCAGAACAGGGCGGAAAGCGCATAGGCGGCGATCTTGAAGCGGGTCGTGTCGACGCCGACCATGTCGGCCGCGTCCTCGTTCTGGTTGATGCAGCGCAGGCCGAAGCCCAATCGCCCGCGGTCGACCAGGACGGTGGCGGCAAAGGCGGCCAACATGATTGCCAGCATGACGTAGAGCACTTTGGCTGCCACCCAGTCCGGCGATCCCTGGAGCAGAGGTACGTTGAGACCGTCGCCGCCGCCGGTCACGCTGCCCCAGGAGGAGACGATCAGGCGGACGACCTCGACCACCGCGATCGAGCCAATCGCGAAGTAGTGGCCCTTGAGCCGCAGGATGATGGTGCCGAGGGCGGCCGCGAAGAGCGCAACGCCGAAAGTTGCCAGCGTCCAGGCCAACACCAGCGGGACGCCGTTGCGCTGGGCGAGCGCCCCGACATAGCAGCCGATGCCGAAAAAGGCGGCGGTGGAAAAGGAGGGGTAGCCGGTGAACCCACCGATTAAGTTCCACGACAGCGCCATGGCGCTGAACATCGCGATGGTGATGGCCACACGCACCGTGTAGTTGTCGGCGACCCAGGGCGTGGCGGCCAACAGGCCGATCCAGGCAGCCAGCCCGGTTAAGGCAAGCGCGCGGCGCGGCATCACTCGTAACCCTTGACGCCGACCAGGCCGGTCGGTCGCACGACCAGCAGGATCAGCATCAGCAGGAAGCCCACGGTGATGGCGTGCTGCGGGCCGAGATAGAAGCCGGCGAAGCTCTCGATCACGCCAAGTGCGAGGCCTCCGACCAGCGCACCGGGTACGCTGCCCAGGCCACCGATGACACAGATCACGAAGGCCTTGCCAAGGAAGACGCCGGTCAAGTTGGTGGTGACCGGGAAGACCATGGCGAAGACGGCGCCGGCCGCTCCCGCCATAAGCGCACCGATACCGAAGGTAATGGCGTAGATACGGTTAACTCGGATGCCCATCAGCGCTGCGGCCTGGCGATCCATGCGCACGGCAACGATCGCCCGCCCGATGGTCGAGCCGCGCATCACGAGGTAGAGCACGCCGGTCAGCAACAGCGCCAGTCCCATGCCCAGCAGACGGTCGACGGGCATTACGATGCCCGCCAAGTCGATGCTCCCCAGGTCCAAGGTGACGCGTCGCGGCGTCGCCGTGAAGTAGACGGTCATCAGGTTGTAGAGGATCATGTCCAACCCGAAGGTCAGTGTCAGTGTCGTCAGCACCGGCGCCGTCACCACCTTGTTGATGAAGAGGTACTGCAGCGCGAAGCCGAGGATGTAGAGCAGCAGCGCGACGGCCGGCAGCACAAGGATCGGGTTGAGGCCCAGGTAGAACCAGGCGAAGAAAGTCAGGTAGCCGCCCAGAATGATGAAGGAGCCGTGGAGCATGTTGATCACGTTCAACACGCCCCACACCAGCGAGAAGCCAACGGCGATGCAGGCATAGAGCGCGCCTAGAACGATGCCGTTGACGAAGATCTGCAGGATGTCCAAGCCCGGTCTCCACTGTAGCCGCTGGTGTAGCCGCTGGCGGGATTGAGATGGTGAGCGCGGGGCGGCGCCTCGGGGTCGTGCGGATTGGGCGCCGCCCGCTTCGGTGAAGCAGTGGAATGACCGTCTACTCGACGAGCTTCATCTCGGCGCCGGCGATGGCCGCCGGGTAGAGAACTTTGATCTCCTCGTCCTGCACCTGGATGATCGGCATCTCGCGGCCTTGGTTCATGCCGTTCTCGCCGAAGTCGATCGACCCGTAGAAGGTCAGGACCTCTGTCTCAGCCAGGGCGTCGCGCACCGCCTGATTGTCCGTTGAGCCCGCCTGCTGGACGGCATGCACCAGCACATCGGCCGCGGCGGCGCAGGAGCCGTGCACGTAGTCGGGATCGATTTCGAAGGTTTCGACGAAGTCCGCGTAAAAGGCCGCCGTGCTACTCCAGGGGCCGATCGCGCCAGTGTAGGCAGTAGCGTGGTGCCACCAAGTCGAACTGGTGACGCCCTCGGCCAAGGCGCCCAGACCCTCCGTGAACTCGCGGTAGGCTGGCCCGGTGACCATCGTGACGATCGGGGCGGTGACGCCCAGATCCTCCATTTGCTTACGGCCCAAGATCAGGTCCTGCGTGTAGCCGGTCATGTAGACCCAGTCCGGCTCGGCCGCCTTGATTGCCGACACGGCGGCCGAGTGATCCATCGTGCCGACCGAGTAGAGTTGATCGTAAACCACCTCCAGGCCCGCGGCCGAGGCCGAGTTGGCCAGCGCCGTCGCCATGGCCTTGGGAAAGACGTCGTCGCGACCATAAACGGCGACCTTCTCCAACTCCGGCATCTGCTCCTTGAAGTAGACCGTCATCGACTCGGTCATGCCGGTGTTGGGGGCTAGGGTGCCGAAGAGGTATTGGAACCCCTGGTCGTAGACCGAGACCGAGGAGGCGACGCAAGCCAGCAACGGCACCTGGTATCGCTCGGCCACGGCGGCCACGATCTTGGTATGTCCGGATCCGAACGGCGCCATCAGCACGTCCACCTCGTCGTCGGTGATCAGCTTTTCGGCTAGCTGGCCGGCGCGCTTGCCGTCAGTCTGATAGTCGTACTGGACGAACTCGACCTGCATTGTCGTTCCGCCGACCTCGATGCCGCCGGCGTCATTAACCTTGTCGAGCCAGAGCTGCCAGACGGCTTCCTGCTTCTTGCCCTCGTCGGCCAATCCGCCGGTCAGCGCGAGCGGCGCGCCGATACGCAGGACATCGTCGGCTGCCGCGGCCGAGCCGGGCGCGCCAGCGGCGACCAGCGCTACGGTCGATAGGCCGACGGCATTGGCAGTGTATTTCCAGGATTTCCCAAGCATGTGCGCCACCCTTGCTACTGTTGTGCTTTTCTCAGCGGCGCAGCGTCTCTGCGGACCCTCGCAGCCGCCGCGCCACTTTCTTTTGCAAGCGGCGTGCCAAGGGCGTAACTCCAACAGATGTATATACTACTAATCAGTTGGCTGAAGCATGACAACGAAAGTGTGCTTGTAAAGCAGGCAGAAAATCGAAGGACTGTATAAAAAATAGACGCTAGACAACGGAGCGGGGCGCCATCACGTAGTCCTCCAGTCGCACCGCAATCTCCATCAGTGCTAGGTCGGAACCGGCGGGACCGAGGAGCGACAGGCCCACTGGGGCACCGTCGGCGAGCGACATCGGCATCGTCACCTGAGGCAGCCCGCCGAGCCCGGCGGGACACAGCATCTGCAGGACCGCAGCGCGATAGGCGTTCATCTTCGTCTCGTCGGCCGTCTTCAACGGCGCCGGTGCGGCGCAGGTCGGCAGGACGGCCACGCCGTCGTCGCCCAGCAGATCGGCCAGGCGCGCCCGCGCCTTATCCCGGTGCCGTCGGGCGGTGGCGAGCTCTTCCGCAGCGATTCCGCCCGCCATCCGGAAGCGATCCGCGATGCCGGGCCCGAAGTTCGGGGCATTGGCGCGCACCCAGGCGCCGTGGCATTGCCAGGCCTCGCCGGCCTGTACGATGCGGAAGGTCTCGCGCCAATCGGTCAGCGGTTCTTCCGCCAATCGGACGCTCGCCGCCGGCCCCAGTAGCTCCTGGAGACGCCGGGTGGCCGGACTCAGCGCCTCCCGGGTCGCCGGCTCGGCGAGCTCCCAAACATCCTGGGCAAGCAAGAGGCGCGAGCGTGCGATCGGAGGCTGTGAGCCGAGATCGAAAGCATCTGCTACCCTACGCAGCATATGCGCCGTCCGTCCGAACCAGCCGACCACGTCGAAGCTCGGCGCGAGCGGCACCATGCCGTCGCGCGGGATGCGGCCATGGGTCGTACGGATGCCGTAGAGGCCACAGAAGGACGCGGGGGTGCGCACCGAGCCGCCCGTGTCCGTGCCCAGCGCGAAGTCGACCAGACCCGCCGCGGTGGCCGCGGCCGAACCGGAAGAGGAGCCGCCAGGCGCCCGCTCCGGTGCCGCCGGGTTCACCGGCGTACCGTAATGCGCGTTGAGACCCATCAGGCTGTAGGCCAACTCGTCCGTATGGGTCTTGCCGAGCAGCCGCGTTCCCGCGCCGAGGCAGGCGGCGACGGCCGGAGCGTGGGAAGCGGCCGCATCGTGGGTCGAGGCCCAGGTCGGGTTCCCGGCGCCCGTCGCGTATCCGGCGACGTCGAAGAGGTCTTTTGCGGCAAAGGTGAGGTCGGCCAGCGGTCCCGAAGGGGCTCCCTGCACCTCGAAAGTTGTGACAAAGGCGTCGACCCTGTCCTGCATGTTCGTCTCCTGAAAGTGCTGGCGGTGTGCGAAGAGGGCGCGCAAGCGGTTCATCCGCTCGGTTCTCAGTCGGTGGTCATCGGCGCGCTGACATGGGCGGCGACGATGCGCCAGCCTTCGGGCATGCGTACCCACGCCTGGCTGACGCGGCCGAGCGCGCCGGACGCGTGGCGGCGGTACTCTGCGTTCGCCGTGCCGAAGTCGCGGCCGAAGGTGGTGACGATTGTGCGCAGGAGGCTGCGGCTCAGATCCCCTGTCGCACGCGCCGAGCGGAAGGCCCGGATCGCTGCGATTCCGTATAGCTGCTCGGCGACGCCGTAGCGCAGAACGAACTCGCTCTCCCAGAAGAAACCGTTGAGGGTCTCGACAGCGTTGCTGACCAGCGCCCGCTCGTAGGTCTCGAAGGCGGCGGTCAGCTCGGCCAGCGTCTCCGAATCGTTGATCTGCAATGCCTTTCTCCCTGCTGAGTGTCTTTGTCTCAGCAAGCGCCGTGCCAACGTCGCGAATTCAATTAAGATCTTGATAAATCAAATATTTTTCCTGATCGGCGGTACTGCCGTTAGGTCTTTTAGTAGTAACCCAAACCAATTGCCTAAACTTTAGCCAGCCGAGCGGACCGGCGAGGCGGCTCCCATCGTTTCAGCGGCAAGGAACGCGCGCCAACTGCCTGTGGCGGTGATATCCCTGGCGTCCGCAACTCCAGCTGATTCGCAAAGGAAGCCCTTCACCTCGCTGCCGTCTTCCAGCATGACCGTGCCCAGCCCCAGCGGCGCCGGGATGCCGGCCAGCAGCCCGCCCACCTGAGTCTCCGGTAGCGCCCAGAGCTCTAGCTCGATGGCTGCGCCCTCGGTAGTGCGAACCAGTCCGGGACGGTACGGCGGCCCGCCCGGCAGGGCGTAGAAGCGATAGCAGGGTGCGGTGAACGCGCGGCGCAGGAAACGCGCGCCGCAGCCTGTCAGCTCGCCGTTGAGGGGCAGGCCGCGCATATGAGCGCCCACCACGGCCAGAGTTATCTCACCGTGACCCGCTTCGGCTGCCGCCGCCGGTGCGGGCGGTACCGGCCAGCCGGTCGCGCCACAGGTGATCCCTGCGCTGGCATGGATCTCGGCTGCCAGGCCGGCGACCAGATGATCCTGGCCGACGGGAGCGAGCAGCGTCACGCTGCCGGGGCGCCCGTCGCGCCGCGGCGCCACGGGCACCGTGATGCCGCAGAGGTCCAGGAGGTTCACGAAGTTGGTGTAAGTGCCGAGACGGCTGTTCGGCCCAATCGGATCGGCAGTGAGTTCGGCGCAGCTATAGAAGCGCGGGATCGAGGGTAGGCAAAGACCGTCTAGCTCCGCGGTCAGTCGCTCGGTCTCGCGCTTCAGGTCCGCCAACCGATAGGCCGCCTCGAACGCATCGGCCGCGCTGAAGGTCTCCGCCTTTTCGATCACCGCGCGGGTCGTCGGGTACAGCGCCTCGGGGGCGCGGTTGAGCAGCTCGGCGATCACCGTATAGCGCTCGGCGATCCAGGGGCCGTCGTAGAGCAGCGCGGCGACTGCGTGAAAGGGGGCAAAATCGACCTCCAGGAATTCGACCCCCAGCGCGGCGAGCCGGCCGAGCGCCGCCTCGAACGCCTCGGCTTGCAGGCTGTCGCCGTAGAACTCTCGTTGAGCGGCTCGCGGCACGCCGAGCCGCAGCGACCCGTCCGGCCGAGTCAGAGGCCGCAACGGCAGCCGGCGTGCAAAGGGATCCTGAGGATCGAAGTCGGCCGCTGCGGCGAAGGCGCGATAGGCGTCTTCCACGGCCAAAGCGAAGACGGAAACAGTGTCCAGCGTCCGACAGGCCGGCACGACACCGCTGTTTGAGACGCTGCCCAAACTCGGCTTCAGGCCGACGATGTTGTTCAGGGCGGCGGGCACCCGGCCCGAGCCGGCGGTGTCGGTGCCGAGCGCGAAGCTGGCCAGCCCTTGCGCCACCGCCACTGCCGAGCCTGAACTGGAACCACCTGGCACGATCTCCGGATCGAGCGCATTGCGCGGCGCCTTGCCCAGCGTGCGGACGCCCACCAGCCCGGTGGCGAACTGGTCCAGGTTGGTCTTGCCGATGGGGATCGCTCCTGCGGCACGCAGCCGGGCGACGCAGTGCGCGTCAACCTGCGGCCGATAGGCGAAGGCCGGGCAGCCGGCCGTGGTCGGCATGCCGGCCACGTCGATGTTGTCCTTCACCACAAAAGGCAGGCCCCAGAGCGGCAGGTCGGCCGCCGCCTCGATGGGCGGCAGGGCTGCCGCTGCGGCCAGGCTCTCAGACGCGGATGCCAGATGCAGAAAGATACCGGGGTCGCCGACAGCTTCGATCCGGCGGTAGAGGTTGTGCAGCAGCTCCGCCGGTGTAAGGCCCTCGGCATAGGCGGCGCGCAAGGAGGTGAAGTCGAGCGGTTGATCCGACATGGCTCGTTCTGTCTCGTGGAGGTTCAGAGTGCTGTGGCGCGCGGTGGAGATGCGACCGCGGAGCCGTCGTAGGCGGGCGGGATCGGCACGGCGTCCAGCAGGCTGCGGGTGTAGTCCGAGGCCGGCGAGGTCATGACCTGCTCCGCCGTTCCCTGCTCGACGATCTCGCCGGCACGCATGACCAGGATCCGGTCGCAGAGCAGTCGCACGACCTGCAGGTCGTGACTGACGAAGAGATAGCTCATGCCGAGCTTCGCCTTGAGATCGAGCAGCAGGTTGAGCACGACGGCTTGGATCGATACGTCCAGCGCCGCCGTCGGCTCGTCCAGGATCAGCAGTTTCGGTTCCAGCGCGATCGCGCGCGCGATGCCGACCCGTGCCTTCTGACCCCCAGAGAGCTGATGCGGAAAGCGGTCGAGTAGCTCCTGCGGTAGGCCGACCAGATCCGCCAGCTCCTCGACGCGCCGGCGCCTTGCCTGGCGGCCCAGGTCGGAGAGGCGGGCCAGCGGATCGGAGATGCAGTCGCGTGCCGTGAAGCGGGGATTCAAGCTGTCCGTGGCATCCTGGAAGACCATCTGCAGCGCTGCGCGCTGAGGGTTGCGGGCGAAGCGCTTGGCCGGGACAGCAGCGAGATCTTCGCCCCGGAACAGGATCTGGCCGGAGGTCGGGTCGAGCAGCCGCACGATCATGGAGGAGGTGGTTGACTTGCCACAGCCGGACTCGCCGACCAGACCGAGACTCTCTGACTCGCCGAGCGTAAAGGAGATGCCCTTGACGGCCTGCACGGCGCCGCTCTTGTCGGCGAAGGTCTTGGTGAGCGCACGAACCTCCAGCAGCGGCGTGCCTTCCGGCTGCTCGGAGGCGCTTGCTGGCAGATTGGGCGTGCGGCTCTCCGGCGGCAGCAGGTCGCGCAGTCCGACTCCCGGGCGCGGTGTTGCGGCAACCAGCCTGCGCGTGTAGGCGTGCTGCGGCGTCGTGAAGATCCGGCTGGCGGTGCCCTCTTCGACGATTTCGCCATGGCGCATAACCGCCACGCGGTCGCTATAGGCAGCGGCCAGACCCAGATCGTGGGTGATCAGAATGGCGCTGAGATGCCGTGCACGGATCAACTCGGCAATCAGCTCCATCACCGCCTTCTGAGTCGTCACGTCCAGGCCGGTGGTGGGCTCATCGGCGATCAGCAGCTTTGGGTCGCAGGCCAGCGCCAGCGCGATCACGACCCGCTGGCACATGCCGCCGGATAGCTCGAAGGGATAGGCATGGTAGCGCTGGGCCGCGTCGCGGATCTGCACCGCCTCAAGTGCTGCGATGGCTTCGGCCTTCGCGGTCTGGCGTGTGGCGCGGCCGTGGCGCTGCAACACGTCTTCGATCTGACGGCCGATCTTGCGGATCGGGTTCAGCGCGGCGCGCGGGTTCTGGAAGATCATGGAGATCTCGCGGCCGCGGATGTCACCCATCTCGCGGTCGCTGGCCCGGCGCAGATCGACGCCACCATAGGTGACCTCCCCGGCCTCGATGCGTCCGCCGGCGTCCAGGATGCGCATCAGGGCGTAGGTGGTCACCGACTTGCCCGAGCCCGACTCACCGACCACCGCCAGCGTCTCGCCGCGCGCCACCGACAGGCTGACGCCGCGCACGGCCCGAACCTTGCCGCGGCGGGTGGCGAAGGCGACGGCGAGGTTGCGGATGTCCAGCAGAGCCATTCCATTCAACTCCGCAGGCGCGGGTCGACCATGTCGCGCAGACCGTCGCCCAGCAGGTTGAAGGTGAAGACCGCCAACATCAGGGCCAAGCCGGGGAAGACCGCCAGCCACCACTCGCCGGAGACGATGTAGTTGGCGCCTTCGGCGACCATGATGCCCCATTCCGGCGTCGGTGGTCGTACGCCCAGCCCGATGAAGGACAGGCCGGCGGCGTTGAGGATCGCCCAGCCCATGTTGAGCGAGAGCTGCACCATCATCGGCGGCAGGGCGTTGGGGAAGATATGCAGCGCCAGCACGCGCAGGTCCGAGTTGCCGGACAGCTTGGCGGCCAAGGCGAAGCCGGCTTCGCGCCGGATATTGACTTCCGCGCGCACGACACGCGCGTAGAAGGGGATGTTGATGATGGCGGTGGCGTAGATCACGTTCTCAACCGTGTTGCCCAGGGCGGCGACGATGCCCATGGCCAGCACGAAGAGCGGGAAGGCCATGATGGTGTCGAGTAGGCGGCTCAGCAGCTTGTCGATCCAGCCGCCCCAGTAGCCGGCGACCGCACCCAGGATCGAGCCGATGACGAAGGACAGGGCGACGGCGGCGACCGAGATGGTCAGATCGAGGCGCGTGGCCACCAGCACCCGGCTGAAGACGTCGCGTCCGAGATTGTCGGTGCCGAACCAATTCTGCCAGGAGGGCGGCCGCAGGGCACGGGAGGCATCGGTGGCATAGGGGTCGTAGGGCGCGACCCAGGGGCCGAAGATCCCCGCGAAGAGAATCACGCCCAGCATTGCGAAGGCAAGCAGGGTGACCGGGTTGGAGCGTAGCACGTAGAGGACGTGCTGCAATCGGCCCGACCGCTGCGGGGCTAGGGAGATCGGTGTATCGGTCATCAGCTCTCGAAGCCGATGCGCGGATCGATCAGTGTGTAGGCGATGTCGATCGTCAGGTTGAGCAGCACGAAGAGCAAGGCCATGGTCAGCACGAAGCCCTGCACGGCGGCGTAGTCGGAGGCGATCAGCGCGTCGACGGCATACGAGCCGATGCCTGGCCAGGCGAAGACCTTCTCCACCAGTACATTGGCGCCGAGGGTGAAGGAGAAGACCATGCCCAGCGTGGTGACGACCGGTAGCAGAGCATTGTGCAGGGCATAGCGGTAGAGCAGGGTGGTGCGGGTCAGTCCGGCGGCCTTGGCCGTGCGGATGAAATCGGCCGAGAGCGCTTGCAGCATGGCCGCTCGGGTCATCCGCGCGAGTGGTGCCAGGGTGAAGAGCGCCAGGGTCACGGCGGGCAGCACCATCTGCCGAGCCGCGCCTCGCCAAGTTTCCCAATCGCCGATCACAGCAGCGTCGATGAGAAAGAATCCGGTGACCCTGGGCGGCTCCAGATAGAGAAAGTCAAGCCGGCCCAAGGGCGCCGGCGACCAGCCCAGCAGGTAGTAGAAGATATAGATCAGGGCCAGTCCCGTGAAAAAGGTCGGCAACGAAACGCCGGCGGTCACCAGCACGCGACAGCCATGGTCGATCCAGGAGCCGGGCCGGGTAGCTGCCAGAATGCCCAACGGCAAGGCCACCGCACAGGAGAGGAGCAGCGCCAAGAGCGTCAACTCGAGCGAGGCCGGCAGACGCCGGGCCAGCTCGACCGCCACTGGCTGGCCGGTCGAGAGCGACTGGCCCAGGTCGCCCTGCAGCAGGTCGCCGACATAGATGATGAACTGCTCCGGCAAAGACTTGTCGAGACCGAGCGCGGTACGGATTTCGGCGATGGAGGCCTCGTCCGCAGCCGCACCGGCGAAGTAGACGGCGGGGTCGCCCGGCAGGGCGCGGGTCAGCACGAAGGTGACAACCACCACGCCGAGCACCACCGGGATCGCCTGTGCGATCCGCGAGGCGATGGTCTTCAGGCGTCCTGCCGGCACCGTCTCATGCCCGACTCAAGCCGCGGGCGTCGAGCTGGCGATGGAACCAGTATTCATAGCCCTCCGCAGCGTTGGTCCCGACGTTGAGTGCCGGTTGCCACAGCGGGATTCGCGGCAAATCCTCGATGGCGATCTGCATCAGCCGGGTGATCTTCGGCGCATAGTCGGGATCGTCCGGCTGCATGTGCAGGGTCTCGTCGACCAGCGCTTCGACCTCGGGGTTGGCGTAGTTCGAGGAGTTGAAGAGATGCCCCTCCTTGTAGGCCCAGAAGAAGTAGTAGCACGGGTAGTTCAACCAGCCGCCGAAGTTCTCCAGATGCATGGGCAGGCGCTTTTCGACCAGGGCCGCCGTTCGCCAGTTGGCACCGGGGATCTTCTCGACGGTCGCCGTGATGCCGATCTTCCCGAGGCTTTCCTGGATCAGCAGCGCGGTCGGTTCCATCCAGTCCACCAGGCCGAGACTGATCGACAGCGGTACCTCGAAGCCGCCGGCGAAGGCGCTCTTGTCCAGATGCGCGCGCGCCTTGTCCAGATCGGTGTCGTAGGGGAAAGGTTGCGGCCAGTCGAGGGTCTCGATCTCGCCCGAGCCGCCCCACATGGGCGCACCACGGCCGTAGGCGGCGGTCTGGAAGATATCCGCGTAGGGGATGGCGTAGGCCACCGCCTTGCGCACATCCGGGTCCTGGAAGGGCTCGAAGCTGTAGTTGAGACCGACGCAGTGGATGCAGTTCTCGATCGGCGTGCTGAAGACCGAGACGCCGTCCTGGCCGCTCAACTCCTGAGCGTCCTTGTTCGGCATGTTGAAGGATATTTGTACGTCGCCGCGTTCCAGCAGGGCCCGGCGATTGGAGGCGTTCGGCACCTCGCGCACGATCACTCGGCGGGCGCCCGGCAGCAGCCCGCCAACCCAGGCGTCATTGCGTTCGTAGACCAGCTGCTGACCAGGGTCCCAGCGCTCCACCTTGTAGGCGCCGGAGCCTGCCGGTGTCTGATGCAGATACTCCGTCGCCCAAGGGTCGTCGTCGGTGGCGTTCGCCTTGGCCACCTTGGAATTGATGATCATCGGCACCGGAACCGCCAGGTCGGGCAGAGTCAGCTTGGAGGGGCGCAGCAGGTGGATCTTGAAGGTCTTCTCGTCGAGCGCCTCGAACTGTTCCGGTTTCTCCAGTAGGCCGGCCTTCATCTGCACCGTCGGAAAACCGCCGACGCTGACCGCCCGTTCGAAGGACCAGCGCACATCCTCGGCCGTCACTGGCGAACCGTCCCAGAAGACGGCATGCGCCTTGAGCGTGAAAACGATGGAGTCCTCGGCGATCTCCCAGCTCTCGGCGAGTTCGGGCACGATGGTCTGATAGTCGTAGGACAGGCCGCCGTCGGCCGTCTCCTTAGTGCCGAAAGAAACCAGCCGATCGTAGCAGTTGACCGCGACCTGGTAGCTGGCCCGGTTGGTGCCGGTGCGATGGATGTCCAGGCTGTTGATTGTCTGCCCGGTGACCACTACCACCGTTTCCGCGGCCTGTGCCTGGGCGGGCAGCACCTTGAGGAAGGGCAGCATGCCTGCACCGGCAAGCGCGGCGCCGGACATTTGTAGAAAGCTGCGGCGGGACGGCGCCGCGGAAAGCCTCGTCTTCGTCATTCCCGATAGCCTCTCTGTTGCGGCCGTCCTTACGGTTATCGACCCGCTGGCCGACCGGCCGTTCCCGAGAGCGCTATCAGGTGGCGGTGTGTCCGTCTTCTGCTAGTCTGGCACCGTTGCGGTGAAAAAAATGCACCGCTCGGATGAAAGCCATTCTTTATGAGGCACTTGCAGACCTATCGCTACATCGACGTGGTGTCGAAGGCTGGTTCGATCCGCAAGGCGGCAGAGGCCCTCAACATCACACCCTCGGCGCTCAATCGGCGGATCCAGACCTTTGAGGAGGAACTGGGCACGCCGGTCTTCGAACGCATGCCGCGCGGGGTCCGCCTGAATACTGTGGGCGAGCTGCTGATCCAGCACATCCGCAGCCAGATGTCGGACCTCGACCGTCTGAGGTCGAAGATCGCCGACCTGGAGGGGATTCGTCGCGGCCACGTCTCCATTGCCTGCAGCCAGGCTCTGCTGCCCTACTTTCTGCCGCGCCAGATTGCCTTCTATCGGCGAGCCCATCCGGCGGTCACCTTCTCCATATTGCCTCGGGACCGAACGGCGGCCGAGCAGGAACTGATCGACTACAGCTGCGATCTGCTGCTGGTGTTCGAGCCGTTGCCGCTGACCGAGGTGCAGACGCTGGCGGTGGTGCGGCAAGCGTTGCATGCGGTGATGGCGCCGCAGCATCCGCTTGCAGAGCGCCAACGGCTGCGTTTGCGCGACTGTCTGCGCTATCCCGTCAGCCTGCCGACGGCGCCCTATGGCGTGCGCCAGCTGTTGGAGCGGGCGGCGGCGCGCAAGGCGGAACCTCTAGAGCCGGTGGTGGAATCAGATTCCTTTGAGTTCTTACGCCACTACGCCGCGGCGGAGAATCTCCTTGCCTTCCAGATTCCGATCGGCCTGCCGCCGTCGCGGAGCGCCGGCGACCTGGTCAGCCGGCCGCTCGACGAACGCGACGTCCCCTGCGGCGTACTACTGCTGGGCCAGCTGCGCCACCGCGCCCTGCCGGTCGCCTCTGCCCGCTTCGCCGACCAGCTGGTGACGGCCCTGCAGACCGAGTTCGCTTGAGCCTCAGGGCCTGCTGGCCGGCAAAGCCGAAAGTCGCACCTCTTCAGGCAAGCATGATCGGGTCGACCTCGAGCGGCCACTGACGGCCAGGCCGGTAATGCCGCGGCCTGTTCCTTGGAAACGCCGATGCTGTGCACCGCTGCGGCATGGGTGACGACAGCAGTGATGTAGGACAGCTTGGAACCCAGAGTCGCCGGGCCAGCGCCCTCCTTGGCGCGGAGGCGGCCATAGTCGATCAGCTGCTCGCGCCCGAGCTTGCCGAGGGCGGGTTCGGCCCAGCCGCCCACTGCGGAAGCGGGGGCAGGCAGCCATCGGTCGCTCCCAGGCTAGGGTGGGGCATCGCTGGAAATTCCTGCCTGAAGTGCGCATATTTGGGGCGGTTTCGGCATCGGAAGACTGTTTTGGCTACATCTGACCGCCCTGACGACCGGCTCGGCATGCGCTTCTCCGTGGCACCGATGATAGACTGATTGCATAATTAAATCAGATAGACAGCACACACTCCGTACAGGTCTATGTATTAAGAAAGCCGTCCAACTCGGTAGGCTCATACTCGAAGGCCGCAAGCTCCAACCCTGCCCACGCCACAGTCAAATCGATGCAGAGACTGAATGTCGGTCTCGGTGGTTGCAGGCTCCCGCAACCATCTTTACTTGCTCGGGGCGCAAGTTGTGATCAGATCCAGCCCCCGCAACCAATGACAACAGCGATTCCACTGCATCCGACTAAGCAGTATATCACCGGTATTGCTCTTGTCATTTTTGCCGCTAGTGACGCTTGTCCGTTTCCGCTATCAAGTTGATTTCAAACCTAGAATGGGTCGATGATCGAAGGAGATGGAATTCGAGGCCATTTCCTTACCGTGTAACCTGCAGAGGCCAAGCGCGATAAAATCGGCAGGCATCAGTCCGTTCTCCGAAGCTAAGCGCTGGTTCAGGGTGGGGCGACGGGTGGCTCTTCAGTGGGTTCATGTGGGCCCCTGGGCGATGCCTGCCCCTGCGACCACGTCTGCGCCCTGCGCGCCGTTACCTCGAGCGACGGCATGGCGACCTTGAGCCGACCGTTCGAGCACGAGGTCCTGACCGGCACGGCCACCCGCATCGTCAACGAGGTGCGCGGCATCAACCGCGTCGTCTGCCGGCACAGGTACGTCGGGCTGATGTCTTCGGCAAACCGCCGGCTTAGGCTCTCCGAAGGCGTCTACCCCGGCGAAGCTGGTGCCGACCAAGCACCTAGGCACTGCAAGATCGGTTCGTAGCTGCTGTCGAAGTCTGGGTCGAGACCGATCGTTGGCACGCATATCGCACGCACGGACCGTGAGTTCTCTCTACGCTCGGGGGCTTCTGCCTCGCTACGCTCGGGGGCTTCTGCCTCGGTGTCGTAAAACCCGCAGACGCCGCGTTTTCGTCACCCTTCTGCTGCCTTGACGAAAGAGGCGATTTGGTCGGTCAGCCGGTGAGGACGATGTTTGAGGATACCGATTGGTTTGTTTTAGTGAGCGGCTTCCTTGGCGGTGCGCTTCTTGGCTCTTTCATTACCTATCGGGTTCAGAAGAAGCTGACGTGCTCAAAAGGAAGGCCCGGCAATGCCGTGGACCAAGGCACTGCCCGCCCAGGACGTGACGTTGTAAGTCGTGACAAGCGCGATTGAGATAGCTCCAAACGAATAGAGTGGTGCGGTTCGGATCGGCACAGCTTGACCGGGTTTTCGGTTGACCGACTTCGCGCTCGGCATCGCAGCAAGGCCCGTCAGGCTGCCAGTCCGGTCCTGAGCTGCCGGTAGAAACGCGTCTCCAGATCCAGGTAGCCACCGAAGGAGACGGGATCGCCGAAGGGCAGAATCTGGGTCGCCCAAAAGCCTCCATAGCCGTTCCTGCGGTCGATCCAATAGAAGAGGTTGGCCAGGCCCGCCCAGCCGAGCGCACCGGCCGGTCGGCCGGTCGGGGCCTCCTCGTCATTGACCATGAAGCTGAAGGCCCAGGACTTCGACAGGCCGGGAAAGAACTCCGCGTCGTTGGAGAGCGCGGGGACCACGCCGGGCAGCAGGGTGATCTTCTTATCGCCGAGCTGGTTCTTTTCCGCCATCCGCACCGTCTCGGCCTTCAGCACCCGGCCCTGTTCGCCCTCGCCGTCGTTGAGCCACATCCGAATGAACTTCATGTAGTCGCCCACCGTGCCGTAGAGCCCGTGGCCGCCCATGTGAACCTCGGGGTCGGCTGGCAGTTCGAAGTCCATCGGCGTCAAGGATCCATCGTCGCCGCGCGCATGCATGCCGGCCAGTCGGGATCGCAGTCCGTCGTGGAGTTCGAAGGTCATGTCCTCGATACCCAGCGGCGCGAAGATCCGGTCCTGGAAGACCTCGCCCAGTCGCTTGCCGGCGATCCCCTCCACGACCTGGCCGCACCAGTCCATGTTGGTTCCATATTCCCATTTTTCGCCGGGATCGAACAGCAGCGGCGTCATAAGCGCCTGCTTCGAACCGGTGATGACGCTCGGCTGTCCCTTTTCCTGCGCGAGACGATTGTAGGTCTCGTTGAAGAAGTCGTAGCCGAACCCGCCGGTGTGAAGCAGCAGCATGCGGGTGGTGACATCGCGCTTCGGCGCGCGAAGCTGCGGGTCTCCAGCTGCGTCGAAACCCTCGATCACCTGCAGCTTGCCGATATCCGGCGCATAGGTCTTGGCAGGCGCATCGAGGTCGAGTTTGCCGTCCTCGACGAGCTGCAAAACCGCGGTTCCGGTGATCGCCTTGGTGGTCGAGAAAATCGCGAAGGCCGTGTCGGTCGTCATGTCGGCATCTCCGCCGAGCACGCGCTTCCCGGCGGCACCCTCGTAGATGTTCCGGTCGCGGTCGGTGACCATGGCCACCACGCCGGCGACCGCAGGATCGCCGGTCACCGTGCCGTTCAAGATGGCATCCGCTGTCTCTGTGAAGCCACGTGTCATGCCACGCCTCCCTGTACCTTTTTTCGATTGCCTGTATCGCAGGATACCGCTCGCCGAACGATGTCCTGCCGACCCGGCGCCTATTGCATCGTGAAGCCTTCGTAACCCTTCGCCGCAACCTCGTCGCAGATCTTGCGGTAGGCCCCGACGCCGCCGGTGTAGGACAGTACCCGCCGCGGTTTGCCCGGCACGTTCGAGCCAAGGTACCAGGAGGTCGTCTTGGAGATCAGGGTCGCCGCCGCCGTTTCGTCGTGGTGGGCGACCCAGCGGTCCTCCGTCTCCCGGGTGGGTTCGATCACCCCTAGTCCCTTCGCGCGCAGATGGGCGATGCAGGCGCTGATCCATTCCGTCTGCTGTTGCAGGCAGGTGGTCATATTGCAGAGGGCGGCGGAGGGTGCCAGCGGCACGGCCGTCGTGAAAAGATTCGGGTAGCCGTGCACCTGAAGCCCCATCGTGGTGCGGATGTCCTTACCCCAATCCTCCGTCAGCGAGCGGCCGTCCCGCCCGCGAATGTCCATCCGGGTCAATGCGCCGGTTCCCGCGTCGAACCCCGTGGCCAGGACGATGATGTCGAACGCGTGGAGCTTGCCGTCGGCTGTCTGGATGCCCTCGGGCACGATCCGCTCGATCGGGTTGTCCCGGACACTGATCGCCTCTACGTCGGGGCGGAGATAGGCTTCCAGATAGTTGGTCTCGAGCGGAACGCGATGCGTTCCGAAGCCGTAGTCCTTGGGGATCAGGAGGTCGCAGAGCTTCTCGTCTTTCAGCCGCGCGCGCATCTTCTCGCGCACGAAGTCGGAGACTTCTTCGCTTACAGCCTCGTCGAAGAACATTTCGCCGAAGGAGGCGAGCCAGAGCTTCAGCGACCCGTCCGCATAGACGTCTTCCAGAATCTCGCGGCGCCGTTCGGGCGACAGCTCCGCCCAGGTGTGCTGGAAGTCGTACTCGAAGCCGGTGAAGGTATGCGGCAGCGTACCTTTCAGCTCCTCGAAACGATCCTTGTAGGCCTCGACTTCCTTAGGCCCGTATTTGGGGTTCTTCATCGGCAGCACATACTGCGGTGTCCTGACGAAGACCTTCAGATCTCCGGCCTCGCCGGCAATGGTCTGGATGACCTGGATGCCGGTTGCGCCGATGCCGACCACGCCGACGCGCTTGCCTGCGAAGTCGACCGGTTCGTGCGGCCAGCGCGCCGTGTGGAAGATCTGGCCTTTGAAGCTGTCCTGACCGGGAAAGAGGTCGCTCATGGGGGCCGAGAGCATGCCGCAGCAGGTGATCAGGAACTGCGTGTCGACGGTCTCGCCGCCGGCCGTTCGGACCGTCCAGCGTTTCTTATCCTCGTTCCATCGCGCCCCGGCGATGGTCGTGTCGAACTGGATGTCCTTTCTCAGTTCGAGGCTGTCCGCCACATAGTGCATCCAGCGCTCGATTTCCGGTTGCCCAGGGAAGCGCTCGCTCCAGCTCCATCCCTTGTAGAGGTCTTCCGAGAAGAGATACTGGTAGATGTAGGCTTCGGAATCGAAACGGGCGCCGGGGTAGCGATTCCAGTACCAGGTTCCGCCGACGTTCGACGCGCTGTCGTACGCCCGCACCTTCAGTCCCTGGCTCCGGAGCATATGCAGTTGATAGAGCCCGGCGACGCCGGCGCCGATGATCATCGCGTCGAGTGTCTCGGTCGCGGACGCGCGGTTCTCCGAAGCGGCCTCCCTTGGATCCGTCGTCATGTCAGTTCCTTCTCCTCCCTATGCCCGCCGGCCATGTCTGATCTGGCCGGTCCTGATCTGGCCGGTCCTGGGTGTGGGAACACCCGGCTGTAGGAGGCTAGCTGCGTGCCCCGCGGGCGGTCTTGAAGGATCCCGGCAAATTCTTGAAAGATCTGCGCAGTCGTGGCGAACCGGAAGAAGTGTGGCGGACCGGAAGAGGGAACGCAGGCACGGAACCTCGGCCAGGACCTGTGTCGACTGGGGCCGGCACCTGCCATAATTGCAAGACGCCTCGGTCTCATATACCATAATACTCAATGCCGGCGGAAACAGACCGGCAATCCCTACAGGGGGAGGAGGGCCGATGGCGGAACTGGTCGCCCCGGAAGACCTGCCGAAATGGGTGCCCGGGAAGATCCTGTCCAGGAGCGACGATCTCGACTGGAGAGGTGTCGCGCTTCGATCCTATCTTTACAAAGGCCAGGACGTCCAAATCCCGGCGATGCGTGATTTCATGCTCGTCTCCTACCGTACCGGTGTGACGCCGATGCAGCGTCGTTTCGACGGGCGGTGGAGCCGGACGACCTGCGGGCCCGGCGCCGTTTCGCTTCTGACTCGATCACAGAAGTCTCATTGGTACTGGACCGAGGACGTGGAGGTGACTCATGTCTACCTGTCCCACGATCTTGTCTCCGATGTCGCGAGCGAGGTGACGGGACGGCCGGTGGAAGATGTGTCTCTTGCCGATGTGCTCAGGACCGACGACCCAATTGTAACCGCCGCGATGACCGCCATTGCCACCGAGGCTGCGGACAGCGGTGTGGGCGGGGCGCTCTACGTCGAATCCGTTGCACGCCAACTCGTGATCCATCTGCTCCGCAACTACGCGACCATCAAATTGCGGCCGCGGGAGCGGAGCGGAGAGCTGACGACGGCACAGCGGCGCTGCATCGTCGAGTTCATCGATGCCCATCTGCAAGACGGACTGGATCTCGAGGCGATGGCCGCCGAGGTCAATCTGAGCGTTTCGAGTTTCGCACGGCATTTCAAGCGCAGCCTGGGCAGCGCGCCTTACGCCTACGTCATTGAGCGCCGGTTGGAGCGGGCTCGGCGCCTGCTTGCGGAGACCGGGAGGTCGGTGAAGGACGTCGCGGCCATCTGCGGTTTTGCGGATCAGGCGCACCTGACGCGATTGTTCGCACGGCACTACGGAACGACACCGTCCGTTTTCCGGAAGATGGCGGGTCACCGCGGCGGCGTTGAAGCGTCTTTTACCGGGTGAGAGCCGTAGCTCGCCGCCGGCTTGGATCGCTCAGGAGGAGGTCTTGCCGATCCGCTGGAACTCCGTCAGCCAGGCTAGGCTGCCCTCCGTCGTAGCGCCGCGCGGACGGTACTCGGCCCCGACCGGCAGCTCCCATCCCTGTTCGTGCAGCCAGCGGCAGAGCCAGAGAAGATCCACTTCTCCGGCGCCCGGTTCGCCCCGGTCGGGAACTGCGGCGATCTGGACATGGCCGATCAGGTCGCGGTAGCGCGTGAAGCGGGCGGTCAGGTCGCCGCCCATGATCTGTGCGTGGTAGGCGTCGAACATGAGCCGCAGGTTGGGCGCGCCGACGGCGGCAATCAGCTCGGCCCCATGGCTGAAGTCGGTGAGGTGATAACCGGCCACGTCTTTCAGGTTCAGCGGCTCGATCAGAACGGTCAGCTCCGGTCCCACTTTGGCCGCCTTGTCGCAGGCATAGGCGAGATTGCTGCGAAACACGTCGTCGGCCGCACGCCGCTCTTCCGCGCTTTCGCCGGTCCGGCCCGCCATGACGTGAACGGCCTTTGCGCCGATCGCTTCGGCGTAGGCGATCGCCTGGTCGATGGCGGCGCGCGCCTCTTCGACGCGGTCGGGGAGGGCGCAGAGCCCGAAGTCGCCGGCGGCACGGTCGCCGGGCCAGGTGTTCAAGCCCAGCATTTCCAGGCCGCTTGCCGTCAGTGCCGCCCGTACATCGGCTTCGGCTTCGTCGTACGGGAAGTGGCACTCCACCGCATCGAAGCCCGCGCTTGCCGCTGCCTGGATCGCCTGCGCCAGCGGCCGGTCGGTGAAGAGGAACCCAAGGTTGGCGGAAAAGCGCATCGAACTCTCTCTCCTCACTCCCAGTCGACATCGAAGGCGGTCACGACCTCACGGATCTGCTGCTCCGTCAGGCCGCCTGTGCCCGCGCCACGCAGCAGGAGGGCGAGCTTGGCCGTCTCCTCCAGCTCTTCCATGGCGAAGACGGCGGCCTCCAGCTCCTTCGCCGCCACCACTGGGCCGTGGTTGGCCAGCACCACCGCGCTGCGCCGGCCGGCCAGGCTGCGCACGGCATCGCCCATCGCCGGATCGCCCGGACGGTAAAAGGGCAGGAGCTTGACCTTGCCCAATCGCATGATCGAGTAGGCGGTCAGCGGCGGCAGCAGGTTGTCGGGGTCGGTATCGGTCAAGAGCGAGAGAGCGGTTGCATGGGTCGAGTGCAGATGCACGACGGCCCCGGTGGTCTCGCGCGTTTGATAGAAGGCGTCGTGCAGCGCCATCTCCTTGGTGGGCGGATCGCCTGCGACGTGGCGCCCGGTGGCATCGAAGCGCGACAGGCGCGCGGGATCCAGCCGTCCGAAGCTCGAGCCGGTGGGTGTGACGAACAGGCCACCGTCTTCGGTTCGGGCGGAGATGTTGCCGGACGCGCCGCCGGTCAGACCCCGGTCGAACAGGGACTTGGCCCAGAAGCAGATGTCTTCGCGAAGGCGGTTGTCGCTCTTCACGACGTGCCGTCCAGGACGGCGGCGGCGCGGGCGAAGAAATCGGGCGCCCCGAAGTTGCCGGATTTCAGCGCAAGGGTCAGGCTCTCGCCCGCCCGGATCGCCGGCACGCCGGGCGCGATCTCCGGCCCGATCTCGAGTTCGGTCAAGGCGAGTCCCTCGACGACGGCTCCGGAGGTTTCGCCGCCGGCGGTGATCAGCCGGGTTATTCCTCCCGTCACCAGCCGCCTGGCAACCTCGGCAAACAGCGACTCGAACGCGGCGGCGACCGCCGTGCCGCCGTGACGCTCCTGTGCGGTGCGCACCTCGTCGGGATCGGCCGAGGAGTAGGCCAGCGGCAAACCCTCCTGCGCCAGCACCCAGTCCGCTACCTCTTCCGCGCTTGTCCGCCCGGCCATGACCGCGTCGGGATCGAGCTTCAGAGCAGGGTTCGCGCGCGCATGTTCCGCGACCTGTGCTCTCGTCGCCTGCGAGCAGGAGCCGGACAGGGCGGCGGCGCGTCCGGCCTGGCCCTGCCACGGGTCGGTGCTCGCCGAGAGTTCACCGCGGGCACGGAAGTTCTCGGGAAGGCCGAGCGCGATCCCGGAGCCGCCGGTGATCAGCTTCAGGTCGGCCGTGGCGCGGCCCAGGATCCGGAGGTCGTCGTCGCGGATGGCGTCCGCAACAATCAGTCGGTGGCCCTTTGTCCGCTCGGCGTCGAGTCTCGCGCGGACTGCGTCCGGCCCTTCGGCGACGACGGTGAAGGGGACATGGCCGACGCTGCCCTTGCTTTGCCGGGCGAGCACACGGCGAAGGTCGGGGTCGGTCATCGGGGTCAGCGGGTGGTTCTGCATGCCGGACTCCGACAGCAGTCTGTCGCCGACAAAAAGATGGCCTTGATAGACCGACCGGCCGGTGGCGGGGAAGGCGGGGCAGACGATCACGCTCGAGGCGTCGAGCGCGTCGGCCAAGGCTTCGGCGACCGGTCCGATGTTACCGGCGTCGGTGCTGTCGAAGGTGGAGCAGTACTTGAAGAGAAACTGGGTGCAGCCCTGGGCGCGCAGCCAGTCGAGTGCCTGCAGCGAGAGATCGACGGCTTCCCCGGCCGGCACGGAGCGCGACTTGAGAGCGACGATTCCGGCCTCGACGCCGCTGTCCGCCGGACTCCTTGGCACGCCGACGTACTGGACGCAGCGCATGCCTTCACGCGTCAGCGTGTTGGCCAGGTCGCTGGAGCCCGTGAAGTCGTCTCCGATACATCCCAGCCGCATTTAGCTTCTCCCTGGCAGCGGCAGGCCAGCCTCGGCCGCATAGAGCCGTGTAATGGCGGCATCGTCGAGCGCGCCCAAGCCCTTGCTGGATGCCTCTCGGAAGCGGGCGAGGGCGGCCCCGGCGACTGGCGTGGAAAGTGCCGCGCTCTCGGCGATCTCCGTCACGATGCCCAGATCCTTCGGCCAGATGTCGATAGCCGAGCGCGCTTCGTAGTCTCCTTCGACCACTCGCGGCGCCCGATTCTCGAACATCCAGCTCGTCCCTGCCGAAACGGAAATGACCTGCAGAATTCGCTCCGGCTCCAGCCCCTGGCTGATGCCGAGAGCCAAGGCTTCACCCATGGCGGCGATGTGCACGCCGGCCAGAAGCTGGTTTACGGCCTTCATCGCCGAACCCGCGCCCGCCTCGCGTCCGAGGTCATGGACGGACTGCGCCATGGCTGAGAGGGCGGGAGCGGCCGCCTCGAAGGTCTCTTGACTGCCCGATGCCATGATCGAGAGATCGCCTTGCGCCGCCCGCGCCGCGCCGCCGGAGATCGGGGCGTCGAGATAGAGCAGGCCCAACTGCGCGGCCTGTTGCGCATTTCCGCGAGCATCGTCGGGGGAGACGGTCGCCGAACTGACGATCACTGCGCCCCTTGGCAGATGTCGAGCGAAGCCGGACTCTCCGTAGAGGATCTCCCGGGTCTGGGCGGCGTTCAGCACCACGCTCACGAAGATGGAGGCGTCGCGCGCGCCCTCGGGAGTCAGCTTCTCGCCGCCGGCTTCCACCAGCCGGTCCACGGCGGCTGGGTTCAGATCGATCCCGAGAACGCGATGACCGGCGCGCAGGCAGGACTGCGCCATGCCCAGGCCCATCGCGCCCAGTCCGACGAAGGCGATTGTCTTTGAGTCCGTCGTCTGCGGCATCGCTCAGCCTCTCCCAAGGAATAGATCGACCGGCGCCAGTGTGATGGCCGGTACATAGGTGATGATCATCAGGCAACAGAAGACCACCGCCACGAACCAGATCAGCTGCGGAATGATTCGTTCGACGGGGATTCGGGCGACGGCGCAGGCGGCGAAGAGATTGACGCCCAGCGGCGGCGTGATCATCCCGAGTGCCAGGTTCACCACCACGATCAGGCCGAAATGCACCGGGTCGACCCCGTAGCTGATCGCGATCGGCGCGAGAATCGGGGCCAGTACGAGAATGGCCGCCGAGGTCTCGATGAACATGCCGACCACCAGAAGCATGAGATTGACGGCCAGCAGAAAGGCGAAACGGGATTCGAAGAAGGTGTTGAACCAGCCGGCGATTTCGTTGGGCAGGCCCGAGCGGGCGATCAGGAAGGAGAAGAGGGCAGCTGCCGAGATGATCAGCATGATCGCGGTGGTCGAGATCACCGTGCGCTTCAGGATCATGGGAATGTCGCGCCAGGAGAGTTCGCGATAGAAGCCGAAGCCGACCAGCAGCGCGGCGGCGACGGCGGCGGCGCTCGCTTCCGTCGGCGTGAAGACACCCAGATAGATCCCGCCGATGATGATGATGGGCACCATGAGGGCGGGCAGCGCGGCCAAGGTCGCGGCGCGCAGGCTCGGCCGGTCCTCGCGATCCTGAAAGCCGAGGCCGCGAATCCGGCAGATCACGATCACGGTCAGCATCAGGGCACTGGCGATCAGTATTCCTGGGCCGATCCCCGCCACGAAAAGCTGGCCGATCGAGGTGTCCGTCGCGACGCCATAGAGAATCAAAGGGATCGAAGGGGGAATCAGAACGCCGAGTTCGGCCGAGCTGGCTTGAACGGAGGCGGCGAAGGGTTTGGGGTAGGCGTGGCGCACCATCGCCGGGATCAGGATCGCGCCGATGGCGAAGGTGGTGGCGACGGAGGATCCCGAGACGCTGGCGAACATGAGGCAGGTCAGCACGCAGGAACAGGCCAGGCCGCCCTGAATGCCGCCGACCATCGCCTTGGCAAGATCGACCAGCCGTTGGGAAATCCCGCCGGCGGACATGAGATTGCCGGCCAGGATGAACAGCGGGATCGCCATCAGCGGGAAGCTGTCGATGCCTGCGAACATGCGTTGCGCCACCAGCAGCATCGGCAAGCGGTCGTGCAGTTGAATGCCGACGACCGATGCCAGGCCGATGGCGATGGCGATGGGAACGCCGACGAAGATCAGGATGATCAGCGAGAGACCGATTGCGACGTTCACAGGCTGTCTCCCGAAGAGCTGAGCGGCGTCTCGAGAGGAATGACGGCCGCCACGGCGTCGCGGCTTGACCAGGCGCGTGCTATGCAGCCGGCGATGGCGATCAGGGCGAAGACCGATCCCACCGGCAGCGCGGCATAGACCCAGGCGATGGAGACTTCGAGCGCTGCGAGCTTCTGGGCCGCCACCCGCTCGGTCATGCCCCAGCCCTGCCAAAAGAGGATTGCGAAAAACACGGCCGACAGGACGTTGGCGGCCAGGAACAGAGCCAGGCCGAGCCGGCGCGGCAGGGAGCGCTGGACGATCTCCATCGCGATCATCGAGCCGTGCCGGTAGGTTCCGGCGATTCCCATGAAGATCGCCCAAATCATCGCCGAACGCGTGATGACTTCGGACCAGGTCGAGGGTTGGCCCAGAACGAAGCGGGTGGTCACTTGCCACATGGCCAGCGAGGCGGCGATCACCAGGAAGATCATGGAGAAGGCCAGGGCGATCCTGGTCATCTGCCGTTCGAAGCTATGGAAGACGTTCATGTCACCCCATCAGCGATGTCGCCTCGTCGGCGCCTCGTTTCGCGCGCCGCGAAGAGAACGCCAGGGCACAACAGGGTGCCCTGGCGATGAAGGCGAACTGAAAGACCTTACACGGCCGACCTTACTCGACAGCCTTGATGCGCTCGACCATCTCGCTGCCGTACTGGTCGGTGTAAACGCTGTAGGAGGCCTCTGCGAGGTCGCGGAAGGGCGCCTTGTCGATCTCGGTGATGACCTCCATGCCGTTCTCCTGCAGCAGGGCGACGCCGGCTTCCTCGAGCCGGTTGACCTCGGCGCGGGTGGCTGCGACCGAGGCGGCAGCGGCTTCCTGGAACCAGCCCTTCTCCTCGTCGCTCAGGCCGTCCCACAGAAGTGGGGACACTAGAAGTACCGCCGGCGAATAGACGTGGCCGGTCAGGGAGACGTAGTTCTGTACTTCCCAGAAGTTCGAGGCCTTGATGACGGTGATGGGATTCTCCTGGCCGTCGACGACACCCTGCTGCAGGGCTGAGAAGAGCTCGGGGAAGGCCATCGGCGTCGGCGCCGCGCCCATCTCCTCGAAAGCGGCCATGTGCACGCGGTTCTCCATCGTGCGGAGCTTCAGGCCATTCAGGTCGTCGGGGGAGGTGACCGGACGGACCGAATTGGTGACGTGGCGGAAGCCGTTTTCAGACCAGGCCAGGCCGATCAGGTTGTGCTCGCCGATGCTCGCAAGCAGCTCCTGGCCGATCTCCCCGTCGAGCGTCTTGCGCGCATGGTCGTAGTCGCGGAACAGGAAGGGCAGGTCGAGGCTGTAGACCTCGGGCACGAAGTTGCCCAACGGGCCGGTCGAGGTGATGACCAGATCCAGGGAGCCGATCTGCAGTCCCTCGATCATGTCGCGCTCGCCGCCGAGCTGGCCGGCGGGCGCCTCGGTGCCCGTCCAATCGCCGCCCGAGACCTCGGCCAGGGTTTCGAGGAAGGCCTTCGCCCCGACACCGTAGTGACTCTGTGGCGACAGGGTATGACCCAGGGTGATGTTGTTCTGGGCCTGTGCGGCGCCGGTCATGGCGACCGCCGCCGCGGCGGCGAGTCCGATAATCGTGTGTTTCATTTGGTTTCCTCCCTAGGGTGTAAGGCGTGTTTCACGCCGCTTCTGAAACAGTCTCCATGTGCGCCCGCAGCAGGGCTTCGAATCCTGCATCGGGTGCAAAGCCCAGCGCCTGAGCGCGGGGTGTTTCGATACCGCCGGGCCAACTCGATACGATGGCCCCGATCTCGGCATTCGGGACCGGCCGAACGCGTGCGGCCACGGCTTCTCCCGCGATCTCCGCGAGGGTCGCCAGCATCTCTCCAACCGAGACCGAGACGCCCGGAAGCGTAATCGATGTCTCTCCGTCCAACAGATCTTGGCGCAAGGCGGCGGCGTGGAACAGCGCCGAACGCGCATTGCCGGGCGACGCCAGGTGCAGGCGAAGGTCGGGGCCGACCGGCAGATCCGCAGGCAAGCCGGCCAAGGGCTCGCGCAGGATTCCGCTGGCAAAGCTCGAAGCGGCCTTGTTGGGCTTGCCCGGCCTGACCGCGATGGTGGGAAACCGCAGCGACCGGCCCAGGATGAAGCCCTTCCGGCTGGCGTCGCGAACAAGAATCTCACCCATCAGCTTTTGCGCGCCGTAACTGCTGCGCGGCTGGGGCTGTGTCGTATCGCTGATGATCTCGTTGGCGGCGCAGGAAAACACGGCGACCGACGAGGCGAAAAGAAGGACCGGCGGTTCCGGTAAGGTGCGAAGCGTCTCGATCAGTGCGAGCGTGGCGCCGAGATTGACCTGCATGCCGAGGCTGAAGTCCGCTTCGGCCGCGCTGGAAACCACGGCGGCGAGGTGAACTACCAGGCCCGGCGCCTCTGCCGCGATGACGGCGAGCGTTTCGCGCCCGTCGATCGGGCCGGCCAAGGGTTGGATGATGTCGTAGGTCTTGGCGAGGTCGGCCAGAGGCTCCGTAGCCAGGTCGCAGACCAGGATGCGCGACACGCTGCGCTCGCTGCCGTTCACGCTCACGGTGCCTCTGCGCGCAAGGTCTTCGACGAACTGACGTCCTAGGAATCCACCGGCTCCCGTCACCAAGACGCGCATCGCACGTTCCTCCCAAGGCTTATTCTTTCGAACAAACTGCCAGATGAATGACAGCGCTGTCAATTAGAGCCGATTTATAGCAAAATGCCAGAGCCCATCTGTGCTATACGCTAACATTCCAGGGTTGTTGGCGCTGCAGCCGGAAAGACGGGGGGCGCATCGGAAGGCTCGTGACGATCCATCTCGACAAAACGGAGCGCGTGACGCTGGCCGATGTGGCCGGGGCCGCCGGCGTCAGTGAGATCACGGTGTCGCGTGTCGTGCGCGGCATGGCAAACGTGTCGCAAGCCACCGTCTCCAAGGTCGAGGAAGCGATTGCCCGGACGGGCTATGTTCGCAACCGCTTGGCCGGGGCAATGGCGGGGGACCTTTCCAACCAGATCGCGGTGATCCTGCCGTCCCTGTCGAACAGCGTTTTCGCCGATCTGCTGAACGGACTGGAGGTGCGGCTGCAGTCGGCGGGTTTCCATTCGGTGCTCGGCATCTCCAACTACGACAGCGCGCGCGAAGCGAAGCTCGTCGAAAGCCTTTTGGGATGGCAGCCTGGTGGGCTCGTCATTGCGCCGACCCGGCTGTCCGACCGTGCGGTGCGACTTTTGGAGCGCGTCCGGATTCCGGTGGTCGAGGTGATGGACATTGACCGCGATCCCACCGACATGGTGGTCGGGATTTCCCACCGTCAGGCTGGTAAGTCCATGGCCTACTACCTGATCGGCCGGGGCTATCGGTCTTTCGGCTATGTTGGTCATGACATCGGCGCCGACCACCGCGCCGCGATCCGCCGCGACGGCTTTCGCGCAGCCTTGCAGGAAAGCGGCCTCGATTTCGAGACCGAGGTGACGGCCGAGGCGGAGTCCTCCGTGCCGCTCGGGCGCGAACTGACCGGGCGGATCCTGTCGCAGCGGGCGCCGCGGCTTCTCTATTTCTCCAACGACGACATGGCGATGGGCGGGCTCTTCGAGGCGATGTCGAGAGGCTTGCAGGTTCCGCGAAATCTCGCGATTGCCGGCTTCAACGGCCTTCAGATCGGCCAGTCGGCGCCGGTCGCGCTGACCACCGTCGAGTCGCGCCGCTCGCTGATCGGGCAGCGGGCCGCGGATCAGCTGATCGCTCGTTTTGCCGGACAGAGCGTCGAGCGCCGGATCGATGTCGGCTTTACCCTGCTGCCCGGAGAGTCGGCCTAGGGGTGGCCTGTCTGAGGATGGTCCATCGCGGACCGATCGTTTAGAGATGCGAGACGTAGAGAGGTGGGAATAGGGACGCCATGTTCGGTCTCTTCGGTCTTTTCGGGAAGTCCAAGCAGCTGACGGCGCTGGAGGTGGAGCTGCGCGAAGCGGGACTGCATCCGCAGTTGCTGCAGGACTCGATCAAGCTGACCGTCCTGCGCCTGCTGCCCGAGGGCGGCAAGGCGGCGCGGCCCGACGAGTTGCGCGGCGCGGCCCAGCTCCTGGCCTACTGCATCCTGGGACCGCAGGACTTCGCGGAGGCGACGTCGCTTCGCGAGAAGGACGTCGTGGAACGGCGGTTGGACGCCGTGCTGGATCACCCGGACTCGCTGGACTCTCAGATCGTTCTCCTGGCGCTGACGACCGACAACGCCGATCCGGCTGTCGCCGAGCGCTTCGAGGCCGAGGGTTAGAGCGCGGTCGTCCTTACGGGAATCGCACTCTAACTTTATGAGAGAGGCTGCCCGTACGGCTCGGAGAGGCGCGTCCGCCGGTCTTGCTTTCAAATCGCGATCCATACAAAATAGAAATGTATGTATACTCTGCCCAAAGCTAAGACCGCTGCCGCCGTTGAAGCGGCCTGGAGCCCGACGATCGACGAGGCCTCCGGGCCCCTCTATCTCGCGATCGCCGACGCCTTGTCCGCCGACGTTCTCTCCGGTCGCCTGTCGCATGGTGCGCGGCTTCCGCCGCAGCGCGCCTTGGCGGCGGCGCTCGGGATCGATTTCACCACGGTCAGCCGCGCCTACGCGGAGGCGACCCGGCGCGGCTTGGTGGAAGGTCGGGTCGGGCGGGGCACCTACGTGCGCGCCAGACGCCGCGCCGAGGCCGCCTCGGCGGCCAGTGGTCTCGTCGACATGAGCATGAATCTGCCGCCGCGCTTCGACGATCCGCAGCTCGTCGCCCGGATGTGGGACGGCTTGTCCAGCCTCGAAGCCGAAGGCGGCCTGGATCTGCTGCTGCGCTACCAGGAAGCCGGCGGCACGAGTCACGACCGCTCCGCCGGGGCTCACTGGATGTCGCCCCGGCTGCCCGATGTCGCCGTCGAGCGGATCCTGGTCTGTCCCGGCGCGCAGGGTGCGCTCCTGGCCGTCGCCGGGATCCTGGCGGCGCCGGGTGAGACGATCTGTACCGAGGCGCTGACCTATCCCGGTTTTCGCTCGCTGGCGGCGCATCTGCGAATTCAAGTCGCGGGAGTTCCCGCCGACGCTGACGGTATCCGCCCCGACGCCTTCGAGGCGATCTGCAAGGATCGCCGGCCCAAGGCACTCTACTGCACGCCGACCCTGCAGAATCCGACCACGACCACGCTTCCGCTGTCCCGCCGTGAGGCCCTGGTCTCCATTGCGCGCCACCACGACGTCAAGATCATCGAGGACGATGCCTACGGTGCCCTGCCGAGTCGGTCCGTTTCGCCGCTCGCCGCGTTCGCACCCGATTTGGTCTATCATGTTGCCGGGCTCGCCAAGTGTATCGCGCCGGCGCTCAGGATCGCCTACCTGGTCGTCCCCGATGCCCGGGCTGCGGCGCGTGTCGCCGGGGCCATTCGGGCAACGGCCGGCATGGCTTCGCCCTTGACCGCCGCTCTGGCCACGGAGTGGATCGAGAACGGCACCGCCGCGGCCATCCTCGCGGCGATTCGCCGGGAAGCCAGAGTGCGGCAGTCGATCGCCGCCAAAATCCTGCCGCCGGCCCTGACGCGGGCCGATCCGGAGGGCTTCCATGTCTGGCTGCAGCTTGCGGAGCCCTGGACGCGCGGCGAGTTCGCGGCGCACCTGCGTTCGGCCGGGGTCGGCGTCGTCGGCAGCGACGCCTTCGCGCTGGTCTCGCCGCCGGAAGCCGTCAGATTGGGGCTTGGCGCCGCGGCCAGTCGTGCCGAGCTCGAAAGAAGCCTTCAGATCGCTGCGGACCTTCTGGCTCAGCCACCGGCCATGTCGTCCATGGTCGTGTAAGCCCGGCGACGCTCGTGTCCTCAATATTGCTCTCGACATTGTATGGTAATTGACTGCATATACTTTTCTGTCGCGCACAGGCGGCAAGGGATCGAAGGACGCGTTTCCAATGTCGTCGGACAAGGCTTGGCCCCGCCTATCTCCCGTCCACACCGGTATCCGGGGAAAGTGTCCTCGTTGTGGAAAGGGGCGGCTCTTCGAGGGGTTCCTGAAGCTGCGCGACGGCTGCGATGTCTGCGGCCTCGACTATTCCTTCGCGGACCCCGCCGACGGGCCCGCATTTTTTGTCATCTGCTTCGGTTGCGTGCCCAGTGTCGTGCTCGCCATCCTGATCGAGATCCAGTTCTCGGCCCCCTACTGGGTGCACCTCGTCACCAGTCTGCCCTTCATGCTCCTGACCTGCATTCCGCCCCTGCGGCCTCTGAAGGGATGGCTCGTGGCCAGCCAGTTCTTCTACAAGGCCCGCGAAGGGCGGTTGGTGGAGAAGCCGTTGGCAGCGGACACCGACGACCCGGCCTGAGGCCACTCCCGTCTCTAGGCTGAGACCGGTCCGAGCGCTTCGGCCAGGAAGGTCAGAATCGCCTGGGTGAAGACGTCGTTGCGGTCGCCGGCGACCATGTGACCGGCGTTGGAGACGTCGACCAGACGGGCGTGGGGCACGAGGCCCAGAAAGTGCGCGGCCTCCTCCTCGGTCACCAGGGTGCTGAGGCGGCCGCGCACCAAAAGGGTCGGCATGGTCAAGCAGCGTGCGGCGGCGTCCAGGCTCGGCTCGTCCAGGCTCGACTGGATGTTGCCCGGTCCCTCGACGAAGGCCGGGTCCCAATGCCAACGCAGCCGGCCGTCGCCGTCGCGCCGCAGGTTTTTCGCCAAGCCCGCCAGGTCGCGCGGACGGGGGCGATGAGGCAGGTAGCGGGCGACCGCGTCGGCGGCCTCCTCCAGATCGGTGAAGCCGTGCTCCAGGTCGGCGGCCATGAAGCTCAGCACCTCCTCCACGCCCTCCTGGCGCAGGCGCGGCGTGACGTCGACCAGGACCGCTCCGGCGAAGGGCGGCTCTTGACCGGACTTGGCCGCGACGGCGGCGGCCGTCATGACGGCCAGGCCGCCGAGCGAGGCGCCGATGACGACCGGCCGCCGCGGCAAGGCGGCGGTGACGTCGAGCAGGTCCTCGGCAAAGCGGCGGATGGCGTAGTCCTGGTCCGGTGCCCAGGCGCTCTGGCCGTGGCCGCGCTGGTCGAGGGCGACCGCCCGCCAGCCGGCCTTCGCCAGACGGCGGGCCGTCGCCTTCCAGGCGGCGCGGGTCTGACCGCCGCCATGGAGCAGCAGGATCGGCGGAGCGGTCGCCTCGCCGTGGTCCTCTCCCGCGAGGCGCAGGCCGGCGCGGCTACGGAAAACGATGTCCCAAATCTCCGGATGGGCGGCTTTTGTCTCCGACGTCTGGCTCGGCTGGCTCATTCCTCCTCCAGCATCGGCAGCTTCAAGCCCTGCTCGCGGGCGCAGGCCTTGGCGAGATCGTAGCCGGCGTCGGCGTGGCGCATCACGCCGCTGGCCGGATCGTTCCAGAGCACCCGCCCGATCCGCCTGGCGGCCTCCTGCGTGCCGTCGCAGACGACCACCATGCCGGCATGCTGGGAGAAGCCCATGCCGACGCCGCCGCCATGGTGAAGCGATACCCAGGTGGCGCCGCTGGCCGTATTGAGCAGGGCATTGAGCAGCGGCCAGTCGGAGACGGCGTCGGAACCGTCGAGCATGGCCTCGGTCTCGCGGTTGGGGCTGGCGACCGAGCCCGAGTCCAGATGGTCGCGGCCGATCGCGATGGGCGCGCTCAACTCGCCGCTGGCCACCATCTCGTTGAAGGCCAGGCCGAGGCGGTGGCGCTGTCCCAGACCGACCCAGCAGATGCGCGCCGGCAAACCCTGAAAGTGAATCCGCTCCCGCGCCATGTCGAGCCAGGTGTGCAGGTGCGGGTCGTCTGGGATCAGCTCTTTTACCTTGGCGTCGGTCTTGTAGATGTCTTCGGGATCGCCGGAGAGCGCGCACCAGCGGAAGGGGCCGATGCCCCGGCAGAACAGCGGGCGGATGTAGGCGGGCACGAAGCCGGGAAAGTCGAAGGCCCGCTCTTCGCCCATCTCCAGCGCCATCTGGCGGATGTTGTTGCCGTAGTCGAGCGTCGGAACGCCGGCGCGGTGGAAGGCCAGCATCGCGTCCACCTGCAGCTTCATCGACTCCTTGGCGGCCTTGACCGTGCGCTCGGGGTCCGTTTCCTGCGCCCGCTCCCAGTCGTCCAGCGACCAGCCGGCGGGCAGGTAACCGTGCAGCGGGTCGTGGGCGCTGGTCTGGTCCGTCACGGCATCGGGCCGGACCCCGCGCCGCAGCAGTTCGGGAAAGACCTCGGCGGCATTGCCCAGCAGGCCGATGGAGACGGCGTCTTTCTTGGCGCAGGCGGCGTCCAGCATCGCCAACGCCTCCTCCAGGCTGTCCGTCTTGCGGTCGAGGTAGCCGGTCTCCAGCCGCCGTTCGATCCGGCTCGGCCGGCATTCCACGGCCAGCAGGCTGGCCCCGGCCATGGTCGCGGCCAATGGCTGCGCGCCGCCCATGCCGCCCAGTCCGCCGGTCAGGATCCAGCGGCCCGCCAGGTCGCCGCCGTAGTGCTGCCGCCCGACCTCCACGAAGGTCTCGTAGGTGCCCTGCACGATGCCCTGGCTGCCGATGTAGATCCAGGAACCGGCGGTCATCTGGCCGTACATCATCAGGCCGAGCTTATCGAGCCGGGAGAAGTGCTCCCAATCGGCCCAGTGCGGCACCAGGTTGGAGTTGGCGATCAGCACCCGCGGCGCGTCGGCGTGGGTGCGGAAGACGCCGACCGGTTTGCCGGACTGCACCAGCAGGGTCTCGTCGGCCTCCAGATCGGTCAGCGCCGCGACGATGCGGTCGAAGGAGCGCCAGTCGCGCGCCGCGCGGCCGATGCCGCCATAGACCACCAGCTCCTCGGGTTTCTCCGCCACCTCCGGATCCAGATTGTTCATCAGCATGCGCAAGGGCGCTTCGGTCAGCCAGGACTTGGCCGAAAGCGCGCTGCCGCGCGGCGCGCGAATGCGGCGGGCGTTGTCGAGCCGGGGGTTCTCGGCGGCAGCTGCGGCGGTCTGGTCGGGCATGGCGATGGACTCCCCTTTGGCGGGCACGGCGATTCAGCCTATAGCATTCTCGCGGGCCGAGACGATGGTGCCGCGAAGGGAGTTTATGGAAAACGACAGCCAGGTTTACCGTTTCGCCCCAGGCCGCACGCCGCTGCTGGTCTCCATCCCTCATTGCGGGACCCTGGTGCCGCCGGACCTTCGCGCCAGCTTCACGGCCGAGGCGCAGCTTCTGGCCGACACGGACTGGTACGTGGACCAGCTCTACCACTTCGCGGTGGAGCTGGGCGCCGGCATCATCGCGGCGCGCTGGTCGCGCTATGTGATCGATCTCAACCGCGCCCCGGATGGGCAGGCGCTTTATGCCGGTGCCAACAACACCGAACTCTGTCCCGTCACGACCTTCGACGAGCAGCCGATCTACCTGCCCGGCAGTGCCCCGGATGTCGCCGAGATCGGGCAGCGCCGGGTCGCCTATTGGGAGCCCTATCACGACAAGATCGCCGAGGAGATGAAGCGCCTGCACGACCGGCACGGTGTCGCGGTGCTCTGGGAAGCCCATTCGATCCGCAGCCATGTGCCGCGTTTCTTCGAGGGGCGGCTGACCGATCTCAACCTCGGCACGGCGGAGGGCCGCAGCGCGGCGCCGGAGGGCCGCAGCGCGGCGCCGGAGCTGATCGCCGCGGTTGCCGCAGCGGCCCGCAGCGGCCCCTTCGAGCTGGCTGTCGACGGGCGCTTCAAGGGCGGCTATCTGACGCGCAGCAATGGCCGTCCGAGCGAGGGCTGGCACGCCCTGCAGATGGAACTGGCTCAGGACCTCTACATGGAGGAAACCCCGCCCTTCGCCTATCGGCAAGAGTTGGCGGCGGAGCTGCGGCCGACCTTGCGCGCGATGCTGGAGGCGGCGTTGCGGTGGGCGGCAAGTCCGGCACGTTAGCGGCGCCCGAGCCGGTCGAAGGGTGCCGGCTTCGCACTATCCGCTTCGTCCGGCGTCCGCGAAGTACCGCCCCGGCGTCGTCCCCAGCGCCGTGCGGAAGGCGGCGATGAAGGCGCTGACGCTGTCGTAGCCGACCTCGAAGGCGACGGCTGTGACCGGCTGGCCCGCGCCAAGGTGCTCCAGCGCGGCGAGCAGGCGGGCCTGGCGGCGCCACTCGCGGAAGGTTAGGCCGGTCTCGGCCCGGAAGCGGCGGATCAGATTGCGCCGGGACAGGCCCAGCTCGCCGGCCCAGGCGTCGAGGCCACGCGAGTCCTGGGGATCGGCCAGCAGTCTGGCGGTCAGGCGCTTGAGCCGCGAGTCGGCCGGTTGGGGCAGGGTGAGCGGCAGGGCCTCGCTCGCCGTCAGTTCCTCGCACAGCAGCGCGCGCAGGTGCGGGTTGCCGGCGGCGGCCGGATCGCTCGCCAACCGCATCAGGATTTCGCGCAGCAGCGGCGGCACGCCGCAGACCCGGCAAAGGTTGCCGAAACCGGGCGGCGCCTCGCGCAGATAGATCGTCCGCAGGGCGACCGACGTATGGCAGCGCAAGGCGTGCCGGCGTCCGGCCGGCATCCAGAGGGCGCGGCCCGGCGGCACCACCCAGACCGCCGCCTCGCTGGTCACCCGCAGGATGCCGCTGGCGGCGTGGATGACCTGATGCGTGTCGTGGCTGTGGGCCGCGATGCGATGGCCGGCGGGATGATCCTCCGCAAGCCCCCGCAGCGGCGCCTCCGCTGTAGTGGATGGCTGCTCGGCATCCGGCACTTCGGCGATATTTTTAGGCTGCATAGCGCAAGAATGATGACGCCTGTGTCCCTAAGCTGTCCAGGTCTGCCAATTCCCGACCGGACGTCGCCATGCCCTCGGAAACCTTCGTTCCCCTCTCGCGCGAAGCCCGGCACCCGGCCGCCGCCGGGCAATTGGTCGTGCTGCATGCCGCCCACTTCGCCTGTCACTACAAGCTGCTGATTTTTCCGACCGCGGTGATCGCACTCGAGCGGGCCTGGGGGCTGGACTACGGCGCGGCCCTGGCGCTGGGCACGCCGCTCTATGTCGCTTTCGCTCTGGCGACGCTGCCGGCCGGCTGGCTGGGGGACCGCTGCAACGGCGACCGGCTGATCGGGCTGCAGTTCCTCGGCTCCGGTCTGGCAGCCATCGCCGCCGGCCTGGCGCAGACGCAGCTGCAGTTCATGGCGGCGCTGGCGGCACTGGGCCTTTTCGCGGCGATCTACCATCCGGTCGGCCTGGCCATGGTGACCCGCCTGAGTGCGCGGCGCGGGCGGGCGTTGGCGGTCAACGGCGTCTTCGGCAACCTGGGTCTGGCGGCGGCGACCGTCTCCACGGCCTTGCTGGCCGAGGCCTACGGCTGGCGCAGCGCGTTCCTGCTGCCGGGTGCGGTCGCGGCAGTTGGGGGCGCCCTGCACCTGCTGCTGCGGCGGGCGGCGCCGCTGCCGCCCGCCATGGAAGAGGCACAGGTGACGCCGGCGGCCATCTCGGCGAGCCGCCGGACCCAGCTGCGTGTCCTGGCGGTGGTGCTGCTGGCCGCGCTCTTCAGCGGCATCGTCTTCAACGGGGTCAGCGTCTCCCTGCCGAAGCTCTTCGACGAACGGCTGGGGACGCTGGCGCCAGGGTTGGCGCAGGTCGGAGGTTACGGTGCGCTGGTCTTCGCCCTTGCCGCCTTCGCGCAATTGCCGGTCGGCGCGCTGCTCGACCGTTTGGGCGGACGGCCGGTGATGCTGGGGCTCTACGCGCTGGTGGTGATGGCGCTGATCCTGCTATCCAAAGCTGCGGGGCTGGCGGCTCTGCCGCTGGCGACCGTGACGGTGACTCTGATGTTCGCCGGCATCCCGATAACCGGCTGGCTGATGGGCCGCTACGTCGCGGTGACTTGGCGCTCCCGCGCCTTCGCGCTGGAGTACGTGCTGGCGCTCGGCGTCAGTTCCTCCGTGGTACCGGCCATGGCCGCCCTGCACCTGGCTGGGCGGGGTTTCGACCTGCAGTACCTGCTCTTCGCCGCCTCCGCCGCCGTGGTGTTCGGCGCGGCCTCTCTGCTGCCGAGACGCAGCTAGCATTCGATCGTCGGCAGTTCCCGCCTTTTTCCGGCCTGCACGGCAAAGGTCAGCGGGTTGAAGCCCATCCGGTAGGCCAGTTCGCCGGGCCGCTCGATGTCCCAGATCGCCAGATCGGCGGCCTTGCCGACCTCGAGAGTGCCATGACTTTCACCCATGCCCAGGGCCGCGGCGGCGTTGCGGGTGAAGCCGGCCAGGGCTTCCTCGGGCGTCAGGCGGAAGAGGGTGCAGGCCAGGTTCATCGTCAGCAGCGGCGAGGTCAACGGGGCACTGCCGGGGTTGCAGTCCGTCGCCAGGGCCATGGGCACGGCATGACGGCGTAAGGCTTCGACGGGCGGCAGTTGCGTCTCGCGCAGCACGTAGAAGGCCCCCGGCAGCAACACGGCGACCGTGCCGGCCTCGGCCATGGCGGCGACGCCGTCTTCGTCGGTGTATTCCAGATGATCGGCAGAGAGGGCGCCGAAGCGTGCGGCCAGCGCCGCGCCGCCCAGATTTGAAAGCTGATCGGCGTGCAGCTTGACCGGCAGGCCCAGCTCGCGGGCGGTGGTGAAGAGCCGCGCGGTCTCCTCCGGCGTGAAGGCGATGCCCTCGCAGAAGGCATCGACCGCGTCCGCCAGGCCGCTTTCGGCCAGGACCGGCAGCATGGCGATCACCGCCTCCAGGTAGCCGGCGCGGTCCTCGGCGTACTCCGGCGGGACGGCGTGGGCACCCAGGAAGGAGGTGCGCACCGTCACGGGGTAGTCGCCGCCCAGGCGCCGGGCGACCCGCAGCATCTTGGTTTCCGCCTCCAGCGTCAGCCCATAGCCCGACTTGATCTCGACCGTCGTGACACCCTCCCGCAGCAGGGCCTCCAGACGGGGGCGGGCGGTCTGCAACAGGTCGTCCTCGCTGGCCGCACGGGTGGCCGCCACCGTGGCGGCGATGCCGCCGCCAGCGCGCGCGATCTCCTCGTAGGTCGCGCCGGTCAGCCGCAGTTCGAACTCTGCCGCGCGATCGCCGCCGTAGACCAGATGGGTGTGGCAGTCGATCAGACCCGGCGTGACCCAGCGCCCCTCCAGCGGCAGCAACTCCCTCGCGTTCCGATGCAGCAGGTCGTCCGTCGGCCCGATCCAGGCGATGGCGCCGTCCTTGACTGCTAGCGCTATGCCCTCCCGAGCGCCATAGGGGACGCCGGCCGCGGCCATCGTCGCCAGCCGCGCATCGGTGAAGAGGATGTCCCAGGCCTCTCGCTCTCGCTCCGGCATGGCGGATAAGGCTCCTGTTTGCGGTCCAGGGGGCAATGCTCTATGCGGACAGTCAGGGTAACGCCGTCAGCTTACCGGCGCCGTGGAGCGGGTCCATGATCTTCCATCGTCTTTTCGCCGAACAGGCCTTGTTGCCGGACGGCTGGGCGCGGAATGTGCTCTTTGAAGTCGATGCCGATGGTTTCGTCTCGGCGGTTACGGCGGACAGTCCCGGCCAGAGTCCAGGCGAGGGCGCGGAACGGGTGGCGGGACCGGTGGTCCCGGGCATGGCCAACCTGCACAGCCACGCCTTTCAGCGCGTCATGGCCGGTCTGGCCGAGCAGGCGGCTCATCCCGACGACTCTTTCTGGACCTGGCGGGAGCTGATGTACCGGTTCGTGGGCCGGCTCGACCCGCCGCAGATCGAGGCCATCGCAACTCAGCTCTATGTCGAACTGCTCAAGGCCGGCTACACGGCGGTCGGCGAGTTCCACTACCTGCATCACGCCCCGGACGGCGCGGCCTATGCGGATCGGGCCGAGACGGGCAAGCGCCTGCTGGCCGCCGCCCGTACGGCCGGTCTCGGGATCACCCTGCTGCCGGTGCTCTACGGCTACGGCGGGTTCGGCGGTCAGCCGCTTGGCGAGGGGCAGCGGCGGTTCCGTAACGATCCCGAGGGCATCCTGGAGATCGTCGCAAGGCTGCAGGCCGCCGCGTCCGGCGATCCCCAGGTGCGTATCGGCCTGGCGCCCCATTCCTTGCGTGCGGTAACGCCGGGGTCGCTGTCCGAGGCGCTGGAGGGGGTGAACGCCTTGGACCCGGCCGCTCCGCTCCATATCCATGTCGCCGAACAGACCAAGGAGGTCGAGGAGTGCCTTGCCTGGTGCGGTCGCCGGCCCGTGGCCTGGCTGCTCGGCGAGGTGGCGGTGGATTCGCGTTGGTGCCTGGTCCATGCCACCCACATGGAGTCGTCGGAAACCGGGGCGCTGGCGCGCAGCGGCGCCGTTGCCGGCCTTTGCCCGACCACGGAGGCCAATCTAGGCGACGGGCTCTTCGACGGCCCGCGCTTCTGGACGGCGGGCGGAGCCTGGGGCATCGGCTCCGACAGCCATGTCTCGCAGAGCCCGATCGAGGAGCTGCGACTGCTGGAGTACGGGCAGCGTCTGCGCGACCGGCGGCGCAACGTGCTGCGCGGCACGGCACCCGGGGTGGGCGCGGAGCTCTTTCGCGGTGCTTTGGCGGGGGGTGCCCAGGCGTTAGGCCGGCCGCTCGGCCGGCTGGCGCCGGGGTCTCGGGCCGATCTGCTGGTGCTCGATCCCGAGACGCCGGCGCTGATCGGCCTGGAGGGCGACCCGCTGCTCGACGCGCTGGTCTTCGCCGGGAACGTCAATCCGGTGCGCGACGTGGCGGTCGGCGGCCGCTGGGTCGTCCGCCAGGGCCGTCACACGGCCGAAGCGCAGGCTTTGCGCGGTTTCGCGGAGGCGCGGCGGGCGCTTCTGGCCTAAGCTGTTTCGACGAACTAGGTTAGGATGACGCGCCGTTTCAACCTTCGCACAGTGACGTATGAGCCGAGTCGTTCTGCCTGCCGACGCCGACACGGTCGCCGGCGCCCTCGCCGACATCCAGCACCGCCGCGCTTACGTCGAGGCCCTTGTCGCGACCATGGAGGCCTTGCCGACCCCGGAGCCAGAGCGCTACGGCGATCACGACGCCTGGTACCTGGTAGCCCTCCAGGACGGCCTCTTCCGCCGCGTCTTCGTCGTGGAGTACCGCGCCTGGCGCAGCCGGATCCGCGATCTGGTACGCGACCAGCTTTCGGCCCAGGGACTGGATTCGGATCTCTGGCGGCCGGTGGAGGAAGCCCGCGACGCGGCCGCCTTCGTCTTCCAGGTGCGCCTTCTTTTTGCAGAGGAGCTGGAGTGCGATCTCGGCAGCGAGGTTTGGGACGGGCTGCAGGAACTGGCCGCGGTGGCCGAAGCGATCGCCGAGTCGTCGCGGGCGGCCCGCCTGGAGTTGGCGGAGCGCCACCCGGACTACTTCTCGGATCTCGACGTTTTCGGCGACGGCGACCCTACGGGACGCTTGACGCTGTCTCACGACCTGGCACGCCGGGCCTTCGGCTTCGCGACCGCCTTCTGGAGCGCTTTGCCTTACGAGGCTGTGGCGGCGGCCGAAGCTTGACCTGACGCCGTTGCCGCGCGCGACCGTGCGGCGCCTCGCGGCACGGCTGTCAGGTCTTGGTCGGGCGCGCGGGTCAATTGATGATGCTGCCCCGCAGCTCGGACATCTGCTTCACGAAGGCGCTGCTGCGCAACTGGTCGATCAAGGCATCGAAGTCGCTCTTGCTCCGGCGCAGTTGCATCGACTGCGTTTCCGTTTTCTGGAAACAGTCCACCATCGAGAGATCCATGCCAACGCGATTGGTGTTCTTCATCGTCCACTCCATGACTGAATTTGCCAGGACATTACGGGGCGAGGTGGGGCTTGGATCATTCGAGTCTGCAGCCTGCCGAATATTTTTCCCTACAAGCCCGATATTCATTTTTTGTTTGCCAATACTTGATCGAAAGAATTTCGATTATTCAAAGGCTTAACCCAATTCCGCGGGCTGAGCGTGGAGTGATGGGCGGGCGAAGAAAAAGCCTGCGTCTTCCAAACCAACGTTGATCTATTTTCATTCTTGGTTGTTCGATATGACAGATAATCGCGGCATGAGTGTTTGAAAACGGATTGTAATTATTGCTGAGCAACATCGCTCATTAACGGTGCGGTAAAGGATCGGGCGCATCTTTTACGGACTTGGAACGCAAACGAGCGAGCAAAAAATGTTTGCACTTAAAGTAACGCCCAAGATGACATCGCTGCCCGCGTCCTCTAAAGACAGCAATTTCCGTCAGTTGGTCGACGGCTTGCCGGTGGCAATCATGACCTGCGACCTAGAAACCTTCGTCATCGATTACGCGAACGCGCAGTCGATTGCGCTGCTGGATTCGCTGCGCGACCTGCTGCCGGTGGCGCCGGAAGACATTGTCGGCACCTCGATCGACGTCTTCCACAAACATCCGGAACACCAGCGCAAGATGCTGTCGGATCCCAACAACCTGCCTCACAAGGCGCGCATCCAGCTCGGCGATGAGATACTGGATCTCAACATTGCGGCCATCGGCGACGGCCGGGGCAGGCGTCGAGCCTCCTTGACCTGGAGTGTGATCACCAAAGAGGTCAAGGCGGACCTCGAGAGCAGGCGCCTGTTGCAGATGATCGACAAGATGCCGATCAACGTCATGACCTGCGACCCGACTGACTGGAAAATCAACTACATCAACCAGACCAGTGTCGACACGCTACGGTCGATCGAGGAGCATTTGCCGGTAAAGGCCGACGACATGCTCGGCACGTCCATCGACGTATTCCATAAGCACCCGGCGCATCAGCAGGCGCTGCTGTCCGATCCGTCCAACCTGCCGCACACGGCCAACATCCGCGTGGGGCCGGAAACCCTGAAGCTCAACGTTTCGGCCATCACCTCCGCGGACGGCACCTACATGGGGCCGATGGTGACCTGGTCGGTCATCACGGACACGATCCGCATGGCCGAGTCGGTCTCCGGCGTGGTCGATGCCATTGCCGACACCTCCTCGGAGATGGACCAATCGGCGAACGAACTTCTGGATATCTCGAAGCAGGCGAGTGGGCTTTCGGCTTCCGTCTCTTCGGCGACGGAGGAACTGAGCGCCTCGATCCGCGAAATTTCCAGCCAGATGTCCGAGGCGTCTCGGAAGTCCGGCATTTCCGTCGAACAGGCGCGCGAGGCCGACGCTTTCGTCACCTCTCTGGCGGAAGCGGCCGACAGCATCGGCAAGATTACGGAAGTGATCGAGGACATCGCCGGTCAAACCAATCTTCTGGCCCTGAACGCAACGATCGAAGCCGCGAGGGCTGGCGAGGCCGGCAAGGGTTTCGCCGTGGTGGCCGGCGAAGTGAAGTCGCTGGCCAGCAAGACGGCGCAGTCGACGGAGGAGATCAAGGAGCTGATCGATACCATCCAGAAGAAGACCGGCAGCACCGTCGAGGCGATTCAGCGGATCGGCGAATCTGTGAGCTCGATGAACGAGATCTCGACCCAGGTTGCGGCCGCGGTCGAGGAGCAGAGCGCCGCGACGGCGGAGATCAGCCGCAACATCGACGGTGTTTCACAGGCCTCGCAACAGACCGGTGGATCGGCTGCAAAGGTGCAGGATACGGCCTCGGGTCTGGCCGGCCGCGCCCAATCCCTGCAAGGCGAGATCGATCGTTTCCTCAAGAGCTCCAATGGCTAGAGAAGACGCCGGTCGGCCTGGAATCCCTGATGACCGGCGGCTCGGTCGAGCGTCACAGCCGTCTTTCCGCAACGGTCGGACCGCGTCGGTGGCGCCCGACGGCCACACAGGCGTCTCATGTCGCAGGTTCGTAGGCTAGCGTAAGCGGTTTCAGCGGCCGCCAGTGCGACCGCAACGATCCTAAACCACGACGCGGAGCTTCTTTTCGAAGATGCGCAGGCACTCCGACAGGCTCGAGGAGCGGGCGAGTCGCTGGTGGTCCGAGAGAACGACGTACTCTGGCTGCTTGCCGGCCGTCCGCTTGGCGACGGCGTAGAGCGGCCGTTCATGCGTGCTGCGAAAGACGGAAAAGACAGCGATCCCCGGGCGATGGTCGATCGCATAGTCGCGCCATTCGCCGCTGGCCACCCGCTGGGAATAGGCGGACAACAGTTGATTTAGCTCAGTTCGGGTGAAGTAGGTGGCTTTCGCGCTCTTTCTGGCCGGTCGGCGATATGCCTCGAGGCGCATCAGATCGCCCATAAAGCCACGGTCCCCCGTTCAGCGCGAACCTGCCCGCCGACGCTCCGGCGGACCTGAATGTCAGTTTTCTTTCGCTTGCGCAGTCTCGCTCAAAACCTCGGAGAGGTCCAGACCGGTGAGGTCGATGGCGGGCTGAGGCTCCGTCAGGTTCGGCACGTAGGTCACGCGCTGAGTATCGCTTGCCTGCGGGTCGGGCCGAGAATAGCAGGTGACGTTGCCCAGGGTACGATAGCAGTGCTCGGTCTGCATCACGTAGGGTTCCCCGACGCAGAAGCTCTCGCCGCGGCTGGAGCGCACGAACGAACAGTCGCGGTCGAGCGCCGCGCTCAGGGCGTGGTCGGTCATGGTCTTGTCGGTCGCCACCAGAGTCACCACGCTGGCGCCGGTGAAGAGCAGACTCGGATCGCAAGCGCTCAGCGAGAGCGCCATGGCGGATGCGGCCAGAAGTCTGGCGGTTGCGATAGATCTTCTCATACCGATGGAGGCTAACGCCCGGTCGGTAAAGGAAGGATTGCCATCGACGTGGAATTCGGGGACCGCCTTTCCGGGCGAGGGATGTAAGCCCGTTGATGTGCCGTAGAGTTGTCACCGGCCTGTAGAGCCTTTATCAACCGACCCTGAGACCGTCCTGCGGCCCAGCTCGCCGGCCCGGGATTGGCGGCAAACCGCAGCTTGCGACGAGGGAGTGCCCGTTGAGCGATATTTTCCGCGAGGTCGACGAGGAGGTCCGTAAGGAGCGCTTCGAACGCCTGGCCAAGAAGCACGGACCCTGGGTGCTGGGTCTTGTCCTGGGCGGCCTGGTCGCGCTTGGGGGCTGGCAGATCTGGCAGCAGTGGCAGCAGGACGAACGTCTTGCTTCGGCGACGCGCTACCAGGCCGCGCTTACGCAGGCGGCCGCGGGGGACAGCGTGACGGCCTTGTCGTCGTTTGAGGAGATGGCGGCGAATTCACGGGAGTCCTATGGCCTGCTCGCCGCTTTTCAGGCGGCCCGATTGCGTGTCGAAGCCGGGGATCTCGATGGCGCGCTGACGGCTTGGGACCGGCTGGCGGATGACACGAGCATTCCGTCGTCCTGGCGCGGCGCGGCCCGGTTGCTGGCCTCGCAACATGCGCTCGGAGAGCGCGACCGGGCTGAGGTGGAGCAGCGACTGGCTCCACTGCTCGAGCCGGGCTCGATCTACCGCCCGGCGGCGCTCGAGCTGGCCGCTTTGGCGGCGCTGGACGAGGGTGACGTCGAGGGCGCCCGTGCCCAGCTCGAGACCCTGACCCAGTTGAACGAGGCGCCGCAGCAAATTCTGAACCGCGCCGCTCGCTTGCTCGACAGTCTCCTTGCCTCCTGACAGGTTGCCCTTGATGACTTGCCGCCTTCGCCGTCCGATCCCGACTGCTGCCGTGATTCTGTCGGCGGGCCTGCTGCTGTCGGGCTGCAGTGTCGTCGACGACTGGTTCGGTGAGGAGGAAGAGCTGCTTCCCGGCGATCGCTTGGCCGTCATGCTCGACGATCAGGTGATCGAGCCCGATCCTGCGATCGCGAGCCTGCAGATCCGGCTCCCCGAGGCGCGCAGCAACAGCGATTGGTCGCAGGCCGGCGGCGGACCGCAGGGAAACGTCCAGCATCTGGCCTTGGGCGAAGGCTTGCGGCTGACCTGGTCGGTCGACCTCGGCGAGGGTGAGGACGATGACGCCAAACTCCTCGCCGAGCCCGTTATCTCCGATGGACGGGTCTATGCAATGGACGCACGCGCGCAGGTCTCGGCGGTCGATGCCGCAAGCGGCCGGGTTCTGTGGCAAGTCGAACTGGAGGCCGAGGACGACAGCTTCTTCGGCGGCGGTGTCGCCGTGGCGGGCGATCGGGTGTTCGTTACGACCGGATTCGGCGGAATCTATGCCTTGGAAGCCAGCAGCGGCGCCACCGTTTGGGAGGCCATGGCGACAGCCCCGGTTCGGGCGGCGCCGAGCGTTTCGGATGGCCGAGTCTTCGTCATCACCCTCGACAACCAGACCCTCGCCCTGGACGCGGCAACCGGCGAGACTCAGTGGTCGCATACCGGCATTCAGGAGATTGCGGGACTGGTGGGGGCCGCGTCGCCGGCCGTCGAAGGTGGCGTCGCGATTGTGCCCTATACCTCGGGCGAGGTCTTCGCGCTGCTGGCGGATAGCGGCCGTGTGCTCTGGTCGGACGGCCTGATGTCGGCGCGGCGCTCCGCGCAGGTGGCCGGTCTGGCACATATCCGTGCCATGCCGGTGATCGACAGCGGTACCGTGATTGCCGTCGGTCATTCCGATCGTACGGCGGCCATCGATCTGCGCCGTGGGCTGCGTATCTGGGAACAGGAGTTGGGGGGAACCTCCAGACCTTGGGTCGCCGGCGACTTCGTTTTTCTCCTGACCAACGATGCTCAGGTGGTGGCCTTGACCCGCGATCGCGGTCAGGTGCGCTGGGTTCACCAGCTTCGCCGCTACGAGGACGAAGACGACTTGGAGGATCCGGTGGTCTGGAGCGGGCCGGTGCTTGCCGGTGACCGCCTGATCCTCGGCAACGATCTGGGGACCGCGGTGGCGCTCTCGCCCTACAGCGGCGAAAGAGTTGCCGACTTCGATCTGCCCGGTCCCGTGGCGGTCGGGCCCGTGGTGGCCGGCGGAGCGCTCTATTTCGTGACCGAGGGAGCCCGGCTGCTGGCCTACCGTTAGCCCAGCGTCCACCTGACCTCGTCGCCGGCCTGAATCATCGCCCCCTTGGCCAGGCCGCCAAGCAGGTCTGGACAAGCCGCGTCCCGCACCCTCATATGCGCGGCTCTCCAGACGCGAGCGCAGTTCAGCCCCCATGTCCTTCACCGTCGCCATCGTCGGCCGGCCCAACGTCGGCAAGTCGACTCTCTTCAACCGACTGGTCGGCAGGCGCATGGCGCTGGTCGACGATCAGCCCGGCGTGACCCGCGACCGGCGCGAGGGACAGGCGCGCCTCTACGAGCTGGAGTTCCTGGCCATCGATACGGCGGGGCTGGAAGAGGCGACGGACGATTCGCTGCAAGCGCGCATGCGCCAGCAGACCGAGCGGGCCATCGCCGAGGCGGACCTGGTGCTCTTCCTGATCGACGCCCGTGCCGGCGTCACGCCTCTGGATGCCCACTTCGCCGATCTGCTCCGCCGCGCGTCGGCCAAGACCCTCTTGGTGGCCAACAAGTGCGAGGGCCGGGCGGCCGAGGCCGGGGTGCTGGAGGCTTACGGCCTGGGTCTGGGCGAGCCGCTGGCCTTTTCGGCCGAGCACGGTCTCGGCTTGGGCGACCTGCACGAGGTTCTACGGCCCTATGTCCCGCAAGGCGAGGAGGATGCGATTGAGCTTCCGGCCGAGGCGGAGGACCAGGATCCGGAGGATCGGGAGAGCGTCCGCGACTACGGTCCCTTGCAAATGGCCGTCGTCGGTCGGCCCAACGTCGGCAAGTCGACGCTGATCAACCGTCTGGTCGGCGAGGATCGCTTGCTGACGGGCCCCGAGGCGGGGATCACCCGTGATGCGATTGAGCTCGATTGGGAATTCGAGGGCCGGCCGGTGCGCCTGGTCGATACCGCCGGACTGCGCAAGCGGGCCAGGGTCGACGATAAGGTCGAGCGCCTGTCGGCTGCCGACACCAAGCGCACGATCGATTTCGCGAACGTCGTCGTTCTGCTGCTCGACGGCGCCGTCGGCCCGAACGAGGCGCCTCTGGAGAAACAGGACCTCACGATCGCCCGGACGGTGATCGAGGAAGGGCGGGCCCTGGTCATCGCCATCAACAAATGGGACGCTTGCAGCGACCGGATCGGCGCCATGCGGCTGCTGCGTGACCGGCTGGAGCGGTCACTGCCGCAGACCAAGGGCGTTTCGATCGTTGCCGTTTCCGCCCTTGAGGGGCGCGGGCTCGACAAGTTGCTGCAGGCGGTCTTTGCCGCCTATGAGGTCTGGAACGCCCGCCTGCCGACCGGCCAGTTGAACCGTTGGTTGGAGACGACGACCGAGCAGCACCCGCCACCGGCCCCCGGAGGCCGGCGTATCCGCATCAAGTACGTGACCCAGGCGAAAACGCGGCCGCCGACCTTCGTGGTCTTCTGCTCCAAGCCCAAGGACTTGCCGGACAGTTATCTACGCTATCTGGAAAACACTCTCCGCCAGGACTTCGATTTGCCCGGGACGCCGATTCGGATCTTCGCACGCGCCGGCGAGAATCCCTATGTGAAGAAGGGTAGGCGGCGGCGTTAGACTGCGGGACAGCGGGCGATACGGCCCGGTGTCACCTTGCATGTCTGACAGCCTGGGTTCGCAGAGAAGGAGACGGTCATGGCCGAAACCAAGCAGAAGCCCCGGATCGATGTGGTCGATTTAAGCGAGACGCTGGAGGTGCTCTTCAACGGCGAGATCATAACGCGCAGCAGCCGAGCGAAGGTTCTGTTCGAAGGCAGTCTGCCGGCCCGCTATTACGTTCCCGCCAGCGACGTGCGCCTGGAGTTGCTGCGCCCCACCGCGACCAAAACCCACTGCCCCTGGAAGGGAGAAGCGAATTACTTCTCCATCGAGGTGGGCGGCAAGGTGGCGGAAGATGCGGTTTGGAGCTATCGCAACCCGATTCCGGAGATGACGAAGATCGCCGGCTTGCTCAGTTTCTATCCCGAGCGCGTGGACAAGCTGCACCTCGTCTGAAGACCGGGCTGGGTCAGGTGGAGAGGCTCATCCGCTCGGCGAGATCGGCGATCACCGCGTCGAACATCTCCGGTGTCAGCCGGCGCGTGTTCTGATTGTAGCGCGAGCAGTGGTAGCTGTCGGTGAGCCAGGGCAAGTCGTCTTGCAAGTGATGCAGCGCGCCGTGGCGAAAGGGCCTGGCGGACTTCCTGAGGCCGAGCGCCGCGAGGGTAGCCGTGTGAGCGACTTGGCCCAAGGCCAGCACGCCCTCCAACTTCGGCAGGCCCCGCAGTTCCGCTTCCAGGAAGGGCCGGCATTGTCCGATCTCCGCCGGTGTCGGCTTGTTTTCGGGGGGCAGGCAGCGCACGGCATTGACGATCCGGCAGCCGATCAGCTCCAGCCCGTCGTCTTTCTGCCTAGCGTAGGATCCAGCGGCGAAGCCGTGGCGTTGCAGCGAGCTGTAGAGCAGATCGCCGGCGAAATCCCCGGTGAAGGGGCGCCCCGTTCGATTGGCTCCGCGCAACCCGGGCGCCAGCCCGACGATCAGCAGGCGCGCGTCCAACGGTCCGAAGCTGGGTACCGGCCGATTGAAGAAGTCCGGATAAGCGGCGCGGTTGGCGTCCCGAAAGTCGGCCAGACGCGGACAGCGCGCGCAGTCGGGTTCGGGCGTCAGCACGGCGGGGTCAGCAGGGCAGGATCAGCTCTCTTCGTATTCGTCTTCGACTTCGTCGATCGATTCGACGGCGGCCGACTCTCCATCCTCGGACGAAGCCACGCGGTCCTGGCGTTCGCGCAGGCGCGGATGGTCGGCGGGAAGCTGCCGCTCGACCGACGTCTGCAGATCGCCCAGGTCGATGAAGTTATCAGCCTGGCGCCGCAACTCGTCCGCGATCATCGGCGGAGAGGAGCGGATCGAGGAAATGACCGTGGCGCGAACGCCGCGACGCTGAACCGCCTCGATCAGGCTGCGGAAATCGCCGTCGCCCGAAAAAAGCACAACGTGATCAAGTTTATCGGCCATCTCCATCATGTCGACGGCCAACTCGATGTCCATATTGCCCTTGATCTTTCGCCGGCCCATGGAGTCGGTGAACTCCTTGGTCGGTTTGGTGATCATCGAATAACCATTATAGTCCAACCAGTCTACCAAAGGCCGGATCGGAGAATACTCTTGGTCCTCGACCAGCGCTGTGTAGTAGAAGGCGCGTACGAGGCGGCATTCTCCTGCAAAAAGATTGTAGAGACGCTTGTAGTCGATATCGAAGCCCAAGGTGCGGGCCGTGGCATAGAGATTGGCACCATCGATGAAAAGCGCTACGCGCTCTTCCGGATAGAACTGCATTGGTTGGGGAACTCCAGTTACAATAGTACAATCAAGAAAGTTAGGGCGTCGCGGGTGACAAATAAATTGTCAAATGCCGGCGCCGGAACGCCGATTTCGAACTTGGCACTTCCGTTTCAGACGGGCAAGCAAAACTCGACGAGTGTCCATAAAGATCGCAGGTTTTTTAATGATATTTCTGGCTCTTGGCGCCAATCTCTCTCATGAACTGTACGGCGGCCCGCGTGACGTTCTTGAGGAAGCGCTGCGGCAGCTCCAAGGTCGAGGGATTGGGGTGCTGCGAAGATCACGCTGGTACCGCTCGCCACCCTGGCCGCCGTCCGATCAGCCCTGGTACCTCAATGGTGTCGCCGAGCTGGAAACGACGGCCGGTCCGGCGGAGACGCTTGCAAACCTTCATGACCTGGAGGCGGCTTTCGGGCGACGCCGGAGCGTTCGCAACGAAGCCCGCGTGCTCGATCTCGACTTGATCGATTGGCACGGAGGCCTGCTGCAGGAGTCGGACGGTCCGACACTGCCGCATCCCCGCATGCAGGATCGGGCCTTCGTGCTCCTGCCGCTGGCCGAACTGGCTCCCGACTGGCGCCATCCGGTGACCCAACGATCGATCGGCGATCTCATTGCGGCCTTGCCATCCCCCGGCTCGGCCGAGCCGATCGAGGACGAAGCGCTCGGCGTGACCTGATGCCGCGGCGGCAAGCGCGCTCCGTGCTCTCGTAACGCGCGACAGTATCCCCCACGTAGAAATGTCGGCGCCTCAGGCGTTTCTGCTCCAGCGGAGGACTGCGTCCTTGTTCGATCCCGATCGGCCGTACAGGTTTCACGTCGAGTTGACTGACAAGTGCAATGCCGGCTGTCCCATGTGCGGGCGGACGGATGCCATGAACCGCTGTCAGGTCAACTCTCAGAAGGTCCGCAAGATCGAGTTGAAACTGGCGGATTTCACGACCCAGTTCACGCCCGACTTTTGCCGGCGTGTCGAGGAGGTTCAGTTCGGTGGCGGTCTCGGCGATGCCCTGGCCGCCAGCGAGTGCCTGGAGATTTGCGACTACCTGACGGCCCAGGGCGTGCGGCTCGTCGTCTCCACCAACGGCAGTCTGCGCGGCCTCGAGTGGTGGCGCCGTTTCGGCGCGGTTATGGCGCGCAACGGCTCCCACCTGGAACTGCATATCGACGGCCTCAGGGACACTAACGCGCTCTATCGGGTCAACACCGACTTCGACAGGATTCTGGCCAACGCCAAGACCTATCTGGCGACCGGAGCCGTGGCGGACTGGTACTACATCTTGTTCCGGCACAACGAGCATCAGGTCGAGGAAGCGCGCGATCTTGCCCGCAACCTGGGCTTTCGGCATTTCGTGCTGATCGATACCATCCGCTTCGGCAAAAGCCAGCGCTTCGACTACGTCTTGCCGGACGGAACGCCGGCGGTCCTGGAGCCGTCGAAGTTCTCGGCGACCGATTATCAAGGGCGTTTCGGATCGGCGGCGGCCTCCCCGGAGGAGCCGCAGCCTGTGGAGACGCTGTTGGCCGGCAAGACGGCGCAGGCCGATGCCGGGATCAACGGCATCCGCTGCAAGGCTCAGATGCTGAACCGCCCTTACATCACCGCCGACGGCAACGTGTCGGCCTGTTGCTGGATCGATCACTCGGAGGAGGAGCGGAGCCTGCAATCGAAAGCGGGTCGGCGCTTCGAGGACTACAACATCCGTGTGCGGCCGCTGGAGGAAATCCTCCTGGACGAGCCCTTCGCCAGCTTGTTCCAAGCCGGATGGCAGCAGTATGAGGGTGTCATTTGCCGCCGCAAGTGCGGCGAAGGGCGTCGGAACAAGCGCAGCAGGCTCTAACGGCTTCTGACCCGAAGGGCCGCCAACCTCTTTTCCGGCGGAGTTCCAACCGTCATCCGGCTTGCAGGATGCTGTGTCGCTGCCTATAACAGCCGCTTGCACAAACACTGCTATCGCTCTGGCTGAAGGAGGTTCGCCCGCATGGCGCGCGTAACCGTTGAAGACTGTGTCGAAAAGATCCCCAACCGGTTTGACCTGGTTGTTCTGGCCGCCCAGCGTGCCCGCGACATTTCCTCTGGGGCCCCGCTGACGCTGGAGCGTGACAACGACAAGAATCCGGTCGTCTCCCTGCGCGAGATTGCCGAGGTCAAGGTGGATCCGGACCAGCTTCTGGAGGAGCGCATTACGCTGATGCAGCGCTTCCACAAGGAAGATGCGCCGGAAGACGACGATATGGCCGAGATCGCTCTGGCCGCCAGTCTGGAGGCCGAAGTGAGTGGCGAGGCCGTGGCTCCGAAACCGGCCCCGGCGCGTCAACCCGAGATTTCGGACGAGGTTGAACAGGGCGCCTGATCCGGCTCTCGCCTCCGTCGTAACCGCTCTAAGAGCGCCGCTGTGCCGGCTCGATTTTCGAGCCTTGGTGCGGCGGCGCTTTTTCGTTGAGCAGCCCTGCGAGATCGTAGGGAGGCTTTCGCTTGGCGCTTGGAGGCGCCGCCCCTAGTCTTACATCCGAACTTTGATCCCCCGAAGCGCGCGCCAGAGGACCGAGTATGCTGCGCCAGTTCGAGCTGGTCGAACGGGTTACGTCCTACGACCCCGCTGCCGACGAAGACCGGCTTAACAAGGCCTATGTCTATGCCATGAAGAGGCATGGCTCGCAGCGCCGCGCCTCGGGCGACCCCTATTTCTCCCATCCGATCGAAGTCGCCGGCATTCTGACCGAGCTGAAGCTCGATGCGGACTCCATCGTGACCGCCCTCTTGCACGACGTGGTCGAGGATACCGAGGCGACGCTGGAGGAAGTGGAGAAGCTGTTCGGCACGGAGATCGCCCGTCTTGTCGACGGCGTCACCAAGCTGACCCGGATCGAACTGCAGTCCGAGCAGTCGAAGCATGCGGAGAACTTTCGCAAGCTGGTTGTCGCCATGTCGGAGGACATCAGGGTCCTGCTGGTCAAGCTGGCCGATCGCCTTCACAACATGCGCACTCTGCGCTTCATCAAGTCGACGGATAAACGCAGGCGGATCGCGCGTGAGACAGCCGATATCTACGCGCCCCTGGCGGAGCGGATCGGCCTCAACCGCTTCAAGGACGAGCTGGAAGACCTTGCTTTTGCAGAGTTAAATCCAGATGCCAGGGAATCGATCCTCAATCGGCTGGAGTTCCTGAAGTCCGACGGCGAGGATCTGAGCCGGCGGATCATCGATCGCCTGACCTTCGATATGGGGGAAGATGGCGTGGAAGCCCGGATTTCCGGGCGGATCAAGGCGGCCTACTCGATCTGGCGCAAGATGCAGAAGCGCAACGTCGGCTTCGAGCATCTGGCGGACATCATGGCCTTTCGCGTGATCGTGAAAGATATTCCGGAGTGTTATCAAGCGCTTGGGGCGCTTCATTCGCGTTATCCGGTAATGCCGGGCCGGATCAAGGATTACATCTCGACCCCCAAGCCGAACGGCTACCGCTCGCTGCACACCGGCCTCTACTTCGGTCCGGCGCAACAGCGTATCGAGGTTCAGATCCGGACTTCGGAGATGCACGAAGTCGGCGAGTACGGCGTGGCGGCGCACTGGGTCTACAAGGCCGACCCGGAGGACCGCCAGGTCGAGGGCCGGCAGTATCGTTGGCTGCGTGAGCTGCTCGACATCCTGGAGCATGCGCAGAACCCCGAAGAGTTCCTGGAACACACCAAGCTGGAGATGTTTCAGGACCAGGTCTTCTGCTTCACGCCGAAGGGGGACCTGATCGCGCTGCCGCGCGGCGCCACCCCGATCGATTTCGCCTATGCCGTCCATACCGAGGTCGGCAACCGTACCGTCGGTGCGCGGGTCAACGGCCGCCTGCTGCCCTTGCGCCACGAACTCGGCAACGGCGATCAGGTGGAGATCGTCACCTCGAAGGCTCAGACTCCCTCGCCGGACTGGGAGAACATAGCGGTCAGCGGCAAGGCCAAGGCCTGCATCCGGCGGTTTATCCGCAATGAGCAGCGCAGCCAGTACCTGCAGCTCGGCCGCCAGATGCTCGAGCGGGTCTTCAAGGCCGAAGGCTACGACTACACGGAGAAGGCCGTGGCCGGCGTTCTCAAGAAGTTGAAGCAAGACACCGTGGAGGAAGTCTGCATCGCCGTCGGCCAGGGCCATCTGACCGCCCGGGACGTGATGGTCGCCGTCTTCCCCGGAGTACGCGAGCAAGCCAAGGGCGACAAGGACAAGGTCGTCCCCATCGCACGCGCGCGGCGAAACAAGACGGGCGACCATTTCGCCATTCCGATCAAGGGTTTGATTCCGGGCATGGCGGTCCACTTCGCGCATTGCTGTCACCCGCTGCCCGGCGACCGCATCGTCGGCATCGTCACCACCGGCAAGGGCGTGACAGTGCATACGATAGACTGCGACACCCTGCAGCAGTTCCAGGATACGCCGGAACGCTGGGTCGATCTGGGCTGGGCCAGCGACCCGGGCGAGGAACCCTTTACCGGCCGGCTCTTCCTGACGGTCAACAACGAGCCCGGCGTTCTCGGCGGTCTTTCCACGGTCATCGGCCGCAACGAGGGCAATATCTCCAATTTGAAGTTCACCCGGCGGGCGCTCGACTTCTACGAGCTGCTGATCGACGTCGAGGTGAGCGACGTGAAGCATCTGACCAACATCATGGCGGCCCTACGGGCGATGCCCAACATCACCTCCGTGGAGCGCGCGCGCGGATGACGCCGGTCGCGGGAGTCCTACACGGCAGCCGTGCCTCGGCTGGGATTTGCGCCCGTCCTGTCGCTCGCCTACTTTTACTGGTCTCGTTGGAAGAAAGGGGAGCCGGTCGATGAACCAGCGCCTGCGTCTTGGAGTCAACATCGACCATGTCGCCACCATCCGCAACGCGCGAGGCGGGCGTCATCCCGATCCGGTGCGGTCCGCGCGCATGGCCGCTGCCGCCGGAGCCGACGGTATCACCGCGCATCTGCGCGAGGACCGCCGGCACATGACCGATGCCGACATCGCGGCGCTCTCGGCCGAGATCGAGCTGCCCCTCAACCTGGAGATGGCGGCTACCGACGAGATGCTGGAGATCGCCCTGCGCCACCGGCCGCATGCCGCCTGCATCGTGCCGGAGAAGCGCAACGAGGTAACCACGGAAGGTGGCCTGGACGCCGCCGGCCAGATGAACTCTCTGCGCCGCTATGTCGACGAACTCAGCACGGCCAGCATCCGGGTGTCCCTTTTCATCGATGCGGACGAGCGCCAGTTGGAAGCGGCCAAACGGCTGGGTGCACCGGTGATCGAGCTTCACACCGGCGCTTACTGCGAGGCCTTCCTGGAGGGTTCGGACGGTGCCAGGACCGAAGCCGAGCTTGAGCGGCTTCTCCAGGGCGCGCGCCTGGCGCAAGACTTGGGGCTGGAGTGCCACGCCGGGCATGGCCTGACTTTCGACAATGTTCCCCCGATCGCGGCGATCTCCAATCTGGTCGAGCTCAACATCGGCCATTTCCTGGTCGGCGAGGCGATTTTCAGCGGTCTCGACTCCGCCATCAAGCGGATGCGCGCGGTGATGGATAAGGCAAGGGCCGAGGCGCTTGGCGCCCGTTCGGCCTGATCGCTGGCCGCGATGATCATCGGCATCGGCAGCGATCTGATCGACATTCGACGGGTCGAAAAGACGCTGGAGCGCTTCGGAAGCCGTTTCACTCAGCGGGTTTTCACAGACTCCGAGATCGCCAAGGCGGAACGGCGGCGGCTCGCGGCCGCGACCTATGCCAAGCGCTTTGCGGCCAAGGAGGCCTGCGCCAAGGCCTTGGGAACCGGCGTGCCGCGCCGCGGCGTGCACTGGAAGCACATGGGGGTGGTCAACCTTCCCAGCGGCAAGCCGACCATGGCCTTGACGGGAGGCGCGGCTGTGCGCCTCGCCGAGTTGCTGCCGCCCGGCACCCAGGCCCAGATCGACGTCACCATCACGGACGACTACCCGCTGGCTCAGGCGATGGTGATCATCTCAGCGGTTCCGTCCGACGACGACTAGCGCTATATGCTGCCCGGCCGTTCGGGCAATCCTCATCGAACACCGTCCCTCATCTAACCCCAGGCAGCGAGTAGCGAATTTCTATGGCCAAGGCGAACAAGAGCGCCGGCGAAGGATTTTGGGATACGGTTCGCACGATCATCTATGCCGTGCTGATCGCGCTGACTCTGCGCACCTTCGCCTACGAGCCCTTCAACATTCCCTCCGGCTCGATGCTGCCGACCCTGCTGATCGGCGATTACCTCTTCGTTTCGAAGTTTTCCTACGGCTATAGCCGTCATTCGCTGCCCTGGGGGATCATCCCCTTCGAAGGGCGGGTGCTCGGCAGTGAGGTTGAGCGCGGCGACGTCGCGGTCTTCAAGCTGCCGACCGATAATCGTACGGACTACATCAAGCGGATCGTCGGTCTGCCCGGCGACCGCATCCAGGTCGTCGGCGGCATCCTGACCATCAACGGAACGCCGGTGAAGCGCGAGCGCGTGGCGGAAAGCGTCGTGCCGGGGACCGCCGGAACCATCACCGAGTACATCGAGACGCTGCCCAACGGACGCCGTCATCTGATCTGGGAGCGGTCCGACGATATGCCGTTCGATAATACGCCGGTCTATCAGGTGCCGCAGGGGCACTACTTCGCGATGGGGGATAACCGGGATTCGAGCCAGGACAGCCGCGCTCAGCGGCTGGTCGGGTTCGTTCCGCGCGAAAATCTGGTCGGCCGCGCCGAGTTCCTGTTCTTTTCCTACGATGGCTCGGCACGTCTCTGGGAAGTCTGGAAGTGGCCCTTCGCAATTCGCTGGAGCCGTCTGTTCGATGGCATCCGATAATGCGGCGGCGCCCGGACAGAGGGCGGACCTTGCGGCTCTCGCCCGGCGTCTCGGCTACGACTTCGCCAATCCCGCCTTGCTCGCGCAGGCGCTGACCCACGCCAGCCGGGCCGGCGGCGCCGAACGGTCCTACGAACGCATGGAGTTCCTCGGCGATCGGGTGCTGGGCTGTCTGGTCGCGGAGTTGCTCTATCGGACCTTTCCGACGGAAAACGAAGGAGCGCTCGGCAAGCGTTTCGCCGCTCTGGTGCGGCGGGAGACCTTGGCCGAAGTCGCGGGACCGGAAGGTCTGGATCTTGGACCGCATCTGGCCTTGTCGCGCGGCGAGCAGGAATCGGGCGGCCGCGACAACCCTGCGACCCTCGCCGATGCCTGTGAAGCGGTGATTGCCGCGCTTTATCTCGACGGTGGACTGGAGACGGCGAGACGGCTGATCGAGCCGATCTGGACGCCGCTTCTGAAGGCGGACCCGACGCCGCCTCAGGATGCCAAGACCCGACTGCAGGAATGGGCGCAGGCGCGCGGCCTGGCATTGCCCTGCTATGAGGAAATCGCACGCAGCGGTCCGGACCACGCACCGCACTTCACACTCCGGGTCAGTTTGTCCGACGGGCGCAAGGCCGAGGCCGAGGGTCGCTCCAAACGGAACGCCGAGCAGGCCGCCGCCGAGGCGATGCTGGCGGAGCTGGCGGAGCGCGACACGTGAGCGACGCTGCGACGCGCTGCGCCGTCGTGGCTCTGGTCGGCGCGCCCAACGCCGGCAAGTCCACCCTGCTGAACCAGGCGGTCGGCAGCAAGATTTCGATCGTGACTCACAAGGTGCAGACTACCCGCACGCGGGTGCGGGGCATCGCACTGCGGGAGTCGGTGCAGCTTATCTTCGTGGACACGCCGGGGATCTTCGCCGCCAGGGATCGCCTGCAGCGCGCCATGGTCGCAGCGGCCTGGAATGCGATCCAGGATGCCGACTTGGTGGTCTACCTGTTCGATGCGCAGCGGCAGTCGCCCGATGCGGCGACGCAGGAAATCCTGCAGGGCCTGGGCAAGCGGGCGCGCCGTCGCGTTCTCGCGCTGAACAAGGTCGATGCGGTCCCGCGCGAGAGCCTGCTGACCTTGTCCGCGACCTTGAACGACCTCGCGAGCTTCGAGCGGACCTTCATGATCTCCGCCTTGAGCGGCGATGGCGTGGGGGATCTGCTCGACTGGCTGGCCGTGGAGGCGCCCGAGGGACCCTGGCTTTATCCCGAGGACCAGGTCTCCGATCTCCCGCTCCGTCTGCTGGCCGCGGAGGTGACCCGGGAGAAGCTCTTCCTCAACCTGCATCAAGAGCTGCCCTACGCACTGACGGTGGAGACCGAGGCCTGGGAGGAATTCAAGGACGGTTCGGTTAAGATCGACCAGACCATCTACTTGCAGCGTGAAACCCAGAAGCGCATCGCCATCGGAGCTGGCGGCCGAACCATCCGGAAGATCCGCGAACAGGCCCAGGCGGAACTGCAGGCGCTGATCGAGCGGCCGGTGCATCTCTATCTTTTCGTCAAGGTTCGCGAGCGCTGGATCGACGATCCCGAGCGCTACCGGGACTGGGGCCTCGACTGGCAGGCCTGAAGCCTCGCTGACTCGGGTGCGAAAGCCTATCCTCTCACCATGCTCGAATGGACCGACGAGGCAATTGTTCTGACGGCGCGCCCGCATGGGGAAAGCGGTGCCATCGTCTCGCTGCTGACCGAGCTGCACGGTCGGCATTCCGGCTTCGTGCGGGGCGGGCAAGGGCGGCAGCTCCGCCCGGTCCTGCAGCCGGGCAATGCTGTCAGCGCGACCTGGTCGGCCCGGCTGTCCGAGCACATGGGCAATCTCAGCCTGGAATCGACCGCGGCCCATGCCGCCCGCTATCTCGACGACCGGGCGCGCCTGGCCGCCTTGGCCTCCTCCGCCGCCGTCTGCGACCGCGCACTCCCCGACCGCGAGCCGCATCCGGCCAGCTATCACGGTCTCTTGGCCCTGATCGAGGCGCTGGCCGGCGCGCACTGGGCCGAAGCCTATGTGCAGTGGGAGGTGATGCTGCTGAAGGACCTCGGCTACGGTCTGGACCTGGAGACTTGCGCCGCCGGCGGCTCTAACGACCAATTGGCCTACGTGTCGCCGCGGACCGGACGGGCGGTCTCGCGGTCCGCAGGGGAGCCCTATGCCGATCGTTTGCTGCCGCTTCCCCGCTTCCTGATCGGCCGTGGCCGGAGCGCGCCCGACGACATTGCCATGGGACTGCGGTTGACGGCTCATTTTCTGGCTCTGCATGTGTTTTATCCACAGAACAGCGATCTGCCGGCGGCCCGTAAACGTTTAACCGACGCGCTTGCTCCTCGTAGCGCTTGACCGTCGGGCGAAGCCGGTGAAAATCGCCGGTCCCTGTCATCGAATTGAAATACATCTATGCTTACAAACGCCCCGGATCTGCCGGCTGGTCCGCCGGGCCATGTCGCCGTCGTCGGAACCGGCATCATCGGCGTCTGCTGTGCCCGTGCCTTGCAGCGTGACGGCCACCGGGTGACCTTGATCGACAGAAACCCGCTCGGCGAAGGCGCGTCTTTCGGGAACTCTTCGGTCTTGGCCACGGAATCCGTCGTGCCCGTGGCGACGCCGGGCATCTGGCGCCAGGTGCCGAAGATGCTCTTGGATCCTTTGGGTCCGCTGTCCTTGCGCTGGCAGTATCTGCCGCAGCTGACACCCTGGTTGCTCCGCTTTCTGGCGGCGAGCCGGCCGGAGGCCGTCGAGCGGATCTCCCTGGCCCTGCAGGCCCTGCTCGATGACGCTATTCCTTCCTACCGGCAACTCCTGAAGGATGCCGGCGCCGAGGAGCTTCTGGTGCGGCGCGGATGGATCGCCGCCTACACGACCGAGGCCGGGCTGCAAAGTTATCGCCGCCTGGCGGAGCTGCAGCACCGCCGCGGCGTGGAAGTCGCGGAACTCTCGGTCGCCGAGATGCGCCAGATGGAACCGGCATTGACCCCCGAACTGGCCGGCGGCTTCTACTATCCGCAGGTTGCGCATGCCCTAGACCCCCAGCGTGTCTTGCTTGCTTTGGCCGAACTGGTCCAGCGTCACGGCGGTCGGATTCTGCGCCGCGACGTCGTCGGCTTCCGGGTCGCGGAGGGCCGGGTGGAAGCTGTCGAGACGACGGACGACTCGCTCGACTGCGACGCCGTCGTGGTGGCCGCCGGTGCCTGGTCCAAGGAACTCGCCAAGCGGTTGGGCGTCAAGGTGCCGCTGGATACCGAGCGCGGCTATCACTTGACGATCCCGACCCCCGGTATCGCGCTCAGCCGGCCTGTCTACTCCACCGAGTTCGGAATGGCCTGTACCCCCTTGGCTTCGGGTCTGCGTCTCGGCGGTACCGTCGAGCTGGGCGGCCCGGTGGCGGCGCCGAACTGGAAACGGGCCCAGGTTCTGGCGAAGCGCGGCCTGCAGCTCTTTCCGGATCTCGATACGCGAGAGGCCAGCCGCTGGATGGGGTTCCGACCGTCGCTGCCGGACTCGCTGCCCGTGCTGGGGCCGGCGCCGCGCGCCTCGAATGCCGTTCTCGCCTTCGGGCATGGTCATCTGGGCTTGACACTCGGTGCCCGGACGGGCCGCCTCGTCGCGGATCTGGTCGCCGGCCGGCCGGCGGCCATCGACCTTGCGCCTTTCGCCGCCACCCGGTTTTAGAGTGCGGAGCCGTCGCCGTTCCGCCGCTCCGGTTGACAGTCTGCCGCCTCGCGCGGTCTAACCGGGGCTGCAGGTCTTGAGCGCGAGCGTCGTAAGATGAAGAAGGTTTGCTTCCGTCTAAGACGTGAATCGCGCTCGAGTGTTGTAAGAGAGCAGTCCTGCTCCAGCGGGGGGTCGCGCCGATGTTCGACAAAGTCTTGATCGCCAACCGCGGCGAGATCGCCTGCCGCGTCATCAAGACCTGCAAGCGCTTGGGCATCGCGACGGTGGCGGTCTACTCCGACGCCGATGCCGAAGGGCTGCACGTTCGCCTCGCCGACGAGGCCGTTCACATCGGAGGTTCCGCGGCCGCGGAGAGTTATCTGCGGGCGGAGCGGATCATTCAGGCCGCGAAGGACACCGGCGCTCAGGCGGTCCATCCGGGTTTCGGATTTCTTTCCGAAAAGGCCGACTTCGTCGAAGCGCTGGAGGCTGCCGGACTGGTTTTCATCGGCCCGCCGCCGAAGGCCATCGCCGCCATGGGCGACAAGATCGAGTCGAAGAAGATCGCGGCCGAGGCGGGTGTCAGTACCGTGCCCGGCTTCATGGGGATCATCGAGTCGGGCGAACAGGCGGTCGAGATCGCCCGCGATATCGGTTACCCGGTCATGCTCAAGGCTTCGGCGGGCGGCGGCGGCAAGGGCATGCGCATCGCTCACAACGATCGGGAAGCCTCCGACGGCTTCCGCAGCGCCCAGAACGAGGCGCGCTCGAGTTTTGGCGACGACAGGGTCTTCGTCGAGAAGTTCGTGGAGGAGCCGCGCCATATCGAGATTCAGGTGCTGGCAGACGGGCAGGGCCGGACGCTCTATCTGGGCGAACGCGAATGTTCGATCCAGCGCCGCCACCAGAAGGTCATCGAGGAAGCGCCAAGCCCCTTCATCGATGCCGAGACGCGTCGTCGCATGGGCGAGCAGGCAGTCACCTTGGCCGATGCCGTTGGCTACAGCAGCGCCGGGACCGTCGAGTTCATCGTCGATAAGGACCGCAACTTCTATTTCCTCGAGATGAACACCCGCCTGCAGGTCGAACATCCGGTCACCGAGATGATCACCGGACTGGATCTGGTCGAGTGGATGATCCGCATCGCGGCCGGCCAGGCTCTGACCCTCGCTCAGGACGAGGTGAAACTGAACGGCTGGGCGATCGAGGCGCGGGTCTACGCGGAAGACCCCCTGCGCAACTTCCTGCCGTCGATCGGCCGGCTCGTGCGCTATCAGGCGCCGGAGGAGACCGCTGCCGTGCGGGTCGACACCGGAGTCGGCGAAGGCTCCGAGATCAGCATGTTCTACGATCCCATGATCGCCAAGCTGGCGACCTGGGGCGAGACCCGCGACGCGGCCATTGCCGAGATGCGTCGGGCTCTGGACGCCTTCTATATTCGTGGCGTCAACCACAACATTCCCTTCCTGGCGGCGGTCATGGCCGCGGAACGCTTTCAGGCCGGGCGCCTGACCACCAACTACATCGCCGAGGAATATCCCGACGGATTTCAAGGCCGCGCCCTGCCGGCCGAAAATCGTAACCGTCTGGTTTCGGTGGCCGCCGTGTTGCAGTGGCGCAGCGAACGGGGCGGGGAGCGGCGCAAGAACGGCGGTGGCGGCGTCGAGCCTGTCGAGCGCGTGGTCATGGTCGGACGGGAACCGCACGTCGCGCGGATCCTTCCGATCGGCGCGACCTTCTCAGTCGAGTTCGACGGTGGCCGGCATCTGATCGAAAGCGACTGGAAGCCCGGTCAGCCTCTCTTCAAAGGCCACCTCGACGAGCACCCGATTACGGTGCAGGTCGATGCCGCCGGTCCGCGCTGGAAACTGACTCACGACGGCGGCACGGTGGATGTGCTGGTGCTGCGCCCGCGTCTGGCCGAATTGGCCGAGCTGATGCCGGTCAAGGTGCCGCCGGACATGAGCCGCTTTCTGCTCTCCCCCATGCCTGGCCTGCTGGTGTCTCTCGCCGTGACGGAGGGGCAGGAGATCAAGGCGGGCGAAGAGCTTGCCGTGGTCGAAGCGATGAAGATGGAGAACGTCCTGCGTGCCGAGCGCGACGGCAAGATCGCAAAGCTGCAGGCGGCGCCGGGCGATAACCTGGCGGTCGACCAGGTGATCATCGAGTTCGATTAGGACCGGGTCCCTCGCGGAATGGAGCAACTCGACCCGCCCGATCCGCTGGTCTGGGATGAACGGCGCCTCTGGTTCGAGCGACGTCAGGCGGAGGCCTCGGTGGACGGCGCCGGCAAGCTCTCGGAACAGGCAACGGCACTCCTGATCGACGTGCAGGCCTGCTTTTGCGCCGGTGCCTGGATTGCCGTGGTGATTCTGGCGGCGACGGTTGTCGATAATCAGGTGGAGGCCTCCAAGCAGCGGCGCGCGGCGCCGGCGGAGGAGCTGCGCTGGCTGCGCGCCTTGCGCAACCGCCTGGTCCATGAAGACCGCACCGCCCCGGTGCTGACCATCGAGGCCCAGTGGAGCGAGCGCCGGGAGTGGGAGCGGTCCGCGAAGCGCGCGGTCGATCTGGTTTTCGCGGTGTTCTACCCGCGTGGTCGCGCTGTCGATAGCGCGTCGGTTCGGTCTCAGCGGAGACCAGAGTGACGGCGGTGTTGCGCGGCCGGGTCTTCAAGACGCTTTTTTTTGGTGGGAGTGTAAGAGATGGCGAATCTGAGCGGGCGCGTTGCCCTTGTCACCGGCGCGAGCCGTGGGATCGGCGAGGCCGTCGCCCGGCGTCTGGCGCAGGCCGGCGCTGCTGTCGCCTTGACGGCACGCAGCGGCGCTGCGGTACAGGCCGTTGCGGGTGAGATCAACGAAGCCGGCGGCAAGGCTGCCGCCTTTACCTGCGATGTCGCCGACTTCGCCCAGGTCGCGGCGACTGCGGCGGCGGTCGAGAGCGAACTCGGCTCCGTCGATATCCTGATCAACAACGCCGGCATTCTCGACCCGATCGGCGCCCTTCATGAGGTGGATCCGGAGGCCTTCATGACTACTCAGCGGGTCAACATCGGCGGTGCCGCCGCCGCTGCCCGCGCGGTCTTGCCGGGCATGCTGGCGCGGGGGCAGGGAACGATCGTCAACATCTCCTCCGGTGCGGCGCACTCTCCGCTGGAGGGTTGGACCGCCTACTGCACCAGCAAGGCCGGTCTCCTTATGCTGACGCGCTGCTTGGCGCGCGACTATGGGGACAAGGGGCTCCGGATCTACGGTTTCGGACCCGGCGTGGTGGATACCGAGATGCAGGTCAAGATACGGGCGTCGGGAGTCGGTCCGGTGGCCAAGCTGCAGCGCACCGATCTCGCGGCGGCGGACCGTCCGGCGGAGGTGATCGCCTGGCTCTGTTCGGAAGCGGCGGCGGACCTGGCTGGACAGGAGCTTTCGATCCGCGATCCGGAGCTCTTGCAGCGGGTTGGCCTGGAAGCGGCGTGAGGCGGCGATGGCGACCGTCGGCGACACGCGGGTGCGGGTCTTGATCTCCGGTAAGGTGCAGGGAGTCTGGTTTCGCGGCTGGACCCAGCGGGCGGCGGAGACGCTCGGGCTGTCCGGCTGGGTGCGCAACCTTTCGGACGGCCGGGTCGAGGCGGTATTCGCCGGGCCGAAGCCTAAAACCGAGGAAATGCTGGAGCGCTGTCGCCAGGGCCCGCCGCTGGCCAGAGTCGAGAGCGTCGAAGTCGACGACCATCACGGGCCTTTGGAGCCCGGCTTTCATACACGCCCTACGATCTAGCAGAAGGCCGAGTGTCATGATCACTTTCGGTGTTATCGAGCCCGGTCGCTTCTACACTCGGCGTCGCGGCGCCTATGCCCTGATCCTGACCGACACCGACGACCTGCTGGTGATTAACCAGCGTGGCGAGATTATCCTGCCCGGTGGCGGTCTCGATCCGGGTGAGACGGAGGAACAGGCGCTGAAGCGCGAGATGGTCGAGGAGACGGGGCACGCCATCGACGTCGGCGCGAAGATCGGCGAGGCGCGCGAGTTCACCTACGAGACCAGCTACGAGAGTCACTTCGACAAGATCTGCGTGTTTTTTCGCGCCGTACTCGGCCGCAGGCTCGCCGAGCCGATCGAGGACGATCACGAGATGCTCTGGATGCCGCGTGCGCAGGCGTCCGAGCGCCTCTCGAAAGGCTCGCAGCGCTGGGCGGCCTCGCAAGCGGCATAGTCCGAGCGTGCGGCGGCGCTATTCGGACTCGGATGGATTCTTGTTGCCGCCCTTGTCGACTTTCTTGAAATACAGCCAGACGAGTAGTCCGATGAAGGCGAAGACCTCGATATTCATGATGGTGTCGAGCAGATTGCTCATGGTTCCTGCACTCTCTCGGATTTGAGTTCCTTCAGCAGGCAAACGACCAGCAGCAGAACGATGAACACGAAAGGCAGAGCGCCCAGGGCGATGATCGACTTTACCGCGTCGATGCTGCCCGAGAGGATCATCACCAGGCCGAGCGCCCCCAGGACGACGCCCCAGCTCAGTTTGATGCGGACGCTCGGGTTCAAGCCGCCGCCGGTCGAAAACATGCCCAGGACGAAAGCGGCGCTGACCACGCTGGTGATGATGAAGAGGAAAGCCGCAACCACGACGGCCGCAATGGTCAGCGTTGGCAGGGGAAAGTTTTCGAGGACGAAGAAGGTCACACCGCTGACGTTGTTGCGCGCGACCTCGAGCACCGGCAGATCCGTATTGAGCACACCGTAGAAGCCGACACCGCCGAACACCCCGAACCAGACGATCGAAAAGGCCGTCGGTACCAGAACCACGCCGCCGACGAACTGGCGGATGGTCCGGCCGCGCGAGATCCGCGCGATGAAGACGCCGACGAAGGGGGCCCAGGCGAGCCACCAGACCATGTAGGTCAAGGTCCAGGACTGGAACCAATCGCCGACCCTTTCGTCCAGGAAGGTGAAGGTGCGAAAGCCTTGTGTGAAGGCGCCGGAGAAATACTCGCCGGCCGCCTCGACGATGCCGCCCATCAGAAAATGTGTCGGGCCGGTGAGAAGAATGAAAATGAGAAGCCCGCCGGCCACGGCCATGGCGATGTTGGACAGGAGCGCCATGCCACGCCCCAGGTCGACGAGCAGAGGCGGTACGTAGGCGGCACAGAGCACCGCGAAGATGGCAAGTGCCAGCCACAGCCCCATGTCCGGAAGACCGAACAGGGCCTCCACGCCCTCCTGCACCTGGAAGACCCCCATCGCCACCGAACCGCCAAGGCCGATGGCAATGGCGACGATCGCCAGCAGGTCGCTCAGCCAGCCGACGCAGCGGGTGACCGGGTTGACGCCGAATACGTGGAGGATCGGGGCGCTGACGAGTGTCGGGCAATCGCGCCGAAAGCCGAAGTAAGCGATGACCAATCCGGTCAGCGCATAGATCGCCCAGGCGTGCAGACCCCAGTGGAAGTTGGTGAGGAAGAGCGCGAATCCCGCCGCCTCTCGGGGATCCTGGTAGTCGGCGACGATAAGGTAGTGAGTCAGAGGTTCGGCGGTGCCCCAGTAGAGCAGGCCGACGCCCATTCCGGCCGCGAACAGCATTGTCAGCCAGGAGATGGTCGAGAACTCCGGCTCGTCGTCGTCGTGGCCCAGCTTGATACGGCCATAGCGGGACAGCGCGAGCGCCACCGAGGTGATCAGCATGAAGCTGACGGCCAACATGATGAACCAGGCGCGGCTGGTGAACTGCACGGCCACGAGCTGAGACGCGAAGGCAGCGAGGCCGGTCGTGTCGAGGATACCCCAGACTGCGACGGCCCCGGTGATCAGCAAGGCGGTTGGCAGCAAAGCTGTCTTCAACACTGATTCTGTCCCCCGCCGTCGGTTGCGCGCCTGTGCCGCACACCAGAGATGATCGCGCGCAGCCGAAATACAACGTTATCCGAGCGTGTTTTCTGGCGGGACACGGCCGGTGGTCTGCACCCGACGACGCGTGAGCAGCCCTCACTCCAGGCCGGCGGCGCCCTTGAGGAAGAGATCGGTCGCGAGCCGGGCGTAGGTTTCGCGGGTGAGGGGGCCACCCGGCTTCAGCCAGGTGTAGTGCCAGTTCAGCATGCCCAGCAGGGACATGGTCACCGGTTTGCTTAGCTCCGGTCGTGCCAGAGCCGGATTCAGTTCCTGCAGAGTCTCCGCGAAGACCGCGACGATACGGCGTTCCATGAAGCGAATGGTCTCGCGTTTGTCCGGATCGAGGCTGCCCATCTCGTTGAGCAGCACCTTGTGTTTGGCATCGGCGTCGGCGTAGCCCTGCATGAGGGTTTCGGTCAGACGATAGAGCCGGGTCTCCGGATCCGGTTCCGCCGCCGCAACGGCTTCGACGGTGTCCAGCAGAAACCGGATATGGCTGTCGAGGATATCGAACAGCAGCGCGTCCTTGCCGACGTAGTAGTGATAGAGCGCGGCCTTGGAGGCGCCGCAGGCCTCCGAGATCGCGTTCATCGAGGTGCGTGCGAAACCGTTGGCGGCAAAGAGCTCCGCCGCGCGGTCCAGGATCGCGTCGCGCTTATCGTCGTATTCCGCCGCCCGGACGCGTGCCACGCGCGCTAGTCCCTTGGGCGCAGATCGACGACCCGCTTCGCTTTTCCGACCGAACGTTCGACCTGGCCGGGATCCATCACGCGGACCTTGCAGCTGACGCCGACGTTCGACTTGATGTGATGGACCAGTTCGCTGCAGGCCGCATCGCGCGCAGTGCCGGTGCAGGTCTCGCGCGCCTCGACCAGGACCGTCATGCTGTCCATGCGGCCCTTGCGACTCAGCTCGATCTGGTAGTGAGGCGCGAGGCCTCCGGTCTGTAAGATCATCTCCTCGACCTGAGTCGGGAAGACGTTGACGCCGCGCAGGATGATCATGTCGTCGGAGCGGCCGGTGATCTTTTCCATCCGCCGCATGGAGCGCGCGGTGCCGGGCAGCAAGCGGGTCAGATCGCGCGTGCGGTAGCGGACGATTGGCAGGGCTTCCTTCGTCAGGGAGGTGAAGACCAGCTCGCCCATTTCGCCGTCGGGCAAAACCTCGCCGCTCACCGGATCGATGACCTCCGGATAGAAATGGTCCTCCCAGAGGTGCAGACCATCCTTGGTCTCGACGCATTCGTTCGCGACGCCCGGGCCCATCACCTCCGAAAGGCCGTAGATATCGACCGCGTGCATGTCGAAGCGCCGCTCGATCTCGCTGCGCATCTTTTCGGTCCAGGGCTCCGCCCCGAAGATTCCGACCTTGAGTGAGCAGAGGCGCGGGTCGAGGCCGCGACGGTCGAACTCGTCGAGGATCGAGAGCATGTAGGAGGGGGTGACCATGATGATGCGGGGCTGGAAGTCCTCGATCAGCTGGACTTGCCGTTCCGTCATGCCGCCCGAGATCGGCACCACGGTACAGCCGAGCCGTTCGGCGCCGTAGTGTGCGCCCAGCCCGCCGGTGAAGAGACCGTAGCCGTAGGCGATGTGGGCGATATCGCCGGAACGGCCGCCGGCCGCGCGGATGGACCGCGCCATGACGTCGGACCAGACGTCAATGTCGTTGCGTGTATAGCCGACCACCGTCGGTTTGCCGGTCGTGCCGGAGGAGGCATGGATGCGGACGACCTGCTCCCGGGGAACGGCGAAAAGACCGAAGGGGTAGTTGTCCCGCAGATCCGCCTTGTTGGTGAAGGGGAACCTGGCCAGATCCTCCAGCGAGGCGACCTCGTCGGGGTGCGCGCCGGCCGCGTCGAAGGCCTTCCGATAGTGCGGAACCTTTTCGTAGGCATGCCGCAGGCTCCACTGCAGACGCTCCAGCTGCAGCGCTGAAATCTCGTCGCGCGACGCGACTTCGATCGGATCGAGCAGATCCTTGGCGGGCGTCAGGTCCTCCATGACATCGAGCCTCCCGGGTTTCCTCTCGTGATCGTCTTCTTGAAGGACGCTTTAGGTGCGTCTCCGATTGCTTCAGGCCGCTTCCAGCAGGGCAGCAATGCCCTGGCCGACACCGATGCACATCGTCACCAAGGCGCGCTTGGCACCACGCTCCTGTAGCTCCAGCGCCGCGGTCAAGGCCAGGCGGGCACCCGACATCCCCAGGGGATGGCCGAGAGCGATGGCGCCGCCGTTGGGGTTCACCTGTTCGGCATCGTCCGGCAGGCCGAGTTGCCTCTGAACCGCCAGGGCTTGTGCGGCGAAGGCCTCGTTCAGTTCGACGACATCGATATCTCCGATCTTCAGGCCGTGCCGCTCCAGCAGTTTGCGGCTCGCCGGGGCCGGGCCGATCCCCATGATTCGTGGCGGTACGCCGGCCGTGGCCAGGCCGCGGACCCGCGCCAAGGGCGTGAGGCCGTAGCGCGCGACGGCGGCCTCGGAGGCGATGAGCAGCGCGGCGGCCCCGTCGTTGACGCCGGAGGCGTTGCCGGCCGTTACCGTGCCGCCCTTGCGGAAGGGGGTCGGCAGGCTGGCCAGCTTCTCCAGGCTGGTGTCGCGGGGGTGCTCGTCGCGCTCGACCGACAGCGGTTCGCCTTTGCGCTGGGGCACCGGCACACTGACGATTTCCTTAGCCAGGCGGCCGTTTTCCTGAGCAGCGCGGGCGCGCTGCTGGCTGCGCAGCGCGAAGGCGTCCTGATCCGCCCGGGTGATCTGGAAGTCCTCGGCCACGTTCTCGGCCGTCTCCGGCATGGAGTCGATACCGTGGGCCGCCTTCATCGCCGGATTGACGAAGCGCCAGCCGATGGTGGTGTCGAAGACCTCCGCTTTGCGGGCGAAGGCCGTCTCCGCCTTGGGCATGACGAAGGGCGCGCGGCTCATGGACTCGACGCCACCGGCGATCATCAGATCCGCCTCGCCGGCCTTGATCGCACGTGCCGCCGTCCCGACCGCGTCGAGGCCGGACCCGCAGAGGCGGTTGACCGTGCCGCCGGGAACCTCCACCGGCAGCTCAGCCAGCAGTGCGGCCATGCGTGCGACATTGCGGTTGTCTTCCCCTGCCTGGTTGGCGCAGCCGAGAAGGATGTCGTCCAAGCTCTCCCAATCCACACTCGGGTGACGGTCCACCAAGCTGCGGATCACGAGTGCCGCGAGATCGTCCGGGCGAATGGACGAGAGCGCACCGCCGTAGCGGCCGACCGGGGTTCGGATTCCGTCGCAGATGAAAGCTTCGGTCATCGGGTCTGTTCCTTCTCCGGCACCAGCGTGCCTTGAATGCTGCGGGAGTGTCCGCGGAACTCCGCGATCAGGGTGCCGTCCTGGTCCGTCACTCGGATGTCGTAGATACCGTTGCGCCCGGCGCGCGTGCGTTCGACGGCCTCGGCGCTGAGACGGTTCCCAAGTTTAGCCGGTGCCAGGAAGGTCACCGAGCAGTGCTGCGCGACGGTCGTCCTGTTGTAGGCGTTGCAGGCGTAGGCGAAGGCCGTGTCGGCCAAGGTGAAGATGAGGCCGCCGTGGCAGATGGCGTGGCCGTTGATCATGCGTTCGTCGACCGTCATGACGAGCTTCGCCGTTCCCGGTCCGACTGCTTCGACCGTTATACCGAGATGCCGGGCGGCCTGGTCCTTCGCGAACATGGCCGTGGCGCAGATTTCGGCAAGGCGTTGCGGGTCGGTCATGAAGAGGTGCCTCCGAACGTCGGGCGGTACGGTCGCGATCTGACGAGGCCTGGAATGGGGGGCCTGTCCGTGACGGGCTTCATGGTTTCGCTCACCGGCCCTTGAAGCTGGGCGGGCGTTTCTCCAGGAACGCCGTGACCCCCTCGCGATAGTCTTCCGTGCGGCCGGCTTGCCGCTGCAGGTCCCGCTCCAGGTCGAGTTGGGCCTCCAGGCTGTTGGTGGCCGCCGCCTGGATGGCCTGCTTGGTCAGGGCCAGTCCCTTGGTCGGAGCGACGGCGAAGTTCGCGGCCAGGGCCTCGGCCTGCGGCATCAGCTCATCGTCTTCGACCGCCTGCCAGATCAGCCCCCAGTCGGCGGCTTGCTCGGCCGAAAGCGGTTGCGCGGTCATGGCCAGCGCCTTGGCGCGGGCTTCGCCGACGAGCCGGGCGAGGGACCAGGTGCCGCCGCTATCCGGGACCAGACCGATCTTTGCGAAGGCTTGAATGAACTTCGCCGAGCGCGCCGCGAGGACGATATCGCAGGCCAGGGCGACGTTGGCGCCGGCGCCGGCGGCCACGCCGTTGACCGCACAGATCACCGGCAGCTCCAGTGCGCGGATCTTACGAACCAAGGGGTTGTAGAGCTTGTCGAGCGTTGCGCCGAGATCCGGAGTTTCGCCAGTCGGAAAGCTGCGGTCGCTCAGGTCCTGGCCGGCGCAAAAGCCGCGGCCGGCACCGGTGAGAATCAGGGCGCGCTGGCCGTCTTCCTGTGCCCGGTCGAGGGCTTCCGCCAGCCTGCCGTGCATTTCTCCGGTGAAGGAGTTCAGCTTGTCGGGGCGATTGAGCGTGATCAGCGCGTAGCCGTCTTTCGCCTTATAGAGCACGCTGTCCATGGCGAGGTCTCCTCCCGAAATGCCCTGCCGGTTCGATGCCGTTTTGCAGGATGCCTTTGTTGGGCCTGGCGGCCCGCATTCCACGGGCCGCTGACGATCGTCAAACACCACCGAAATCGTTCGTCCGCGACTTCGCTCTTGAAATGACCGACCGGTCGGTCAATTAATAGCAGCGTCGCCTGGGGTGCTGTCAATCTGCTCGACGGAGCCGCGGCGACGGTGCGAGGCGCGGGAAACAACCTGCCCCGTGCCGGGCGCGGACCAATGATGCTGAACCATAGGGGAGGTGGCCGCATGGCCGATTTCTTCGCCGCTCATCGCGAGACTTTGGATCGCGCTTTGCAGGCTGTCTCTGTGCGCGACTACTGGTCGCCTTATCCCGAAGTCCCGAGCGGTAAGGTCTATGGTGAGACGGCCAAGGCGGACGGCGAGGCGGCCTTCAAGGCTGCCCTCGACTCCAAATTCGACCTCCATCAGCCGACCGACGGCCGCTGGATCGGCTCCGAGATCAGCCCTTACGGCTTCGCGCTCGGGACCACCTATCCCGCGGCCGACGTCGAGCAACTGATCGAGGCTTCGGAGGCTGCACGCCCGGCCTGGGCGGCCGCGCCGGTCGAAACGCGGATCGGCGTCGCGCTGGAGGTGCTGCAACGTCTCAACAAGCGCAGTTTCGAGATCGCGAATGCGGTCATGCACACCAGTGGTCAGGCTTTTCTCATGGCCTTCCAGGCAGGTGGCGCCCACGCTCAGGATCGCGGTCTGGAGGCGGTCGCCTACGCCTACGAAGAGCTGCGCAAGATCCCCGGTGCCGTGCTCTGGGAGAAACCCCAGGGCAAGAACCCGCCGCTGCAGCTCGACAAGACCTTCCGCATCGTTCCGCGCGGCGTGGCACTGGTCATCGGCTGTTCGACCTTTCCGACCTGGAACAGCTACCCCGGTTTCTTCGCCAGCCTGGTCACCGGCAATTCGGTGATCGTGAAGCCGCATCCGGGCGCGGTGCTACCGCTCGCGCTCACGGTGCGGATCGCCCGAAAGGTTCTGAGCGAGGCGGGCTTCGACCCCAACGTCGTGCTGCTGGCCGTCGATACCGCCGATGCCCCTATCGCCCAGACTCTGGCCCTGCGTCCGGAGGTGGGCATCATCGACTATACCGGCGGACCGGCCTTCGGTGGCTGGCTCGAGGAACAGGCGCGCGGCAAGCAGCTTTTCACGGAGCAGGCCGGCGTGAATTCGGTGGTGGTCGAGTCGACCGACAACTTCAAGGGCCTCTGCGGCAACCTGGCCTTCTCCCTGTCTCTTTACAGCGGCCAGATGTGCACGGCGCCGCAAGATATCTTCGTGCCGGCTGAGGGCATCGAGACCGACCAGGGCCACAAGTCCTTCGACGAGGTTTGCGATGGTCTCTCGCTGGCGCTCGAGAAGCTGCTGGGCGATCCCGACCGCGCCGCCGCCGTTCTCGGCGCGATCCAGAACGAGGCGACGCTGCAGCGGATCGAAGACAGCAAGGGCTTCGGCACGGTCGTCCGGGCCTCGGCCCAGGTGGCGCATCCGCAGTTCGAGAAGGCGCGCATGGCGACCCCGCTGCTGCTCAAAGTCGAGGCCGCAGCGAGCGAGGCCTACGCGGAGGAGTGCTTCGGTCCGATCGCCTTCGTCGTGGCGACGCCGGACGCCGAGGCCGGTCTGACCCGCGCCGCCGCGCTGGCCAAGACCAAGGGAGCGATCACGGCCGGCGTGCACTCGACGGACGAAACCTTCCTGGCCAAGGCCGAACAGGCTTTCGCCGAGGCTGGGGTGTCGCTGTCGGAGAATCTGACCGGCCAGATCCTGGTCAATCAGTCTGCCGCTTTCAGCGACTATCATGTCAGCGGCGCCAATCCCGCCGGGAATGCTTGTCTGACCGATGCGGCCTTTGTCGCCAACCGCTTCCGGGTGGTCGCCGTGCGGCGCCCGCACGCGGCCTGACGGGAGCCTCCAAGCCATGGCCCAGGTCTACGCTTTTGAGGGGCTGGTACCGGCGGTGCATCCGACGGCCTTTCTGCACCCGACCGCGGTGGTGATCGGCGATGTGATTGTCGGGGCGGACTGCTACGTCGGGCCGGGCGCCAGTCTGCGCGGCGACATGGGCCGGCTGGTGATGGAGCGCGGCTCGAACGTCCAGGACAACTGCACGCTTCACTGCTTCCCGCAACTCGACACGGTGATCGAGGAGGACGGCCATATCGGCCATGGTGCGGTGCTGCACGGTTGCCGGATCGGGCGCAATGCGCTGGTCGGTATGAATTCCGTGGTGATGGATGGTGCCGTGATCGGCGAGTCCGCCTTCGTGGCAGCCATGGCCTTCGTGAAGGCGGGCTTCAAGGTCCCGCCGCGCATGCTGGCCGGAGGGATCCCGGCCAAAGTGCTGCGTGCCCTGAGCGAGGAGGAGATCGCCTGGAAGTCGGAAGGCACGCGCGAGTATCAGGACCTGGCGGCGCGCTGCCGGCAGTCGCTGACGCCGGCGGTGCCGCTGTCGGAACCGGAGCCGGATCGGCCCCGGGTGAAGTCGAGCGGTCTCGCGCCGCTCAAACAGACGCGTGAGGCCGGCGCATCCTGAATTCGGCCGATCCGACCGCTCTGCCAAGAAGAGCGGCGGGAAAAGAAAACAGGCAGAGTCGGGCAACGACCTGCCGCTATGGGGAGTGAAATCACGATGTCTCTAATCACGTTCCTGAAAGGCACGGCCGCCATGGCGGCCGTCATCGCCCTCTCCGCCGGTTGGGCGGCCGGCGAGGCGGCTGCTCAGATCAAGATCGGCTCGGTTCTCTCGATCACCGGGCCGGCGTCCTTCCTCGGCGACCCCGCGGAGAAGACCCTGCGCATGTACGTCGAGCGATTGAACGAGGCCGGCGGCGTCAACGGCGAACCGCTCGAACTGGTCATCTACGACAGCGAGGGCGACGCGAACAAGGCGCGGACCCTGGCCACGCGCTTGATCGAAGACGACGAAATCGTCGCGATGGTCGGCGGCTCCACGACCGGTACGACCATGGCCATGAGCCCACTGTTCGAGGATGCCGAGATCCCCTTCATCTCGCTGGCCGGCGGCATTGTGATCATCGACCCGGTCAATCCTTACGTCTTCAAGACGCCTCATACCGACCGTATGGCCTGCGAGAAGATCTACGAGGATATGCAGGCGCGCGGCCTGAGCAAGGTCGGGCTGATCAGCGGAACCGGCGGCTTCGGCAAGTCCATGCGCGGTCAGTGCCTGGACGTGGCGGACGACTACGGTATCGAAGTCGTCGCGGACGAGACCTACGGGCCGCGCGACACCGATATGACGCCTCAGCTCACCAACATTCGTAACGCGGCGGACCTGCAGGCCGTGCTCAATCCCGGCTTCGGTCAAGGGCCGGCCATCGTCACCAAGAACTTCGCCCAGCTCGGCATCGATGTGCCGCTCTACCAGAGCCACGGCGTCGCCTCGAAATCCTTCATCGAGCTGGCCGGCGCCGCGGCCGAGGGCGTTCGATTGCCGGCCTCCGCTCTGTTGGTGGCCGAGCAACTGGAGGAGGACGATCCGCAGAAACAGGTGGTGGTCGACTACAAGACTGCTTTTGAGGCCGAGTGGAATCGCCCGGTCTCGACCTTCGGCGGACACGCCTACGACGGTCTCATGATCCTGGTCGAGGCCCTGCGGGCAGCCGGAAACTCCGATCCCGAGGAGCTGCGCGACACGATCGAGCAGACCAGCGGTTTCATGGGAACGGCTGGTGAAGTCAACATGAGCCCGGACGATCACATGGGCCTCGATCTGACCGCCTTCCGCATGCTGGAGATCCGTGACGGCGATTGGACCATCGTTCAATAGACTCTCGTCCCGCCCCTCGCCGGCACCACGGCCGGCGAGGGGCGGTTCGGTCTCGAAACAGGCGGACGCTCCAGGCGATGGAAACCTTCTTGCAATTCCTGTTCAGCGGGCTGACCGTCGGTGCGGTCTACGCCATCGTCGCGCTGGGCTTCACCATCATCTACAACGCGTCGGACGTGATCAATTTCGCCCAGGGCGAGTTCGTCATGCTGGGCGGCATGTGCACGGTCTTCTTCTCGCTTTGGGGCCTGCCGCTGCCGGTCGCGGCCGTGGCGGCGGTGATCGTCACCAGCCTGATCGGCGTGGCACTCAACAAGCTCGCCATCGAGCCGGCGCGCGGCGCCAACGTGGTGACGCTGATCATCATCACCATCGGCGCCTCGATCTTCCTGCGCGGTCTGGCACAGGTCGTCTTCGACAAGCAGTTCCACCGCTTGCCGAGCTTCTCGGGCGACGCGCCGATCGATGTTCTGGGTGCGACGCTGACGCCTCAGTCGCTATGGGTGATGGGGGGCGCGGCGGTCATCGTCGTTCTGCTCTGGTACTTCTTCACCCGCACCACCTTCGGCAAATCGATCCTGGCGACCAGCCACAACCGTCTTGCCGCGCGATTGGTCGGCATCAACGTCGAGCTGGTGCTGCTGGCCTCCTTCGCGCTCTCGGCCGCCACGGGCGCGCTGGCCGGAATTCTGGTCACGCCGATCACGCTGACCTCTTTCGACGCCGGCACGATGCTGGCGCTCAAGGGCTTCGCTGCCGCCATTCTCGGCGGTATGGGCAACCCCCTCGGTGCGGTGGTCGGCGGTCTGCTGGTAGGAATCGCGGAAGCGATGGGGGCCGGCTATCTCTCCTCCGAATACAAGGATGCCGTGGCCTTCGTGATCATCCTGGCCGTTCTTTTCGTTCTGCCGAGCGGGCTGTTCGGCCGGCGCGGCACGGAGAGGGTCTGACCCCATGCCCGCTTGGCTGATGCAACCGCGAACCGGGGGGCTGTTGCTGCTCGCGGTGGTCATGGTCGCCGTCTATCTGGCCGCCCCCAACAACTTCTATCTCGATGTCGCGATCCAGATCGGGCTCAACGCCATGGTGGTCGTCGGTCTGAACTTGCTGATCGGCTACGCCGGACAGATCAGTCTGGGACATGCAGGTTTCTTCGGACTGGGGGCCTATGCTTCGGCCGTTCTGCCCGTTCATCTCGGGATTCCGCCCTTGGCCGCGCCCTTCGTCGGCATGCTCTGCGTCGGGCTTCTGGCTTTCCTGGTGGCGCGTCCGGTGCTCCGGCTCAAGGGCCACTACCTGGCCATGGCGACGCTGGGTCTGGGGCTACTGGTCTTCATGCTCCTGACCAACGAGTCGCAGCTCACCGGCGGGCCCGACGGCATGACGGTGGAGCGGCTGCGGATTTTCGGCGAGCGCATCAGCGGCAAGGACTGGTGGTACCTGATCACCTCGGTGATGCTGCTGCTGTCGGTCTGGCTGACGCTGAACCTGATCGACAGTCCGACCGGCCGTGCGCTGCGTGCGCTGCACGACAGCCAGATCGCGGCGCAGGTCGCTGGAGTGGATGTGGCGCGCTTCAAGGTGATCGCCTTCGTCTACTCGGCCATGCTGGCCAGCCTCGCCGGCTCCATGTCGGCGCTCTACTCCGGCTTCGTGACGCCGGACAAGGCCGGTTTCCTGCATTCCATCGAACTGGTGATCATGGTCGTGCTGGGCGGCATGGGCTCGACCTTCGGCGGCATCATCGGCGCCGCGGTGCTGACCTCGTTGCCCCAGTTCCTGACGGTCTTCGCGGAATACGAGCACATGTTGCTGGGCGCGATCCTGATGACCGTCATGATCTTCCTGCGCCGCGGTCTGCTGCCCGGACTGCTGGACTCCCTGCGGCGGAGGCGCGCCTCATGAGCCAGTTGAAGGTGGAGGGCCTGTCGATCGACTTCGGCGGCTTGCGCGCCATCGACAAGCTGAGCTTCGAGATCGCGCCCGGCACGATCCACTCGATCATCGGGCCGAACGGCGCCGGTAAGACGACGTTGTTCAACCTGATCACCGGGATCTACACGCCGACCGAAGGGCGGATCCTGCTGGAGGGCGAGGAGGTGACAGGCCTGCCGCCTCACCGGCTGGCCCGGCGCGGCATGTGTCGCACCTTTCAGAATCTGCAGATCTTCGACCGCATGACGGCGGCCGAGAACGTCATGCTCGGGCGCCACCTTCAGGAATCCACGGGCTTCTTCAGTCATCTGTTGCGTCTCCCGGCGGTCATCGCCGAGAACCGCCGGACGCGCGCGCGCGCCTTGGAGCTGTTGGACCACGTCGGTCTCGCCGCGCAGGTGGACACGCCGGCCGGTGCGCTGCCTTACGGCGCGCTGAAGCGGCTGGAGATTGCACGCGCTCTGGCCGGCGAGCCCAAGATGCTGCTGCTCGACGAGCCGGCGGCGGGCTGCAACGCGGTCGAAACCCAGGAGATCGATGCGCTGATTCAGAAGGTGGCCGAGGACGGTGTCACCGTCGTGCTGGTCGAGCACGACATGCACCTGGTGATGAACATCTCGAACCACATCCTGGTCCTCGACTACGGCAAGAAGCTGGCCGAGGGCACGGCCGAGGAGGTGCGGCGCAATCCCGATGTGATCGCCGCCTACCTCGGCCAGCAGGCCGAACCGGAGGCCGCGCATGCCTGATGCGATGCTGAAGGTCGAGGGACTGACCAGCCATTACGGCCGCATTCAGGCGCTGAGGGGCGTCGACATCGAGGTGGCGCCCGGTGAACTGGTGGCCTTGGTCGGCGGCAACGGCGCCGGCAAGACCACCTTGCTGCGCACGCTCTCCGGCGTTCAGCCGTCGAGCGGCGGCCGAGTGGTCTTCGAAGGCCAGGACATTACCGCGGCCAAACCGCATATACGGGTCAAGCTCGGCATCGCTCAGGTGCCGGAAGGCCGCCAGGTCTGGGGACCCTTGAGCGTCGAGGACAACCTTCGGCTCGGCGCCGTGCTGCGGCGGGACCGCGAAATCGCGCGGGACCTGGAGCGCGTCTACGCCATGTTCCCGATCCTGAAGGAGCGGCGGCGCCAGGCGGCCGGGACTCTCTCCGGTGGCCAGCAGCAGATGTTGGCCATGGGCCGGGCGCTGCTGACCAAGCCGCGCCTGCTGCTGCTCGACGAGCCCTCTATGGGTCTTGCCCCGCTTCTGGTGGAGCAGATCCTGACCTCCGTTCTCGATCTCAAGGAGCAGGGCGTCACCGTCTTTCTGGTCGAACAGAACGCCTTCGCCGCCCTGAAGATCGCCGACCGCGGCTACGTGCTGGAGACCGGCAAGGTGGTCCTGAGCGACAGCGGTAAAGCTCTGCTGGCCAACGAGCGGGTGAAGGAAGCCTACCTCGGCGTCTAGTAAGCTGTTGGAAAAGGCCTGTCCGGCATCGACGCCCTTCGACAAGCTCAGGTGAAGATAGAACTTTTCAATGCCTTGGCTTTATCCTGAGCTTGTCGAAGGATAGCCATGCTCAAGAACACTAAGCTGTTCCAGCAGCCTGCTGTAACAGAGTCCGGTCCCATGATCTCGCCAGAGGCGATCCATCGACTGGATATTTCTGCCCTAACTGTCTCATGTTGAATGGATCAGGGTGTCTTGTTCAAAAACTCTCTTTATCTAGCTTGATTATATGTGTGCATCATGCATATGTTTGATGCATGAGCGATGAACGTACGGCTAACCTTCTCGGCGCTTTGGCGCTTGCACTGACCGATACCTTGGCCGATGTCACCAGCGCCCAGGCCGAACGTGGGGCTGGCGCGCCGGCGGCTCTGGTGCTCGTGAGTTTCTACCCCGGCCAGTCAATCGACTCCCTGGCCCAGACCCTGGGATTGAGCCATTCCGCGACGGTCCGACTGGCCGACCGCTTAGCGGGCGACGGTCTCTTGGATCGGCGTAGCGGCGCGGATGGCCGAACGACCGCTCTGCATCTCACACGCAAGGGACAGGCACGGGCCAACGCGATCCTGGGTGAACGTTGCCGCGCTCTGTCCGCTGCCCTTGATCCCCTGTCCGTCAAGGAGCGTGCTCACTTCACGCGGTCGCTCGAGAAAATCCTGGGCGGTCTGACCCGCGATCGACAGCACGCCGACCACATCTGCCGCCTTTGCGACGAGCGCGTCTGTCCGGCCGATGGCTGTCCCGTCGAATGCGCTGCCGTCGAACGTTCGGCTGCCGAGGGCAGGCCGGACTGAGATGTCCGTGGTCCTGATCCCGGCCGATCCGAAGCGCGCGCCTCCCCACGGTGTGAGAGCGGCTATAGCGGCCGCTGTCCTGTCGGCCGCCTGTTGGGGCTCGGCCACTGTTATGAGCAAGGGGTTGCTCGACCTTCTGCCTCCGCTGACGCTGCTGGTGGTGCAGCTTCTCGCCTCGATCGTCTTCCTCTGGGCTGCCGTGTTGTTTCTGCGGCTCCGTGTTCGTCTGGATCGGCCAGCACGCCGGGCAAGTCTGAGTGGTCTTCTGGAGCCGGGCCTGTCCTACGCCTTCGGAATCGCCGGCCTGGCCCTCACGACGGCAAGCAATGCCTCGCTGATCGGCACGACGGAACCTCTGTTCATTCTCTTGCTCGCCTGGCTGCTGCTGCGCGAACGGATCGGCGGCGGGGTCGTCGGCCTCGCGGTGCTCGCCAGTCTCGGCATCGGTTTGGTGGTGTTGCCCGATATCTGGAGCGGCGGCGGCGAGGGAGCGGTGCTCGGCGACGCCTTGGTCGTGCTCGGTACGCTTTTTGCCGCCCTCTACGTGATCGCGACCCGGAAGCTGGTGATGACACTCGACCCCTTGCCGCTCTCAGCGTTGCAGCAAAGCGTCGGTCTACTCTGGATCCTCGGCCTGCTAGCGCTGGCCTTGGCGTTGGGTGCAGTCAATCTCGGCCTCGATGACATTCCACCGCGCGTCCTGCTGCTTGCCGCCCTTTCGGGGATCGTCCAGTACGCTCTAGCCTTCTGGCTGTATCTCTTCGCGCTCCGGCGTCTTCCGGCCAACGTCGCGGCCTTCTATCTGGCTCTGATCCCAGTGTTCGGCGTCGGGGCGGCGGCTGTCTTCCTCGGCGAAGCCTTGGGCCCGATGCAGTGGCTTGGGGCCGCGTTGATCGTTGTCCCGGTTGCCTTGATGTCACGTATGCAGACCCGTCTCTAGAGCAGGATCTCCGTTAGCTGTCCGCCTCGGCCCGCCGGGCCCGGCGGACCAGCATGATGGTGGCGTAGGCGCCGAGCAGCAGCAGGGCGGCGCCGACAGTCGTGAGCGTGCCAAGCGTCGGAACCAGCGGCGTGTAGCCGGAGACCATCTTGGCGTAGAGCCATTCGGGAATGGTGGAGTCCGCGCCGGTGGTGAAGAGCGACAGCGGGAAATTGCCCCAGGACAGCAGGAAACTGAAGAGTGCGCCGGAGAAGATACCGGGCCAGAGAATCGGCAGGGTCACCTCCCGAAAGACCTGCCAGCGCGTGGCGCCGAGGTCGTAGGCCGCTTCCTCCCAGGCGGGGTTGAAGCCGTAGACCTGGATCGAAATCACCAGGGTCGCGATGGGCAGGATCCAGACCAGATGCGCGAAGACGGCCGTCATCCAGCTCGTCGGGATGCCGAGCGCCGAGTACCAGAGCAGCAGCGCCAGCCCGAGCACGGCTTGGGGGAAGAAGATCGGGAGCAGCAGGAGCTTCTGGTAGAGCGTCCGGCCCCTCCAGTCGTAGCGCGCGAAGGCCAGCGCGCCGAGAAAGGCCAGGACCACCGAGATCACCGTGACGATGGCGGCCACGGTCAGACTGGTCCAGAGCAGATCGCGGACCGAAAGGGAGGTGAAGGCGTCCTCGTACCAGCGGGTATCGAATCTCGGCACCGGGAAGCGGAAGTAGCGCTGCCGCGAGAAGGAGGCCAGGGCGATGGCCGCCATCGGCAAATAGAGGAAGATCAGGATCGCGCCGATCCAGACGGCCAGGAGCCGCTTCATGAGGGGTGAGGTGGTGAGCGCGCCCATCTCTTTCGCCGCCTAGCCGCGACCCAGGATCTTGTCGAGGTCGAGTTTGCCGAGCACCGCGAAGACCAGCCCGCCGGCCAGCAGGATCAGCAGCACCGAGAGGGCCGCCCCTTTCGGCCAGTTCTGCGCGAAGGTGAAGGCGGACTCGATGTCATCGGCGATCATTACGATGGCTTGGCCGCCCATGATCTTGGACTCGGCGAGCGATCCCAACGCCAGGATGAAGGTCAGCAGACAGCCGATCAGGATACCCGGCATGGCGAGCGGCAGCTCGATTTCGCGGAAGAGTTGCCAGCGGTTGGCCCCCAGGTCGACCGCCGCTTCGCGCAGGCGATCCGGCACCATCGACAACCCCAGCACCATCGGGAAGAGCATGAAGGGCAGATAGACGTAGACCAGGCCAAGCACGATCGCAGGGACCGTGTAGAGCAGTCCCGAGAGATCGAGTCCGAACCAGAGCTCGGCGGTGCCGGGTAGGACGCCGCCCTTGACCAAGGTGAGCACCCAACCGAACAGGCGGATGTTCTCGCTGACGAACAGGGGGATCACCAGCAGCAGGGTCAGCAGGTTGGCGGCCCGGCCGAACACCTTGGTCATGGCGTAGGCCAGCGGATAGCAGATGCCCAACAACAGGACGACGGTGAGGGTGGCCAGCGCGAAGGACCAGGCGAAGGAGATCCAGTAGGACTCGGTGACGATGTCCACGTAGTTCTGTGTCGTCCAGGCGCCGCTCAGGTCGAAGGTCTTCGGCGGGATCAGGGAGAAAGCGGCGACCAGCAGCAGCGGCCCCAGGAAGCCGAGCGCCAGCAGCAGCATCGGCGGTCCCGCCAGCAGCGCCCCCGGCTGCCGCAGCCAACCCCCAAGGCGCGTCGTGACGCCTACGCTTCGCCGGCGCCGGGCGTGACTGCCGTCTTCCAATTCGGTTCCCAGGGCGCGGACGCCGGTCTTCAAGCTCACGGCCTCAGTCCTCGAACAGCATGGCTTCGGCGGGGTCCCAGCCGATGGTCACGCTGTCGTCGAGTTGGCCCCGGTAGCGCTGCTCGCGCAACTTCTCGATCAGGAAGACACCGCTGCCGACATGCACCTGATACTGCATGCGCGAGCCCAGCGAGTACTCGTTGTAAAGCCGCCCTTCCAGCCGGTTGGGTGTTGCATCCGACGCGCCCTCGAGGAAGCGAAAGGCCTCCGGCCGGATCACAAGAAAACCCTTGGTGAAGTCTTCCGGCATGGCCGGCCCCTGCAGTAGAGTGCCGCTTGCGCTGTCGCGCAGTTTGTCGCCGTCGCGTGACACTTCCAGCACATTGACCTCGCCCATGAACTCGCTGACGAAGCGATTGCGCGGGCGGTTATAGATCTCGTCCGGCGTACCGACCTGAACGACGCGGCCTCCGCGCATGATGGCGATGCGATCGCTCATCACCATCGCCTCCTCCAGGGAGTGGGTGATGTAGACGAAGGTCTTGCCGGTCTCCCGGTGAATGTCCTTCAGCTCCTTCTCCAGGGCCTTGCGCAGTCGGTAGTCGATGGCGCTCAGTGGTTCGTCGAAGAACAGGATCTCCGGGTCGAAGGCCAGCGCGCGCGCCAGCGCCACGCGCTGCTGCTCGCCGCCCGAGCACTTGCCGACAGCCTTGTCGTAGTAGTCCAGCGGCAGATGAAGCTGGCTCAGCAACTGCTCGCAGCGGGCGCGCCGCTCGGCTGGTGCCATGCCACGGATCTTGAGCGGAAACTCGATGTTCTGGCCGACCGTCTTGTGCGGAAAGAGCGCCAGCGACTGGAACACCATGCAGGTCGGCCGCTTGTTGGCGGGAACGTCGTTGATCCGCGCCCCGCGCAGCAAAATGTCGCCCTCGCTCGGCTTGTCCATGCCGACCAGCATGCGGATCAAGGTGGTCTTGCCCGATCCCGAAGGGCCGACGATGGTGAAGAACTCGCCCTCGCGGATATCGAGGTTGACCCGCTCGACCGCCACGAAGTCGCCGAACAGCTTGTCCACCTCTTGCAGGCGAAGAATGGGCAGGACGCTGCCCGTCGTTGCTGGCGTGGCCAGATCCATTGCGCGCTAGACTTCCCTAGAAGACTGAAGAGACTTTCGAGAGCAGGCGGCTTTGACGGCATGCGGCGGCGCAGCGGCTGCGGGGGATCGCAGCCGCCGCGTCACAACGGAGAGGGCGACGCCCGCAGCCTTCGAGGTTTCACCCTTGCCGCTCGCGCCGCGCGGCGGCGTAGATCGGGTACATCTCGGCGTAGTCGGGGTTGATGTCGTAGTCGACCGAGCGCGCCATCTCCTCCTCCAAGCTGTCCCACTGGATCGCGTCCAACTCCTCGGAATCGAAGGTCTCCATCACCTGCGGATCGCCCATCTGCGCGACCGGGTTGTAGGTACCCTCCGCGAAGGCGACCAGCTTCGACATCTCCGGACGCTGGATGAACTCCAGGAAGGTCGGACCCAAGGTCGAGGGATTGGGATTGTTGACCAGGCTGGTCAGTTCGATCCAGACGATGCCGCCCTTGCCGTCCACGGGACCCGATTTCGGGGTGATGGCACGGATGTTGGTGGCGCCGTCGTAGCGGGCCGGCGAGGCGGTGTAGGTGCCGCCGGTGAAGTAGGCGTCGATCTCTCCGTTGATCAGAGCCAGGTTCATCTGCACCAGATCGTCGGACAGCAGCTTGGCTCCATTGAAGACCTGGCGTGCCACCGTCTCGAAGGCCTCGAACTCCTCCGGCGTGTGCTCCTTGAAGGGCGAGAAACCCGCCGCGATGCACATGTGGAAGATGTTCCAGTTGTCGTAGGTCAGGACGCCGAAGCGGTCCTTCATGGCGGGATCGAGGAAGATGTTCCAGCCTTCGTCCTCTGCCATCTCGCGGCTGATCTTGTCGGTGTTGACCACGAAGCTGAAGGGGCCGAAGCGCTGGCAGACGCCCAGCATCTCCTCGCCCGACTTGTCCAGCGCCCACTCGAAGGGCCAGGCGAACTTCGGCAACATCTTCTCGTGGTAAGGGGCGAAAACTTCTTTATCCACGGGCTTGATCAGGCCCTCGGGATACATCCATTCGCGCGCCCAGGGATTGTTGAGGTTGATGATGTCCCAGATGTCCGTCTCGCCGGCCCGCAGCTTGTTGATCGCGTCGGGGTCGGAGATCAAGCCTTCCGCCCTGACCCTCGCGTCGAACTCGCGGCGGAAGGGGTCGAGCACGTCGTCCGAGGTGTAGCCCTCCCAGGCGTAGACGTTCAGTTCGTCGCTGCGCTCGGCGCGGGCGCTCCTGAAGGTTGGCCCGAGGCCGGCCGCCGCGGCCGCGGTGACGCCTGTCATCTGCAGGAAGTTTCTGCGTGTGAGGGGGAAAGAGGCCATGGTCATCGCGCTCCCTTGACTGTGTGTGGTCCCTGTTCATCGCGCCGTCTTCGCCCTCGGCAGCCCCGCTTCGCGGGTGTCCGATCGACGGCGGTACGGCTTCGCCTGACCTTCGGCCTCTCTGATGTCTGGGCGCCGGCTCCTTGTATGGGACCTTTGCGCCGGGGCGGGCCGTTTGGCTGTCTTCGTATACTATCCTGACCTACGAACTTGGCAGGTCACAATAGAAAATCGTGACTTACCGAGTTCTTATGGCTTTCGGAGCCTTAGCAAGCGATTTGCCATAATGAGCCTAGCCGCCTATCCCGCAGCGCACAATAAGGGAAATCGCATGCGCGGCTTTGGCAACGCGGCAGTTGCGAGAGGCGAATAGGCTCGGGAAGACGGCTTGCGATCTGCCAAGTCAGCGGAGTTCGGCCAGGATCTCGCCGGTTGTGGCGATCCTTGCGTAGCCGCGCATGGCTTTCAGGGTGTGGGCGTGGGCTCCGGGGCTGCTGCCGCAGCAGGCGTCGCCGACCAGTGTGACCCGATACCCCAGATCGGCCGCGTCGCGCACGGCGGACTCGACGCATTGGTCGGTGAAGACCCCGGCCACCGCCAGATCCTCAATACCGAGATTGCGCAGCAGGTAGTGCAGATTGGTGGAGGGGAAGACGCCGGAAGCGGTCTTCGGCAAGACGATTTCGTCCTCGCCCGGCGCGACTGCCTCGACGATCTGAGCCTCGAGGGATCCTTTAGGAATCAAAATGTTGGAGAGCTTGTGATCCAGTCCGCGATCGCGCCCGTCGCGGGTCAGTGCCTCGATCACGCAGTAGATCACTTCGATGCCGCTCTGCCGGCAGGCCTCGGCCAGGGCGGCGGCGTTGGGCAAGGTTTCGCCCTCGAGCTGGTCAAAGTAGGCGGCCCTGCGCTCCTCGGGCCACCGCTCGGGGTCTTCCGTGAAGGTACCGCCGTCGCGGACGCAGCAATGATGCTGAAGGTCGACCATGAGGAGGGCGCTGCGGCCCGCTTTCAAGGGGCGGTCGCGCGGTTCGAGCGGACTGGAGGTAAGAGCCATCGGGATGCCTCGTTTTATAAAGAGTTATGGCGAACGATATTGGAACTTCACAGATTCTCTGTTGGCAAGACCACAGAGGTTCGGCAGACTGCGGCCTTCACACGAAGGAAGCGGCCCATGGATTTCATCTTCATGCTGACCCGTGAGGATCAGACCGTCGAGGACTGTCTGGCGGTCTTCGAGGAGATCCGCAGCGTTGGGGTGTGCCACATCGGCTTCAAGGATCTGGGGGCCGATCGCGGCACGCTGGAGGAGCTGAATCGCCGGATCAAGGACAGCGGCGCGGTCAGCTATATGGAGGTGGTCGCAACCTCGCGCGAGGACGTCCTGCGCTCCGCCGGGGCTGCTCGGGAAATCGGGGTCGACCGGCTGATGGGCGGGACCGAGTTGGAGGCGGTGCAGGAGATTCTGGAGGGGTCCGGCATCGGCTTCTACCCCTTTCCCGGGCGACCCGAAGGCCATCCGACCAAACTCGGCGGCACGCCGGAGCTGATCGAAGCGCATTGCCGCGATTTCATGAAGCGCGGCTGTGCCGGCGCGGATCTTCTCGCTTTCCGCGCGACCGAGGCGGAGCCGCTTGAGCTGGTGCGTGCCGCCCGGCGCGGCCTCGGCGGTCAGGGCCAACTGGTGGTGGCGGGAAGCGTGGACTGTCCGGCGCGCATTCGCTCCTTGGCCGAGGCCGGTGCCGATGCCTTCACCATCGGGTCGGCTGCCTTCGATGGCGCCTTCTCGCCGCGCAAGGGCTCCCTGCGCAGCCAGCTTCAGGACATTCTGACGGCAGCCGCCGAGACAGGTCCGGAACTGCAGACCGCCAGCGCTGGGTGAGCCGAGCCGGATGAGCCGTGCTGGCGAGCCGACGCCGGCCAGCCGGAACCCTGGCCAGCCGGAACACTGTTTGGCTGGGACACCGGTTAGCCGGGACAGTGCCTTGTCGGGACGCGGTGGCGGTTGGTAGCTTCGGGGTCGCTTCCGACCGCAGACTCGCTGCGGACCGACTCAGCGCAGACCGATGGCCATGTCCGCGACCTCGCTCAAACGCCGCACCTCCAAGGACGAACGCCGCCGCCGCATCGTGGCGGAATTGCAGGCGAACCCGACGGTCCGCATCTCGGAGCTGGCACGTCTCTTCGGTGTGACCACGGAGACCGTGCGCCGGGATGTCGACAGTCTGTCCGAGGAGGGGCTGGTCAGCCGGACTTACGGCGGCGCCGCGGCCACGACCCTCAGTCGGGAACCGAGCCTCGACGAACGCCACGGTCTGCTGGTTGCCGAACGGCAGCGGATCGCCCGGGCGGCCGTCGACTTCGTCGAGGACGGCCAGGTCCTGATGATCGATTCCGGCGCGACCACGGCGCACTTCGTGCGGCGGCTCGCAGTCGAGCGCCAGCGGCTGACGGTGATCACCAACGGCACCGGCTTGGCCGCTGCCTTGGCGACCAACGGCAGCTTCCGGATCGTGCTTTGCCCTGGAGACTACAACGCGAGCGAAAGCGGCACCTATGGGCCGGAGGTCGGCGCCTTCCTGGAACGCTACCGCGCCGATCAAGCCTTCATCGGCGCCGGAGGCATGACGCTGGAGGGGCCGAACGACGTGTCGGCCGAGCTCTGCTGGGTGAAGCGCGCCATGATCGAGCGGGCCAGCGAAACCACGCTGCTGATCGACCGCAGCAAGTTCGACCGTTTCGGCTTGCTTCGGATCTGTGCACCCGAGGCTTTGCGGCGGGTCATCAGCGACGCGCCCTTGCCCGCGGAGCTGGCTCAGGCGTTTCGGCATAAAGGGATCGAGGCGGTCCTCGCGCCGGCCGAGAGAACGACCGAGGCTGTGCAGGCCTCTAACGCAGCGACTTTTCGAGCATGACCACGCGCTTGTCCGGCCCCGAGTCGACTTTGGCCAGCTCGACGAAACCGATGGCCTTGTGGAAGGCGAGAGAGACCGGATTCGGCGGGATCTCGTTGACTTCGCAAAAGATTCGCGGCGGCCGTGGTGTCAGGGCCTCGACGGCGGCGTAGAGCTTACGTCCCACACCCAGGCCGCGTGCGGCCGGAGAGACGACGATCCGGTCGACGTAGACGAACTCCCGATAGCGATCTTGGAACCAGCCGTAGTAAGGGCTGTCATGCGCTGCGCCCGCTTTCAGGGCGATCAGAAAGCCCAGCGGATCCGATCCGCGCTGTGCCGCCACAGCCAGATGCGACAGCTCGAGCAGGTGCCGAAAGCGTACGTCTTCCACGCTGGGGACATGCGGTTCGGCGGCGTTGTTCAGCGTTAGACAGCCAGCCAGCAGAGTTTCGGTGAGCGGTACGATTCCGATGGCTTGGCTCATGTGGCTTGGCTCATGTGGGGTGGTTCAGGCGGCTTGCCGCTGCCGGCGGGTCGTGGCGACCAGGTCGACCCAACGGTCGGCGAAGCTTTCGGCCCAGCGGCGGGCGCCGAGGTGGTGCTGCCGCACTTGGGCGTCGAAGTGTTCGAAGAAGCCCGCCGGCGCGTCTTCCGCGTGGTGAGCATAGGTCATGACCCACTGACGCAGGCTGTCGACCGGTGCTTCGCAGTGGAACTGCAGGCCGTAGGCCAAGTGCCCGATGCGAAAGGCCTGATTGGCGCAAGCCGTACCGGTCATCAGCAGCTCGGCGCCCTCGGGCAGGTCGAAGCTGTCGACATGCCATTGCATCAGCGCCGGCTGGGGGTCGAGGCCGCGCAGCAGCGGGTCGGCGAGGCCGGCCGGCGTGGTCCGCAGCGGGGTGAAGCCAATCTCGAGGGACGGCATGCGCCAGCCGTCGGCGCCCCAGGCACGCGCCATGAGCTGCGCCCCCAGGCAAATGCCGAGCACGGGCCGGCCCTCGGCTTCGAAGCTGCGGATCAGCGCGGCCAGACGCGGCAGGTAGGGGTGTTCCGCGTCATCCGTGGCGCGCATCAATCCGCCGAGCACGATCAGGCCGTCGTAGTCGCCCGGCGCCTCCGGGACCTCGGTCGTCGCCGTCGGGTCGAGGGAATGGCTCGCCTCGGGCGCCAGCAGAGAATCGTAGTAGCCGCCGCGCTTGAGGATCGCCGTACCGAAGTAGCCGGCCGGAGCGTGCCGGTTGTTCAGAATTGTCAGAACGCGCACGTTGGGCTCCTAACCTTTTTGGCGACCGGCCCGGTTCGTCGCTTGCCGGTCGTACTGCCCGGTGTCGCGACGATAGTCGAAGGTGGCGTCGATCATGTCCTTCAGGTGTTGAAGTCCTGTGGTCGATGGGTACCTGGCCGGCCGGTCTGGACCGCAGCAGGTCGGCAGGCAGGAGACATCCGCATCGTGGTCCGGGTCGAAGAAAAAGGGAATCGAGTAGCGCTCGCGGCCCGAGCGGTTGATCACCCGGTGCTGGGTCGAGGCGAAGATGTCGTTGGTCCAGCGCGCCATCATGTCGCCGATGTTGACGACGAAGGAGTCGGCGATGAAAGGCGCGTCGATCCATTGACCCGCCGCGTTCCGCACCTGGAGGCCGCCGGCCTCGTCCTGCGCCAGAATGGTCAGGCAACCGAAGTCGGTATGAGCGCCGGCGCCGATCTGCGCTTCGCTGATCCGGCCCTGCTGCGGCGGGTAGCGCAGGGGGCCGAGCGTCGCCATGGTCAGGTCGAGGTTCCGTTCGAAGTGATGTTCCGGCAGCTCCAAGGCCAGGGCGAAGGCTTGCATGAGCTGGCGGCCGAGATCGCTGAGCCGGTCGAAGTAGCTCTGCAAGGTCTCCTGGAAGCCGGGCAGGCCGCTCGGCCACTGGTTCGGGCCATGCAGCGGCGTGCCGGCGACGACGAGCGGGTGATCGGGCGGCAGGTCGCAGCCGATCTTGATGCCTTCCTTCAGGTCCCCGCCCTGTTTCTGCTTGGCCGGGTCCAGGTTCTCGCCGCCGAGCTTGAAGTAGCCGCGATGGCAGGCGGAGCGTTCGATATCGATCTCCAGCTTGCGCTCCAGCGGACTGTCGAAGAAACGTTTGGCCTCGGCGAAGACGGCGGCGCGCAGGGCGGCCGGGATGCCATGATTGACGATGTAGAAGAAGCCGATGTTACGGCAGGCTTCGCCGATTTGGCGCGCCACGCGGGTCCGCTCGGCCGGCGTGCCGGTCAGAAAGCTCTCCAGGTCGATGATCGGAACAGCATCCAGCGGCAGACGTTCGGCGAGCAAGGCCGGATCGAGAAGGGCCTCTGTTGCCGGTTCGGCCAGGGGTGCCCCAGGCCTTGGCCCGCTCTTGCTCTCCGTCATGGCGTCCTGTCTCACGAAAAAATCAACCTATCTGGAAAGTACCACGCGATCTTTGGCGATTCCAACATTCGGGGCGTTGAGGACGAGGCTGCGCATCTGTCATAACCTGCTTTGCGGCGTACTTGACCGGCAAGCCATTGCATGGCCGGCATGCGCAGGCGCGGCGGACGGGGAGGGGTATGGCCAGTCGGAGCATCGGGAAACAAGACATGGCGCTGCTCGGCGTCGATCTTGGTGCGGGCAGCTTGAAGGCCAGTGTGATCGCCCCGGACGGTCGTCTGCTCGGCGAGGCGGCGGAGATCATCGAGACGGATCACCCGCGCTTCGGTTGGGCCGAGCAGGACCCGCTGTCCTGGCTTGCCGCCTTCAATGCCGCTGTGCCGCGCGCCCTTGCCGCCGCCGGGATCGGGGCCCGCGACATCGCCGCGATCGGCCTGTCGGCGGGGGCGCACATTCCGGTTTTGCTGGACGCGGACGACCGGCCCTTGCGTCCGGCCATTCTCTGGTCCGACACGCGCGCGACGGCCGAAGCCTCGGACCTTCACGCGCGCGCCGGCGAGCTCATCCTGGCCCGCTCGCTCAACAAGGCCAACGCCACCTGGTCGCTGCCGATGCTGGCCTGGATCAAGCGTCACGAGCCGGAGGTTGCGGCGAAGACCCGCAAGCTCTGTCTGGCTAAGGACTACCTGCGTCTCTGCCTGACCGGGACCTGGGAAACCGACTTTTCGGATGTGGTTGGCGCTCTAATGGCCGACACGCGCAACGGCGGTTGGTCGGAAGAGCTCTGCGCCCTGATCGACTGGCCGATGGAAACCCTGCCGCCGGTGGTCGCGCCGACACAGGTGGTCGGTGGCGTGACGGCCGCTGCGGCGCAGGCCGCCGGCCTGACGGCGGGGACGCCGGTGGTCTGCGGCGCGAACGACACGACAGTGGAGTTCTTCGGCATCGGGGCCGTCGAGCCGGGCATGGGAGCGATCAAGCTGGCGACGGCCGGCGTGCTCTTCTCCGCCGCGGATCACCCCCAGGTGAACCCGCCGATCTCCTGCTACCCGCACATTCTGCCCGGCCTCTACTACACGGCGACCGGCACCAACTCTTGCGCCTCCTCCCATCGCTGGGTGCGGGACAAGCTCTTCCTGCCGACCAGCGGGGAGAGCGACGGCGGTGCCGTCTTCGCCGAGATGGACCGCCTGGCCGGCGGCGCGCCTCCCGGCAGCGGGGGCCTGCTGTTCCATCCCTATCTGCAGGGTGAGCGCGCGCCCTACTGGGACCCGCTGCTGCGCGCCGACTTCGTCGGCCTGACCATGCAGCAAGGTCGTGCCGAGATTGCCCGCGCTGTCTATGAAGGCATCGCCTTTTCGATCCGCGATCTGGTGGAGCAGGCGCGAGAGGTCGGACAGGAGATGCGGGAGGTGCGCCTGATCGGCGGCGGCGCCAAGTCGGCCGTCTGGCGCCAGATCATCGCCGACGTTACGGGTCTGTCGCTCTCGCTCCCCGGCAACGGGGATGCCTCCTTCGGGGCGGCTCTGATCGCCGGGGTGGGCGTCGGTCTCTTTTCGGATCCGCGCGCGGCTGTCGAGGCCTGCGTCACCACGGTCGCCCGGGCGGAGCCAGACCCCGCGCGCCAAGCCTTCTACAACGATCTCTTCGACCTCTACCGCGAGACCCAGCAGGCCCTGGCGCCGATCAATCACAAACTCCACGCGCTGGTCGCCCCGGACGCTTGAGTCGATTGCCGAAGAGCCCTTGCCGGGCGTAGGCTCCGCGCAACAGCCCAACTCTGAACGAACGAGGTTTCCCATGGCCGCCGCGCTGTCCTTCGACGATCTCAAGTCCCGCGCCGCCGGGCTGCAGTTCCGCAGTCAGGCCTTCATCGGCGGCCGCTACGTCGATGCCGTCTCCGGCGAGACCTTCGATTGCATCAGCCCGGTCGACGGCCGGGTGCTGACCCAGGTGGCCGCCTGCGGCGCCGAGGACGTCGACCGCGCCGTCAAGGCCGCGCGCGCGGCCTTCGAGACCGGTGTCTGGCGCGACATGGCGCCGGCCAGACGCAAGGCGAAGCTGCTGAAGTTCGCCGAGCTGATCAAGGCGCACCATGATGAGCTGGCGCTGTTGGAAACCCTCGACATGGGCAAGCCCATCGGCGACTCCCATGCCGTCGACGTGCCGGCGACGGTCAACTGCATCCGCTGGTACGCCGAGGCCGCCGACAAGATCTACGACGAGGTGGCGCCAACCGATCCCAAGGTGCTGGCGATGATCCGGCGCGAGCCGGTGGGCGTCGTGGCCGCCATCGTGCCCTGGAACTTCCCGATGATCATGGCCGCCTGGAAGATCGGGCCGGCCCTGGCGAGCGGTAACTCGCTGATCCTGAAACCCGCCGAACAGTCCTCGCTCAGTGCCATCCGGATCGCCGAGCTGGCGGCGGAGGCCGGGATCCCTGAGGGCGTCTTCCAGGTCGTGCCGGGCCTGGGCGAGCAGGCGGGAAAGGCGCTCGGCCTGCACGAGGACATCGACGCCATCGCCTTCACCGGCTCCGGCGAGGTCGGCAAGCTGCTGTTGCAGTACTCCGGTCAGTCGAACATGAAGCGGGTGGCGCTGGAGTGCGGCGGCAAGACTCCGCACATCGTGCTGGCGGACACCAGCGATCTCGATCAGGCGGCCGAGGCGGCGGCCTGGGGAATCTTCTTCAACCAGGGCGAAGTCTGCAACGCCGGCTCCCGCCTGCTGGTGCAGGAGTCGATCAAGGAAGCCCTGATGGAGAAGCTCCTGAAGATCTCGCGCTCCATCAAGGTCGGCAATCCCCTGGACCCGCAGACCAAGATGGGCGCGATCGTCGACCGGGATCAGATGGACAAGGTGCTGCGCTACATCGGGATCGGGCAGCAGGAGGGCGCCCAGCTCGTGCTCGGCGGCCAGCAGGTCCAGACGGCCGAGGGCGGCTACTATGTGGAGCCGACGGTCTTCGACCGCGTCGACAACCAGATGACCATCGCACGGGAGGAAATCTTCGGCCCGGTGCTCTCGACCCTCACCTTCAAGGACGCCGAAGAGGGGTTGAGGATCGCCAACGACACCGTCTACGGCCTGGCGGCCGCCGTCTGGACCAAGAACATCGACACCGCCCACAAGATGGCCCGCGGCCTGCGCGCCGGCTCGGTCTGGATCAACTGCTTCGACGGCGGCGACATCACCACGCCCTTCGGCGGCTACAAGCAGTCCGGCTTCGGCCGCGACAAGTCGCTCCACGCCTTCGACAAATACACCGAACTGAAGACGGTCTGGATCGAGCTGGGCGGGTGAGGGTGGGCGACCTCACGGTCGCACGGTCTTGCCATCCAGCGTCAGCAGCGGGCCGTAAAGCTCCGGCCGGCGGTCGCGGAAGAAGCCCCAGGAGGCGCGGGCGGCCTGGATAGCCTCCAAGTCGAAGGTGGCGGTCAGCACGGCCTCTTGGGTTTCCGCCTCGGCGACCTTGGCGCCCGTCGCGTCGGCGATGAAGGACGCGCCGTAGAAACGCATCTTCGCCGCCTCGGCTTGTTCTTCGCCGATGCGGTTGCTGGCGACCAGAGGCACCATGTTGGCGGCGGCATGGCCCTGCATGGTGCGCTGCCAGTGGTCCCTCGAATTCAGGCTCGGGTCCTGCGGTTCGCTGCCGATGGCGGTGGGGTAGAACAGAACCTCCGCGCCTTGCAGCGCCAGGGCGCGGGCGCATTCCGGGAACCATTGGTCCCAGCAGATCCCGACCCCGAGCCGACCGTGGGCCGTATCCCAGACCCGGAACCCGGTATCGCCGGGGTTGAAGTAGAACTTCTCCTGATAGCCCGGACCGTTGGGGATATGGGACTTGCGGTAGAGCCCCAGGGGAGAGCCGTCGGCGTCGATCATGGCCAGGGCGTTGTAATGCGCGTTGTTGGCCCGCTCGAAGAAGCTGACCGGCAGCACCACGCCCAGTTCTTTGGCCAGGGAGGCGAAGCGCGCGATCACGGGATTGTCCGCGAAGGGCCGGGCCAAGCCGAAGAACTCCTGCTTCTGGTCGGGACAGAAGTAGGGGGTCTCGAACAGCTCCTGCAGCAGAATCGCCTGAGCGCCCCGCGCCGCCGCCGTCCGAACCAGAGCCTCGGCCCTATCCAGGTTGGCGGCGCTGTCCCAGGAGCAGGCCATCTGGGTTGCGGCGACGGTGATCTCGCGGGCCACGCTAGTCTCCTTCAGATGGCGATCCCGAGGTCTTGGGCCGTCAGATCGAGGCAGATGCGGGCCTTGTCGATCAGCTCGTCGATCTGCGGCTTTTCGATGATCAGCGGCGGCGAGAGCACCATGCCGTCGCGCACCGCTCGCATTACCAGGCCGTTGGCGAAACAGTGATCGCGGCAGAGCGTACCCACCCGCCCGATCGGCTCGAAGTGCTTGCGGCGCGCCTTGTCCTCGACCAGTTCGACGGCGCCCAGCAGGCCGAAGCTGCGCACCTGTCCGACCAGCGGATGCCCGGCCAGGCTCTGCAAGCGCTCCGCCAGGTAGGGCGCGGTTTCCTCGCGCACCTTCTCCACCAGACCGTCGCTCTCGATCAGCGCGATGTTGGCCAGTGCGACGGCGCAGGCGACCGGATGGCCGGAGTAGGTGTAACCGTGGGCGAACTCGCCCTCGCCGGACTCCAGGACCTCGCCGATGCGGTCGGACACCATGACGGCGGAAAGCGGGATGTAGCCGGAGGTGATGCCCTTGGCCAGGGTCATGAGATCCGGCTTGATGCCGAAGGGCTCGCTGGCGAACCAGTAGCCGGTACGCCCGAACCCGCAGATCACCTCGTCGGCGATCAGCAGGACGTCGTGCCGGGCGCAGATGCGCTGGATTTCGGGCCAGTAGGTCTCCGGCGGAACGATGACGCCGCCGGCGCCCTGGATCGGTTCGCCGATGAAGGCAGCGACCTTGTCCGCGCCGATTTCCAGAATCTTCTCCTCGACCGCCCTGGCGGCGCGCAGGCCGAAGTCGGCCGGGCTCTCGTCGGTCCCGTCGTCGTCGCGCTCCGCGAAGTCGAGCCAGTAGGGCGGCATCACGTGGTGGAAGCCGGGCAGCGGCAGCCCGAAGCCTTCCTGCATGAAGGGCATGCCGCCCAGGCTGGCGGAGGCCATGGTCGAGCCGTGATAGGCATGGGTGCGGCTGATGAAGTGGTTCTTCTCGGGCTGGCCCCGCAGGTTCCAGTAACGCCGCACGAGGCGCACCACCGTGTCGTTCGATTCCGAACCGCTGGAGCCATAGAAGACCCGGTTCATGCCCTCCGGCGCGATCTCCGCCAGCTTCTCCGACAACTCGACAGCCGGCGGCGTCGCCGTCTTGAAGAAGGTGTTGTAGTAGGGCAGCTCCAGCATCTGCCGGTAGGCGGCCTCGGCCAGTTCCTGACGGCCGTAGCCGACATTGACGCACCAGAGCCCCGCCATGCCGTCGAGCAGCGTCTGTCCTTCCGAGTCGGTCAGGTAGACGCCCTTGGCCTCGGTGATGATGCGGCTGCCCCCGTCGCCCTGCTTCAGTGTCTTGTAGTCTGCGAAGGGACTGAGGTGATGGCGCACATCGAGCGCGCGCCAACGGGCTGTCGTGTTGCGGATCGGTTCGCTTGGCATCTGTGAATCATCCTCTAGCTATCTGGATTACATCGGAAAAACGCGATGGATAGCCTAGGGATTATAGCCGATCCTGGCGCAGAGACGCAGCAGTTCCCGCCGTCTGCAGGGCGCGGCGCGGCACTGCCGGGGCCGGCTTTTGCTTGCATGAACTCTCGGCGGCCTCTGCATGCGTCTCAACATAGCCCGGGGCCGGTGCGGGGCCAAGCTGCGCGATCGGCCGCTGCAGGGAACCCGTACCGCCGAGTTATCCAATCCGCTCCCTCGTCATTTCCGGCGAGAGTCACCATATTCCCACACAATGAGAGCAAGAATGGATGAGAAGCTCCTACGCTTTGCGATGGCAGGAGCGCTTAGGGGTCGGACGTTATAACGAACGGGAGAACTTAGAGGTCATGGCAAAGACGATGAAGGCGGCGGTCATTCATGAGTTCGGTCAACCGCTCAAGATCGAGGAGGTCCCGATTCCGGAGATCGGCCCTCAAGAGATTTTGGTGCGGATCGAGGCCAGCGGCGTCTGTCACACGGACCTGCACGCGGCCTCCGGCGACTGGCCGGTGAAGCCGACGCTGCCGCTGATCCCCGGCCACGAAGGCTGCGGTACGGTCGCCGCCGTCGGTCGGGAAGTCACGAACGTCAAGGAAGGCGACCGGGTGGGCGTGCCCTGGCTGCATACGGCCTGCGGCTTTTGCGACCACTGCATGGGCGGTTGGGAGACGCTGTGCGAAAGCCAGCAGAACACCGGCTACAGCGTCGACGGCGGTTACGCCGAATACGCCAAGGCGGACCCGCGTTTTGTCGGCAAGCTGCCGAACAACCTCGAGATGGCGGCGGTGGCCCCGGTGCTCTGCGCGGGCGTGACGGTCTACAAGGGCCTCAAGGAAACCGATACCAAGCCGGGCGATTGGGTCGTGATTTCGGGGATCGGCGGGCTCGGTCACATGGCGGTGCAGTACGCCAAGGCGATGGGCCGTCACGTGGTCGCGGTCGATATCGCCGACGAGAAGCTGGAGTTCGCCAAGCGCCTCGGCGCCGACATGACCATCAACGCCGCGAACCTGGATCCAGTGGATGAAGTCGCCCGCACCATCGGCGGTGCCCATGGTGTGTTGGTGACGGCCGTGTCGCGCCCCGCCTTCGCTCAGGCCCTGGGGATGGCCCGGCGCGGCGGAACGGTGGTGCTCAATGGGTTGCCGCCGGGTGATTTTCCGGTGCCCATCTTCGATGTGGTGCTGAAGCGCATCACTCTCCGCGGTTCGATCGTCGGCACCCGCCTGGACCTGCAGGAATGCCTGACCTTCGCCGCCGAAGGTCAGGTCGCCGCCAATGTGGCGGTCGAGCCGCTGGAGAACATCAACGGCGTCTTCGATCGCATGAAACAGGGCAGCATCGAAGGCCGGATCGTGCTGACGCCGTAACGCCGGGCCATCACCTTTCGAGACGTCGGCCGCTCCCGCGTCTCGAAAGGTTCTCCCGAGGTCCGCCGATCAGACGTTGAGCAGCAGGTGCTCGCGTTCCCAAGAGGAGATGACCTCCTGGTAGGCGTCCAGTTCGGCATTCTTGACCGTTGCCACGGCGGTGACGAACTCCTCGCCCAGCACTTCCTTGAGCGCCTTGGTGCGGGTGAAGCGGTAGAGCGCATCGTGCAGGGTGCGCGGCAGCGTGTGCGCCAGGCGATAGGCGCTGCCGATCTGCGGTTTGCTGGGTTGCAGGCGGCCGCTCATCCCCAGGTAGCCGCAGGCCAGCGAGGCCGCGATCGCGAGGTAGGGGTTCGCGTCGGCGCCCGCCACGCGGTTCTCCACGCGCCGCGCCTCCGGTTCCGAGTTGGGAACCCGGAAGCCGACCGTGCGGTTGTCGAAGCCCCAGTGGGTATTGATCGGTGCATCGGCGTGCGGGATCAGCCGACGGTAGGAGTTCACGTTGGGCGCCACCAGCGGCATGGTGGCGGGCAGGTAGCGCTGCAGACCACCGATGTAATTGAGGAAGAGCTTGGAGGCGCCGCCCCGCGTCGTGCTGAAGAGGTTCCGCCTGCTGCTCTGGTCGGTCAGCGACTGGTGGACGTGCATGGAGCTGCCGGGCTCGCCCTGCATCGGCTTGGCCATGAAGGTGGCGTAGACTTGGTGCCGCAGACCGGCCTCGCGGACCGTCCGTTTGAACAGAAAAGCCTGGTCGGCGGCTGCCAGCGCGTCTTGATGGTTGAAGTTCATCTCCATCTGCGCGGCCCCGGCCTCGTGGGTCAGGGTGTCGATGTCGATGTTCTGCGCCTCGCAGAAGTCGTAGACCTCCTCGAACAGCGGATCGAATTCGTTGACGGCGTCGACCCCGTAGGCCTGCCGGGAGGTTTCCCGCCGCTTGGAGCGGCCGATCGGCGGCTGCAGGGGGTAGTCGGGATCTTCGTTGATATCGACGAGATAGAACTCCAGCTCGGCGGCGACGATGGGCTGCCAGTTCTTGGCGTGAAAGAGGGCGAGCACCCGCTTCAGCAGGTGGCGGCAGGCAAAGGGGACGGGTCTGCCGTCGAAGTAGTAGGGATCGCAGATGATCTGCGCCGTCGGTTCCTCGTACCAGGGCACGACTCGGATGCTCTGGGGTTCCGGCTCCAGGTAGACGTCGGACATGGCGTCGTCGATGACGTTCTCGGAGTCGTGGGGGTAGCGCCCGTTGACGGTCTGCACGAAGATCGCTTCGGGAATGCGCAGGCCTCGCTTGATGCCGCGAAGGAACTTGCCGGCGGGCAGGATCTTGCCGCGCGCGATGCCGGCCATGTCCGGCACCAGACACTCGACCTCTTCGATGCGATGGTCCTTGAGGAATTCCTCGATGTAGGACATGGACTAGACGTCTTTCTATGAGGCTGGATATCTCCAGCTACCACCTGCCCCCTGGAAGCGTCCAGAGCTACGAGCCTCCGCCATGCCCCGCCAAGCCCACGCCGACTCCTGGTATGCCGCCACGGCTCACCCCCAACCCGACTACCCGGAGCTGACCGGCGCTTTGTCCTGCGACGTCTGTGTGGTCGGCGGCGGCTACACCGGCGTCACGACGGCCCTGGAGCTGGCGGAGCGGGGCCTGGACGTGGTGCTGCTGGAGGCCAATCGAATCGGCTGGGGCGCGTCCGGGCGCAACGGCGGACAGATCTGCACAGGTTTTTCTTCGGGTCCCGACAAGCTGATCGACTGGGTCGGCCTCGAGGATGCCCGGCGTCTCTTCGCGATGACCGAAGAGGGCAAGCAGATCATCCGCGACCGGGTCGCCAAGCATGGCATCGACTGCGATCTGACCTGGGGCTACTTCCACGCCGCCGACCGGCCGCGCGAGCTGCGGGAGTGCGAGGAGGCGGCGGAAACCCTTTCGAAGCTCGGCTATGAGGCGCAGGAGATGGTGCGAGGCGCCGAGGCTGCGCGTCAACACGCGGCCTCGCCGCGCTACATCGGCGGCCTCTACGAGTCGGGCGCGGGTCATCTCCATCCGCTCAACTACTGTCTCGGCCTGGCGCGTGCGGCAGCCGCGGCGGGCGTGCGCATCTTCGAGGGGACGCGGGCGGAGTCCATCGATACCGAGGCCGCCAAGGTCGCGACGGCGAAGGGCAGCGTGAGCGCAAAGTTCCTGGTGCTCGCGATGAATGCCTACCTGAGCGATCTGGTGCCGGGCCTGCGCAGCCGGATCATGCCGGTCGGCACCTATATCGCTGCCACGGAGACGCTGGGCGAGAACCGGGCCAAGGGCCTGATCCCCCGGAACGCCGCCGTCGCCGACATGAAGTTCGTTCTGAACTACTTTCGCCGCTCGTCCGACCATCGCCTGCTGTTCGGCGGCCGCGTGAGCTATTCGACCCTGATGCCGCCGAACCTGCCGCGGGCCATGCGCCAGAAGATGCTGGAAGTCTATCCCGACCTGGCCGACGTCGGCTTCGACTTTACCTGGGGCGGGTTCGTCGCGATCACGGTGGAGCGCTCGCCGCATCTCGGCCGGATCGGCCAGCGGACCTTTTTCGCCCAGGGTTTCTCCGGCTCGGGCGTCACGCTGACGGGGATCGCAGGCCGGGTGTTGGCCGAAGCGATTGCCGGTCAGGCGGGGCGCCTGGACCTCTTCGCCAAGCTACCCCACACGCCCTTCCCCGGCGGTCGCATCCTGCGTACTCCGAGCCTGGTGCTCGCCATGCTCTGGTACCGTCTGCGCGACCTCGTCCCCTGAGGGACGCTTTTTCGACCAGGGCAGGGCGCGGCGCAGGCGGCTAAAGGCCCGAAAGGCATCGGCGCCCAACCAGGAGACGAGGGCCGCCATCCCAAGATAGCGAAGGCCTCGGGAAATCAGGACGGCGGCGATGAAACCCGGCAGCGCGTAGCCCGTGACCCCGCTGGCCAGGACCGCGATCTGAAAGGGGATGGGTGTCAGGCCGGCCAGCATGATCGCCCAGAAACCATGGGTCTGCATGAAGACCTTGAAGTCGTTGAAAGCCTGCTCCCCTCCGACAAGAGTCACCAGATCCTGACCGAACCAGCTGTATAGCCAAGCGCCAAGGAAGTAGGCGACCACGGCGCCGGCCAGGCAGCCTGCCAGCGCGATCGCGCCGGTTTGCCAGGCGCGGCGGCGATCCACCAGCATCATCGGCGCCATGATGGCCTCGAGCATCAGCGGCAGAAACACGGTCTCTGCCGCCGAGAGGGCGAAGAGCCCAGCCTGGCCGTGGCGCGAGCGGGTTAACCGCCGCGCAAAGAGCACCGTCCGACGCATGGGGGAGGCCTTTAGAACAGTCTTGTGACGGCAATATGATTGTCGCGTCCGAACTTAGATAGGATTTTCGCGAAGGATCCTAAGGCTACGACAGACCCATGACCTCCTGCGGGGCGCTGTAGGGCAGGCCATGGGCTTCGGCGACGGCGCGATAGGTCAGCTTTCCTTGGGCAGCGTTAAGGCCGTTCAAAAGATTGCGATCCTCCGCCAGCGCCTTGCGCGCGCCCTTGTCGGCGAGCGCCAGGACGAAGGGCAGCGTGGCGTTGTTCAGGGCGCTGGTCGCCGTGCGGGCGACGGCGCCCGGCATGTTGGCGACGCAATAGTGCACCACCTCGTCGATCACGTAGGTGGGGTCGTCGTGGGTGGTGGCCCTGGAGGTTTCGAAGCAGCCGCCTTGGTCGATCGCGATGTCGACCAGCACGGCGCCCGGTTTCATCGCCGCCACCATCTCTCGGGTCACCAGTTTGGGGGCGGCGGCCCCCGGCACCAGCACCGCGCCGATCACCAGGTCGGCGCCCTGCACGTGCTGTTCGAGCGTTTCGACCGTGGAGAAGATGGTGTTAAGCTGACCGCCGAAGCGCAGATCCAGTCGGTCGAGGGTCGGCAGCGACTTGTCGATCACCGTGACGTGCGCTTCCATGCCCATGGCCATGCGGGCCGCGTTGCTGCCCGAGACACCGCCGCCCAGGACGACGACCCTGGCGGCGGGCGTGCCCGGCACGCCGCCCAGCAGAAGCCCGGCGCCGCCCTGCTCCTTCTCCAGGCAGTGCGCCCCGACCTGAACGGACATCCGCCCGGCGACCTCGCTCATCGGCGCCAGCAGCGGCAGCCGGCCCGCCGCGTCGGTCACGGTCTCGTAGGCGATGGCCGTCGCGCCCGACCGCAGCAGGCCCTCGGTCTGCGGACGGTCGGGGGCCAGGTGCAGGTAGGTGAAGAGGATTTGGTCCTCGCGCAGACGGGCGATCTCGTTGGCTTGCGGTTCCTTGACCTTCACGATCATGTCGGCGTCGGCGAAGACGTCCTCCGCGCTGTCGACCACCTCGGCGCCTGCGGCGCGGTAGGCCGCGTCCTCGAAGCCGATCCCGGCGCCGGCGCCGGCCTCGACCGTGACGGCATGCCCGTGATGCACCAGCTCGCGGACCGAGGCCGGCATGAGGCCGACCCGGTACTCCTTGGTCTTGATCTCTTTCGGCACGCCGACGTGCATGGTCATCCCCGTTCGTCCGTCATGCGATCTCGATGCATCTATAGAAGAGGCGCGCCGCAACGCAAGGTGCGGCGCTCTTAAGCCGAAGTCCCCATCGGGTTCGATCTTCAGGTTCAATACAGGTTTTGCGGATCCAGGTCCTGCGAAGCTGATGGGGGACGATACCTTCACGCGCGGCCGGCGGTGACAGGATCGAGCCTCTGGCTGCGCCGCAGGGCCGAACTGCCTGGAAGGCCGTTCCCTAGAATCTGGGCGTCGGGGGGTCGAGGAGCAGCCGCAGCGCATTGAGGCTGTAGCCGGTTAGAACGACGGCGACGACGCGGGCGAGCACGAGGGAGAAATGGGCGCTGCGGCCCATGTTTTCGAAGCTCACCGCCGTTACGCCGAAGCCTACAATGATGCCGATCGCCAGCAGGGCCGGCAGAAGGTAGCGGTGCCTGAGCAGCCACCAGCCCGTCACGCCCGCGAGCAAAAGGGTGACGGGTTCCAGCAGTTCGCCCACGATCAATCCGGTCCAGAGCCCCTGTCCCGACAACAGGTCCCAGGCCAGTCCCGCCAAGGCTGCGGCCGCCAGTGAGAGATGCGGCCAGAAATACCGCTTCACTCTGCCTTCGGCGTCGAATCGGATCATCGGTCGGCTCCCGCGGAGATGCGCCAATGCCCGGTCGCCGATAACCGGTCCGCAACGGCGCAGTCGAGGCTTGTGTCGGCGGATCACAGGACTTAGATTTGCGCTGCCAGCCCTAGGCTGGGCAAGTCCCGCGATCGGCCAGACAGTTGCTCAGGCCGGCTGCGGGCCTTTTTGTCGTGATCGCCGTTGACAGTCGAACCGAAATGTCCATAGTGCGCGACTTCGTCGCGCTGGCTGAGGCCTACGCTGGAGGGGTGCCCGAGTGGTTAAAGGGGACGGACTGTAAATCCGTTGGCTCAGCCTACGTTGGTTCAAATCCAACCCCCTCCACCAGCTTCTCTCTTTAGCAATCCTCACGGGCCAAGCGGCTTTGGGAGATCTGTCACGGAAGTTGCGGGTGTAGCTCAATGGTAGAGCCCCAGCCTTCCAAGCTGGTTATGCGGGTTCGATTCCCGTCACCCGCTCCAGTTGCCGGCCCGTTAGTCCGCCGGGCAGGCGAGCGGAAACAGCGTCGAATAAAATTCGCTGCTTGGAGGCAGCGACGCCACAGGGGCCGGAGTAGAGATGTCGAAAGCGAAGTTTGAG